>JAZLFI010000181.1:0-8231 GCA_045615725.1 Oscillospiraceae bacterium
GAATACTCATCTGATGCTGTGACAGTGACCGCGGATGATACACCGCCACAGACTTCAGAAAGGATTATGCCTTGTGCGTCAATTTGTTTTTCCTCGCCCTTGCCGTTCACGACAGTGCCGGTGACGGGCGACATTTTTATATCCGCAATTTTTACGTTCTCGCCGTTTACGAGGATTTCGCCCTCAGTTTCAGGCGTGCGCGTTGTCAGATGTATGACCGCGAGAATTGCCGTCAGCGCTATAAGAACAGCTATTGCCGTAAACAGTTTTTTGCTTTTCATGCTTTACATCCTTTCCGAATACAGGTTCCAGCTTTTCGGCTACACTTCCTGCGAGAACGCCGCATATTGCACCGCTTGTCAGCGATACGCTGACATACAGCAGGAGGACAATACCCCGAAGATTAAATACAACCGCATTTGCAACGAGGCATGCCGCAACAGAGGCGAGGGCGTTTGCCATAACAAGACTTTCGTTTCTGCTTAGTTTGAGCTTTCTTGAAACGAGTAATACGCAGTCAATGGCAATGCCGGGGAGAATATAGCCCAGAGGTGCAAGAGCGCCAAGGCTTCCCACAGTTCCCATGCAAAGGGCGATGCCGCTCTGCACAAGTCCCATCAGTGTTGCGCTTCCGAAGCGGGGGACGAATACCGCCGCAACTACGATGAACATCAGTGAAAAGCTTGTGCCGACACCGCCGGGGATGTGGAGGGAATCGGTAAGGATGTTTGCCGCGGGTACAATGAGTTTCTTCGCAAAGACACCCAAATCGCAGCACAGCGCCATGAATATAAGGCGCCTGAGTTTCAGTCGGTTCATTTTTTACTCCTTTTCAAAACGGAAGGTACGGCAGTTTCCCACCGTGCCCCGGTTACACAGCCGTGGCTTTCGCTTTAGGCTGTATAACTCGGAGTTTGTAATTTTGATTATCAGTCAATGTGGATGACGGATTCCATAAGGTCCTCCGCCTTTACGTTTGCGTTGTGGAAGCGTGCACGCTTTACGGTAATCTTACCTACGTTTATTGCCTCGTTGGGGCAGAACTCGACGCATGCCATGCATCCGATACAATCGGTGCCGATTGAGGACTTGCCGTCAACAATCTTGATGTTGCCCTTGGGGCAGAGCTTTGCGCACTGGCCGCAGCCTATGCATGCGTCGCTGACATTCATCTTGCCGTTTATGAGCTTGTTGATGTTGCCGAAGCCTGCGCTTTCGGCGGCATTGACAATTCTCTTAGGCGGCTTCTTTGCGCTCTTAATCAGGCGCTTTACGTCGTGAGCAATGACCTTCGCGGCATTGTCGGAGCGCTTCTGAGCACCTTTGAGTGTTGTGGGCGGCATGGTGAGATAGTGGGGCATGAGCCAGATTGCCGAGCAGTGGTTTGAAACTCCGCTCCAGTAGTCAAGGTCAACGATTTTGTCAATCTTGTGCAGACCGCAGCCCATGTAGCCGGCATACTGAATTACGCCAAACTTGTAAGCATCGGGGCCTATCTTGATTGACTTCACGTGTTCCTCAACGCCGCCGGGCAGACCGCCGCCGTAGCAGGGGGTGATGAAGCCGACGCGCTTATATGCGGTGGCATCGGTGATTTCGGGCGCCTTGCGCATCATGACGATGTCGGTATCACCCAGATTTTTTGCGATTTCCTTTGCCATGTTCAGGCAGTTGCCTGAGCCGGAGTAGCAATAGATTATGTTTTCACTCATGGATACCCTCTCCTTTATGCAATAACTTTAATTACGTCGTATTTATCCATATTCTCGACAGCCTTCTTGACCTCGCCGAGATTATGGCATATTGCGGCCTTATAGGTTTTGCCCTTTTCCTCGAAGCTTATTTCCTCAATGCCGCCCTCAAGCTTCCAGCCGCCTGCTGAAAACAGTGCGTCATAGCGCAGACAGCGCTCATATTCGCAGGGCTCCTCGAGCTCAATGCCCTTGCGCAGTGCGGGATTGACACCTGTGCGCAGGAAGATGCGGTAAAGCTCGCGGACGTTGATGTAGTAGTCAACATCACCTGTTTCGTGTGCTTCAGCGCCGTAGGAGTTGCGGGTGGTGATGTGATAGAGCTTGGTTTCGGGATAGTTTTCGTGCATGTAATCGCCGAATGCCTTCTGCATGCTGTCGAAGAACAAAAACTGCTTTTTGTACTCGGCAAAGTTCTTTTCGAGGAAGTTCTGCGCGGCGAAGTCCTCAGCCATGATTACGCACTTCTTGCCAATCATCTTGTCGAGCTTCTCGACTGCCTTCCAGCGCGCGGCATGCTTTGCAAATGAGGGATTGTATACGTGGTCAATGCCAATCTTGTGCAGACCGTCGATGACCTGCTCATAGGTGAAGCTGCCCTTGGGAGCACCGAAGAGCTCCTCAAGAGGACGCAGTACGCAGGAGCATACCATTGCGGCGGTTTCGGTGCCGTACTGGTGTGCGAAGTAGATTTCCTCGTCCTTGTGCTCTTTCATGAACAGAGCACCCGTGGGGCAGACGTTTACACAGCGTCCGCAGCGTACACAGCCGTCAGCAACGAGATTGGTATTTGAGCCGACAGTCTGTCCGTTTTCGGTCTTGACAAGTCCGAGTATGCCGACACCCTGAGCCTTGCAGACATCGGTACAGCGACGGCACTTGATGCACTTGTTGGGATTGCGGATGATACTGCCCGTGGAATCGTCGATAGCAAAGTCGTGCTCGTGAATTTCAAAGGGAAGCTCATCAATGCCGAACTGGAGTGCCATTGACTGCAGTTCGCAGAAGCCGTCGCGGACGCAGTCGCAGAAGTAGCAGTCCTTGCAGAAATCGGGATCAAAGTCCTTTGACTTGGTTGAGCCTATGCGCAGGCAGTGGTGGCAGTCAACAGTGTGCTGACGGAACATTTCCTGCACGGTTTCCTTGCGCTTTGCAAAAAGCTCATCGTCATCGGTGGTGATAACCATGCCGTCTTTTACTTTTGTTGCGCAGGCGAGCTTTTCCTTGTCCTCGCCCTTGACCTTTACGATGCAGAGCTTGCATGCCGCCTTGGGCTTCATGCCCTCATAAGCGCAGAGGGTGGGTATGTATACGCCCTTGAGCTTTGCCGCTTCAAGAACGGTGATACCCTCGGGAACGGTAACTTTCTTGCCGTTAAGAGTAATTTTTACGTTAGCCATAACTTAACCTCCTTAAATTGCCTCTACACGGCAGGGCGTGTAGCGCCATGTGGGGTTACCGGTGAGTACATCAAGGTCCTTGTGACTGGTGAGAACGTTGACGTGTTCGCCGACCTTCTTACCCTGGAAGGTATATCCGAAGTGGTGGGGAATCATAACGTAGCCGCGTGCGGTCTGCCATGTGTACTCAACGGGAATTTCTAGCTCGCCCGCCTTGGTGGACACCTTGACCATCTGACCGTCATATAAGCCCATTTCCTTGCCATCCTCGGGATTCATTGCCAGAGTGTAGGGCTGGCGGTACTTGTATGTTGCGGGGTTACGCATGGTTGCGTTCATGCCGTCCTCGGAGTGACGTCCTGCGGAAAGAATGAAGTTATTGCCGTCGCCGAGAACGAGCTCGGGCTCTTCCAGCTCGGGAGTGATGCACTTAATGAAGTCATCAATCTCCTCGCACCAGAGGTGGAACTTCTTATCCTTGTGAGCAATATGTCTTTTGAGCATCTCGTCGGGCTTTGCATATCCGATGATTGCACCCTCGGGATGATTGTCAACAAGCTCGAATGCGGCATCCATTTCGCACCAGTCCTTGAGCATGGGCATGTTTGCAAGAACGGGATGCTTTTTCCAGTCATATTTTGCGGTTACAAGACCCTTGCCGCAAATGGGGCTAGTGAGCATGCCTGCCCATGAGATTGCGCGTGCGGCGGAGCCGTATGCCTTGCCGAGAGTCAGCGCAATGACAATTGCCAGCTGGTCGAAGTACTTGAGATGACCGCAGGCGGTCCAGAAGAGGACTCTTTCAAAATACTTCATTCTGTCGCCGGAGATAACTGCATCCTCTGCGGCTTTGTACAGATACTGGGGAAGCTTGGGAACGATTCCCATAGCCTCTGCAATCTCTGCCAGAATCATTGTATCTTCCTTTGCCTCGCCAACGGGCTTTACAACCTGCTTGCGTGACTGGAAAACAATCTCGGGATAGTTGAGGGTAAATGCGTTCATATCGCCGCCGCCCTCGTAGGCGTTCATGCCGGGGAGAACATAGTCGGCAATACGTGTTACCTCGGTCTCACAGCAGTCAATCGCAACAAGAAGCTCGAGATGCTCAAGAGCCTCTTTCATCTTGTTGGAGTCGGGATAACTGCGCAGGGGGTTGCCCATGGAGGTGAACATGATGCGGATTCTGTCCTCATTGTCGCCGAGAACCTCGTCGGGAATAATGCCGACGGGGAAGACGTTCATAACGGGGAATCGGTTTGTGACGGGAGCTCTCCAGGTCTTGGGATTGTGCTCGTCGCAGAATGTACCGCGCTCGATGACGCATTCGGGAACGATACTGCCGCCGGGCACAAGCGCCATGCCGCAGATAACGGTGAGGACTATGCACAGATAGCTGTCAAGAGTGCTGTGACGGCCGAAGAATATGCCCAGGTCCTGGTGCATGCCCCACTTCTTGGAGGTGAGAACTTTTGCAAATTCTTCTGTCTGCTTTCTGGGAACACCGCAGATACGCAGGGAGTTGTCGATGTCAACGTTCTTGAACCAGGGAAGTGCCTTGCCCCAGTCGGAAACATATTTGTTAATGAACTCTTTGTCTTCCCAGCCGTTTTCAACGATGATTGCAATCAGTGCGCGCAGGAAGAGAGCATCGGTGCCGGGCTTGAGCGCAATGTGCATATCCGCCATGCGTGCCGTTTCGGAAAGACGGGGGTCAACAACGATGACCATCTTTTCCGACTCCTCGGAAAACTCGCGGCATACCTTTCTCGCGTCGGGTATCTGATGCGAAACGTAAGAGTTTGAGCCCCAGTAGATGATGACTTCGCTTTCCTTGTCGTCGGGCTCGAGGAAGTGCATCTGGTCGCCGAGGATTTTGCCGTGAGCCCACCAGTTGCCCATGAACTCAATGCCGATGGGGTTAAAGACGTACTGGCTTCCCACGCCGTAGGTTATTGCCTTGCCGATGGCATAGGGAGTCTGTACCGAGCCGAGGGCACCGCCGAGGAATGAGAATGAGCGGGGACCGTGCTCGTCAAGAATTTTGTTTGCCTTTTCGGCGATTTCCTTGTAAGCCTGCTGCCAGGAAATGCGCTCGAAATGGTCGCCGACGCGCTTCATGGGGTATTTCAGTCTGTCCCCGTGGTCGGTGAAGTATTTGGCGCTTCTGCCCTTGCGGCAGCAGTAGCCGTGGGTGCGGGGGCTGTCAGGGTCGGGACGAACACTGACAATTTTGTTGTTTTCAACTTCCATTTCCAAGCCGCAGCTCAGACCGCAGAAGTTGCATTGGGTCTTTTTCCAAACGCCCATATATATTCCTCCAATTAATAAATTACGCTGTTAACACAAGGCCTTAACCTTAATAAACTAATGTTATTAAATTGGCGAAGCTAATTCAATTACCTGTAAGCAGTTTCTAAAAAATTCACAAAAAACGTGTATTCGATTTGCCTACCGAAAAGGCAAAAGTGTTTGACAAAAATCAAAAAACCGAATATAATGTCCACAGAACATGGACACCATGTCCGAGAGGTGATTTTATGCCGGAAACCAATACAAAATTTACTAAAACAATAATTTCCTCCGCTGTAAAACTGTTCAAGGAGAGAGGATACGAAAATGTTTCCGTGAACGATATCTGCAAGGATGCTGGTATTGCTCGCTCAACCTTTTACCTGAATTTTGCGGGAAAAAAGGAGATAATAGATAAAATCCTTTCCGATGCCCGACTTGACAGAGAAGCTTTCTTCGGTGATTTCGTAGCCGCAGAAAACGACTTTGAGCGAATGTGGATACTCTGCGACCGATACCTTGCGGTTGCGATGAATTTCGGCCCCGGACTGACGGGCGCTCTTTTCCGCCTTGAACTCATGGGCGAGCTTGACGTTATGGATACTGTGCATACCGTTGACGAATGGATGATAAAGCTTCTGAGCAACAGCCAGAAGACAGGCGTTATACTGAGCCCCGAGCCTGCCGAAAAGCTTGCACCGCTCGGCGTTGACCTTGCATATTACACAACCTATGAATGGTGCAAGAGGAAAGGCGAGTTCAATCTCCGCCAGGTGGTACGCCGCAGAACGGAAGAAATCTATAATGTAGCACCCGAATGGCGCATGAGCGAGGAACAACTGAAAACGCTGTAATTTGAGGCTGTGTACCGAAAAGGTACACAGCTTTTTTATATTGCTTCAACTCTGCATGGAGTATAGCGCCAGCGCGCATTGCCCGTAATCTCGTCAATATCACGGTGGTCGGTGAGATAGTTTACATGGTTGCCATAGGTTTCCCCCTCAAATTTCAGACCGAAATAGTGGGGCATCATGCAGTAGCCGCGGGAAATCTGCCATGAACACTCAAGGGGAATTTCGATACTGCCCTTGTTGGTGGAAAGCCTTACGGTCTGACCGTCAGCAAAGCCCATTTCTTTTGCGTCCTCTGGATTCATCGCAAGCTTGTAAGGCTGGCGGTATTTGAATGTCCTGCTGTTTCGCATGGATGCGTTAACGCCTGCGTCGGAGTGACGGCCAGCGGAGAGAATCATGTTGTATCCGTCTTTAAGTCGGAGTGCTTCCGCCTCTTTTTCGGGCGTGATACGCTTTATGTATTCGTCAATTTCCTCGCACCAGAGGTGGAATTTGCCGTCTTTGTGCTTTATGTGCCGCTTCATGAGATTAAATTCATCGCTGTGAGCAATGACAGCACCCTCGGGGTGGTCGTCAACCAGCTTGAATGCGGCGTCCATCTTGAAAAGGTCAGCCAGAACGGGCATGCGTGAAAGCAGGGGATGCTGTTTTTTATTAACGGGAGCGGTCATTATCGCATTTTTGGGCAGGGGACTGAGAAGCATGCCGCCCCAGGTCATAGCGCGGTCGGCAGAGCCCATGGCCTTGCCCAAGGTCAGCGCCATGACAGTGGGTGCCTGGTCAAAGTATTTCATGTTTCCCATGGCAAGCCACATGCCGAACTTCATAAAGTATTTCATTCTGTCGCCGGAGATAACCGCGTCCTCAGCGGCTTTGTACAGCCATTGCGGGAGCTTGGGAATAAGCCCCATAGCCTCGGTGAGCTCCGCGAATATCATGGAGTCCTCTTTAGCCTCACCCAGTGGCTTTACTATCTGCTTTCGGCATCCGAATACAACGTCGGGATAGTTGAGAGTAAATATGTTGAAACCGCCGCCGCTTTCGTAAGCGGTGGTGGAGGGGAGAACATAGTCTGCAAACTGAGCAACTTCCGTTTCGCAGCTTTCGATGGCAACGAGAAGCTCGAGCGAGCGGAGAGCCTCCTCCATTTTCTGCGAGTCGGGATAACTGCGCAGGGGGTTATTAACGGATGTTATTGCAAAGCGAATTCTGTCAGGGTTGTTGCCGAGAATTTCATCCGGAATTACAGCTTCGGGATAAACACGCGAAACGGGGAAGCGGTTGGTTACGGGAGTGCGCCATGTTTTGGAATCGCGCTCATCGCTTCCGCCGAGTGAAATAACTCTTTCCGGAGGAACGTTGCCGCCGGGAACAAGGCACATTCCGCAGACTATGGTCAGCATGATGCACAGATAGCTGTTCATGGTGGCGTGTCTGCCAAAGAACAGACCCAGGTCGCGGTGCATGCCCCATTTTCTTGTAGTAAGAATTCTCGCAAATTCCTCAGCCTGCTGACGGGGAATATTGCAGACGCGCAATGCATTGTCTATATCAAAATCTCTGAACCAGACCTTTGCAAGATTCCAGTCCTTTGCGTATTTGCTCAGGTATTCCTTGTTCTCCCAGCCGTTTTCGAGAATGAGCGCAATGAGCGCGCGCAGGAAAAGCGAATCCGAGCCAAGTGCGGGCATGATGTGCATATCCGCCATGCGCGCGGTTTCGGAAAGGCGTGGGTCAACAACTATTACCATCTTGTCAGGGCTTTCGGAGAACTCACGGCAAATGCGCTTTGAATTTGGCATCTGATGCGAAACATAAGCATTTGAGCCCCAGTAAATCATAACATCTGTGCGCTCGTCGTCGGCCTCAAGGAAATGTGTCTGGTCACCGAAAATTCTGCCGTGACTCCACCAGTCCGCCATAAACTCAACGCC
>JAZLFI010000182.1:0-1025 GCA_045615725.1 Oscillospiraceae bacterium
CTTTTTGAAAGAGTACGTTTCCGCGCTCACAGAGGAGCAGGAAGAGGCAATCCGTGAAGCATATGAGAACGCACTTGATTTTATTGAATATAAAGAAAAACTTGTGAGCGACCTTTACAATTGGCTCCCCGATAACGAGGAGCTGTCCGAGACGGTGCTCGCCGTGCTTGAGGCATACACGGAGCGTATCATGGCAGCCGCCGATATGCAGGAAGCCGTCGATATTTATGAGCAGGGCTTTTATGCGATTTATATCGCATATGAAAAAGACCATCTGACGGCTGTGGCACACGAAATTATCGCAGACGAAGCCGCAACGGAGACCGAGAAAGCCTTTGCTGTGGAGCTGCTCACGGAACTGTCCGGCATTACGAGTACCCCGCATCTGGGACTGAACGCCGAGCAGTTGGCAGCGATCGAAGCGCAGGTCGGGCTGATCGGAATAAAATTCGATATGCTGGACGAGCGTCAGGAGCTCATTTTCGTCGTTAATTTCTGGATAAACCATGAGGATGCCACGGACGGTGAAAAATCGGAAGAATTCCGTATGGCATTCAAAAACATAATCGCCACGCTGGACAATGTCATTGACGGGCTGATTCCCGCAGTGAAGGCGGCGGAGGCGGATGGCTACGATGCGATGTATGAAGCAATGGGACCCTTCTGGGAGACCTACTATTTCCTGATAGAAGCGGTGCTTTCCGACTGTGCCGATTACTGCACATTCTTGTACCAATATGCCGGAGAACAATCGGATGCTTTTTGGGAACTGGCACGCGCCTACATTGACGAATACAGCAAAGCCACCTCGTATGATGAACTGAATGAAATCGAAGAAAAGTACACATCGCTGTTTAAGTTGCTGGATATCAAGGAGGGCTATGTCAAGCAGTTGCGGCAGGATTTCCTTGTGGCATACGGTTCAGAAGTCTATGCGAGCGAAGCGCTGCAAGCCGCTCTTAAGGAAGCGGAAGCGTATATCCTTGCCGCCGAGAGTGAAGAGGATGCTGAAAGGCGTTATAATG
>JAZLFI010000183.1:0-18624 GCA_045615725.1 Oscillospiraceae bacterium
CCTTGTCAAAGACCTCCGAGGCGCGCTTAACAAAAACGGGCGCGAGCCTGCCGTGCCGCTCGGGCGACCACGGGCTTTTAAAACCGCCGCTCACGCTGTATTTATACTTTTTTTCGCCGTTGATTATCAGAAAACTTTTGCCCGATTTTCTTATATCGCCCATGGTAACATCGCTGATACTTTCAAAATCCGTCAGCGCAAGCTGAGAAGCGCAAAGCGAATTTTCAAAAATCCTGTCAACCTCCATCGGCTCTGCGCGGAATTTAAAGGTGAATTTTCCGATTCTCTCGTCGGGGTATTCGCACACATCAAAAATGACAAACTCGGACGGATTTTCGTCCATGACTTTTTTCAGCTCCGCTAATTCATTTTCAAGCGGAACACCCGTTATCACGCTGTGGCAGAATACGATTTTTTTAGTGATTTTATTTGTTGTGATTCTCAGGCTGAACTGACGCACGCCGTGCCTGAACTGCCCGGCAAGAGTTGACTTCTGACAGCAGGCAGGGGCAATCATTCCCCGTGTGCCCGAATTATGAGAGCCGGGCATAACAATATCCGTGATTTTAGTCTCGTCCTTAATGCACGACATCCAGCTTGAAAAATCCATACCGCACCGCCTTTATGTTTATCTTTTATAAATATAACAGGCAACCGCTGAAAAGTCAATTATTACATATTGTCGAAATATGACGAAAGAGTAAAATTACAGGTCTCAATAATAAGTAAAATTATCGCAGGCTTTTCACTTTTTTCTCACAATCATAGCCAAAAGAAAAAACCTGCACGGCGTAAACCGTACAGGTTCTTTTTATGATAACTTAATTATTTCTTTGCGGAATCAGCGTCAACGAGCTCAATAATGCACATTTCAGCTGCGTCGCCTCTGCGGGCTTCCGTTTTGATTATACGGCAATAGCCGCCGTTAACGTCCTTATATTTGGGGGCAATTTCGTCGAAGAGCTTTTTAACAACATCCTCTTTTGTAACGTAAGCGAGAACCTGTCTTCTTGCGTGAAGGCTGTTGTCTTTAGCGATGGTGATCATTTTCTCAGTCATCGCGCGAACTTCTTTGGCCCTTGTAACGGTGGTTTCTATTCTGCCGCTCTCTAAAAGATAGGTTACCATGCCTCTGAGCATCGCCTTACGATGGCTTGTTGCTCTGCCAAGCTTTCTGGAACCGGGCATTAAAATCACTCCTTTACCGTTATAGGTTGGATTATAAATTTACGAATCCGATAACTTCTGTTATCTGCAGTGAAAATTATTCTTCATCTCTGCGAAGGTCATAACCGAGAGAAGTGAGCTTTGCTACAACTTCGTCAAGGGACTTTCTGCCGAGGTTACGAACTTTCATCATGTCGTCTTCTGACTTACCGATTAAATCTTCAACTGTGTTTATGCCTGCTCTCTTTAAGCAATTGAATGAACGCACAGACAGGTCAAGTTCCTCAATGGTCATCTCCAGAACTTTCTCTTTACCGTTCTTGCTCTTTTCTACCATAATCTCTGTTTCGTAAGCCTCGTCTGAGAGGTCGCCGAAGAGACTGAGGTGGTCGTTGAGGATCTTGGCGCCAAGAGATACGGCTTCCTTAGCGGAAATTGTGCCGTCTGTCCACACCTCAAGTGTAAGCTTGTCATAGTCAGTAATCTGACCGACGCGTGTGTTCTCGACTGTGTAATTAACTTTAAGAACAGGTGAAAAAATTGAGTCAACAGCTATATCGCCGATAGGCAGGTCAAGGTCTGCCTTATTCTTTTCTGCCGACACATATCCTCTGCCGCCGTCGCAGGTAAGTTCCATAACGACATTAGCGTCGGAGTCGAGGGATGCTATATGAAGCTCGGGGTTGAGGATTTCAACCTCTGAATCATACTTAAAGCAGCCCGCTGTGAGCTCTCCGGGACCCTTCATATCAACATACATTGTTTTGGGACCGTCGCCGTGAATTTTAAGAATAACACTCTTGAGATTAAGAACTATCTCGGTTACATCTTCTTTTACTCCGGGAATGGTTGAGAACTCATGAAGAATTCCATCGATTTTAACAGATGTGATTGCATAACCCGGGAGGGAGGAAAGGAGCACTCTTCTCAGGCTGTTGCCGAGAGTCATACCGTATCCTCTTTCGAGGGGCTCTACAACGAATCTGCCGTAAGTTCCGTCAGGATAAACTTCAGCTGTTTCGATTCTGGGCTTTTCAAATCCTATCATTCAAAACCCTCCTTGTAAAATACAGTGTTGTTTTATATTATTTTGAATAGAACTCGACGATAAGATGCTCTTCAACGGGAGCAGCAATCATCTCACGGTCGGGAAGGTTTATGATTTTTGCTTCATAATCTGATGCCTTGTCAAGCCACTGGGGAACGGGACGGGCACCGTTTGTTTCCAATACCGCTTTAATCTTTTCACTGTCGCGGCTGCCTTCTTTAATTGTCAGCGCATCGCCGGCTTTGAGAAGGATTGAAGGAATGTTTACCTTCTTGCCGTTTACAAGGTAATGATTGTGTAAAACAAGCTGTCTTGCTTCTGCTCTGGAATTAGCCCAGCCGAGAAGATAAACAACATTGTCAAGGCGGCTCTCGCAGATACGAAGAAGGTTTTCACCTGTCATGCCCTGCTTGCGCTCAGCCATAAGAAAATATTTGTGGAACTGACTTTCGTTAATACCGTAGTAGCGTCTTGCCTGCTGTTTGGCACGAAGCTGCAAACCGTATTCTGAAGTCTTTTTGCGGCTCTGACCATGCTGACCGGGAGCATATGAACGACGCTCTAAAGCGCACTTTGATGAATAACATCTTTCACCCTTTAAAAAGAGCTTTTTGCCCTCGCGGCGGCACAATTTACATACCGCACCGGTATATCTTGCCATGTAGTTACACCTCCTGAAATTATAGGTTTATACGCGTCTTCTCTTAGGCGGACGGCAGCCGTTGTGAGGAATGGGAGTAACATCCTTAATCATTGTTACATCCAGACCTGCTGTCTGCAATGCTCTGATTGCAGCTTCACGACCCTGGCCGGGGCCTTTAACGTAAACCTCAACTGTTTTCATACCGTGCTCGATAGCAGCCTTTGCTGCAACCTCAGCAGCTGTCTGAGCTGCGAAGGGAGTTGATTTCTTAGAGCCTCTGAAGCCCATCTCACCAGCGCTTGCCCATGAAACCGCATTACCCTGAGTGTCGGTGATGGTAACAATTGTGTTGTTGAAGGTGGATTGAATATGAGCTGCTCCGCGCTCTATGTTTTTACGCTCACGGCGTCTGCGAGTAGCAGTGCCTTTTTTAGCGGAACCCTTAGGTGCCATAATTCTACCTCCTTATTTCTTCTTGTTTGCAATGGTCTTCTTGGGACCTTTGCGTGTACGGGCGTTTGTCTTTGAACGCTGTCCTCTTACGGGCAGACCCTTACGGTGACGAACACCGCGATAGCAACCGATTTCGATAAGTCTCTTGATATCAAAAGCGGTCTCTCTGCGAAGATCACCTTCGACCTTTACGTTGTGGTCGATGTACTCACGCAGTTTTGATACATCTTCTTCGGTTAAATCCTTAACTCTGATGTCAGGATTTACACCGGTAGCAGCGATAATGTCGCTTGCTGTTTTGCGACCTATACCATAGATATAAGTAAGAGCGATTTCTACTCTTTTTTCTCTGGGCAGGTCAACACCTGAAATACGCGCCATTTGTCAGTTGCACCTCCATTGAATGGTTTGCGCCGGATTAACCCTGGCGCTGTTTGTGCTTGGGATTTTCACAGATAACCATTACTTTTCCCTTGCGCTTAATAATCTTGCACTTCTCGCAAATTTTCTTTACAGAAGGTCTGACTTTCATATTGAATGCCCTCCTTAAAAATTAGCCTTTAAATTTAGCTATTTGTGTGTTATGCGTTATTATTTTGAACGCCATGTGATGCGCCCTCTTGTAAGGTCGTAGGGTGAAACCTCAACCGTTACCTTGTCGCCGGGAAGAATTCGTATATAGTTCATACGAAGCTTGCCCGAGATGTGGGCTAAAATTCTGTGTCCGTTTTCCAGCTCTACCTGAAATGTGGCATTGGGCAGCGCCTCAATTACCTTGCCTTCAAGCTCAAGCATATCCTGTTTTGACATAGCTCTCTCCTCCTCATATCACGGTCATAATCTTTGGTCCGTCTGGTGTAATTGCCACCGTGTGTTCAAAGTGCGCGGACAGTGAACCGTCTTTTGTTTTAACCGTCCAACCGTCAGATAACCGTTTAACTCCCGCTTTGCCCATATTTATCATGGGCTCAATGGCAATTGTCATGCCGGGTAACAGCCGCACACCTCTGCCGGGGGTGCCGAAATTCGGTACACTCGGGTCTTCGTGGAGATTCCTGCCTACTCCGTGCCCCACATAATCGCGGACAACGGAGAAGCCTCTCTTTTCACAGTAGGAAGCAACCGCCGCGCCTATATCGCCGATTCTGCCGCCAGCAACAGCCTTTGAGATGCCCTCGTAAAGGCTCTCTCTCGTGGTGTCGCACAGCCGCTTCGCTTCGGGAGAAATATCCCCCGCCGCGAAAGTAGCAGCATTGTCGCCGTTAAAGCCGTTAATTTTTGCTCCTAAATCAATGCTGACGATGTCGCCCGCCTTGATTACTCTGTTTCCGGGAATTCCGTGAATGACCTCGTCGTTTATGGAAATGCATGCGGTAGCGGGGAAGCCTCCGTAATTAAGGAAGTTGGGTTCTGCGCCCTGAGCCTTAATGTAATCGTAGGCAAGCTTGTCGATTTCGGCGGTTGTAACGCCGGGCTCGACAGCCTCCCCTGCTATTTTTAATGCTCCAGCCGATATAGCACACGCTTCGCGCATAAGTGCTAACTCTCGATTAGTCTTGAGCACTATCATGCTTAATCCTCCAGTGCCTTAAGAGTGAGTGCTGTTGTGTCAGCAACCTCCTCCTGGCCTTCAACTATCTTGAGCGTTCCCGCTTTCTGATAGTAATCCTTGAGAGGCTCGGTCTGCTCGTGGTAAACCTTAAGTCTGTCAAGAACTGTGTCGGGGTGGTCGTCCTTACGCTGAACAAGAGGACTGCCGCAGTTGTTGCAGATGCCTTCCTTTTCGGGTTTCTTATACTCAAGGTGATAAGAAGCTCCGCAGGAAGAACAAACGCGTCTGCCTGACATTCTCTTTACGATTTTCTCATCGGGAACCTCGATGTCAATGACCTTGTCAATAACAATGCCCATTGCGTCGAGAGCCTCTGCCTGAGGAATCGTGCGGGGAAAACCGTCAAGGATGAAGCCGTTCTGACAATCATCCTTTGCAAGTCTTTCTTTAATGATGCCGATAACAACCTCGTCGGGAACGAGCTGACCTGCGTCGATGAAAGACTTTGCTTTAAGACCCATTTCCGTGCCCTTTGAAAGAGCTTCACGGATAATGTTGCCTGTTGAGATGGCAGGAATGGA
Source organism: Oscillospiraceae bacterium (assembly GCA_045615725.1). GTDB lineage: Bacteria > Bacillota > Clostridia > Oscillospirales > Oscillospiraceae > F23-B02. Next base: position 5,445 of record JAZLFI010000183.1, read on the forward strand.
AAGCTTATTGCAGATAACCTCTGCCTGCGTTCCCTTTCCTGCGCCCGGTGCGCCTAAAAGAATAAGATTCATAATCTTTCCTCCTGAATCAGTCAAGGAAGCCCTTGTAATGACGCATCATCATCTGAGACTCAAGCTGCTTAACGGTTTCAAGTGCAACACCTACAAGGATGATGATTGAAGTACCGCCGAGTGAAACAGCCATTTCGTGGTTGCATGCCTTTGTAATCTGCTGGAACAGAATCGGGAAAAGAGCAACAACGCTGAGAAGAAGTGCGCCAAGCAATGTAATTCTTGACAGGATGCTTGCGATATAATCAGAAGTGGGTTTACCGGGACGGATGCCCATGATAGCACCGCCGTTTTTGCGGATGTTATTAGCCATCTCGATGGGATTATACTGAATGCTTGCATAGAAGTAAGCAAAAGCAATTATAAGAACGAAATACATGATTCCGTATGCCCAGTGAGTTGACTTGAAAATGCTGAAGAATGCGTTGAGACCTGTGCCTTCCTTTGAGCGAACGAAAAGGTCGATCGTGGGAGGAAGAGAGAGGATTGATGAAGCGAAGATGATGGGCATAACACCTGACATATTAACCTTAATCGGAATATGAGTGTTCTGTCCGCCGTACATCTTACGGCCAACAACTCTCTTAGCGTACTGAACAGGAATTCTGCGCTCAGCATTATCCATCCATACGATGTAAGCCATCATAAGGATAAGGATTATTGTTGTGGCGATTGTAAGAACTGCGTAAGCGCCGCCCTTTGAAATGTAACCGCCATCGGGTGAATAGAACTGGGTAATGAGTGTAGGAATACGGGATACGATACCTGTGAAGAGGATAAGGGAAATACCGTTTCCTATACCGTTTGCGTTAATCTGCTCGCCGAGCCACATGATAAGGGCTGTACCGGCTGTGAGAACGCCGATGATAACAATTGCCTGAAGAACCGCTGAGAAGCCTTTGAAAGCAACGCCGTTTGCATCGCCGAGAAGGTAACCGTTACCTCTGAGGTAGAAGTAATAAGCGGTACTCTGGAGAAGACCGAGAGCAACTGTTACAAATCTTGTAATAGAAGCAATCTTTTTGCGTCCTTCTTCGCCGTCCTTTGAAAGTCTTTCAAGGGCGGGGATAGCAACTGTGAGGAGCTGCATAATGATGGAGCTGTTGATGTAGGGTGTAATCGACATTGCGAAGATTGTACCGTAGTTGAAAGCATCACCAGTCATCATTGTGAGGTATTCCATGAATGTTCCCTGAACGGAAGCATCCTTTGCGAAATCGAAGATTCCGCCTTCGCCAACATTAACGAAAGGAACGGGAATAGCGCAGCCTACGCGGAAAATAAAGAGGATAAGTGCGGTGAAAAGGATTTTCTTTCTGATTTCGGGGATTTTCCATGCATTAACAAAAGTTTTAAACATGTTAAATCACCTCAGCCTTTCCGCCTGCCGCCTCGATTTTCTGCTTAGCGGACTCAGAATAAGCATTTACTTTAACCTCAAGAGCCTTGGTAAGTGTTCCGTTACCGAGCACCTTAACAGCGTCAAAGTAATTTTTAACAAGACCTGCTGCCTTGAGAGCTTCTGTATCAACAACAGCGCCGTTCTCAAATTTAGCTTCAAGGTCTGATACATTAATTGCAACTACTTCCTTGCGGAAGATGTTGTTGAAGCCTCTCTTGGGGAGTCTTCTCTGCAAAGGCATCTGACCGCCTTCAAAACCGGCTCTCATACCTCTGCCTGCACGGGCCAGCTGACCCTTATGACCTTTACCGGCGGTTTTACCCTGGCCGGAAGCGGGACCTCTACCGATACGCTTGCGTTCTTTTGTTGAACCTGCGGCCGGTGAAAGTTCGTGCAACTTCATACTTCGCACCTCCTTGCTTATGCTTCACTGACTTCGATAAGGTGAGAAATCTTCTTTACCTTACCGGCTGTCTGGGGATTATCGGGCTGAACCGAAGTATCACCGATTTTATGAAGACCAAGTGCATGGGCGGTGGCAATCTGATCCTTTTTGCTGCCGATTAAGCTCTTAACAAGTTTAACCTGTACTTTTGCCATATTGTCCACCCTCCTTAACCTAAAATTTCTTTTGCTGATTTACCGCGAACCGCAGAAACTTCGTTAACATCGCGAAGCTTTGAAAGTCCGTCGATAGTAGCTCTTACAACATTGCAGGGATTGTTGGAACGCAGAGCCTTGGAACGGATGTCCTTGATACCTACTGTTTCAACAACGGCACGAACGGGGCCGCCTGCGATAACGCCGGTACCGGGTGCTGCGGGTTTAAGAAGAACAACACCTGCGCCGAACTTACCAGTGATTTCGTGGGGGATTGTTGTACCCTTAAGCGAAACCTTGATAAGATTTTTCTTTGCATCTTCAATGCCTTTGCGGATTGCGTCAGGAACTTCGCCTGACTTACCGATACCAAAACCAACTGTGCCGTTACCGTCGCCTACAACAACAAGTGCTGCGAACTTATAGATACGACCACCTTTTACGGTCTTGGATACGCGGTTAATGGTAACAACTCTCTCCTGGAGCTCCATAGCCGATGCATCAATCTTAGCCAAAAGTAATTCCTCCTCACTTAGAACTTGAGGCCGCCCTCACGGGCGCCTTCGGCCAGCTCTTGCACACGGCCGTGATAAATGTAACCGCCACGGTCAAAAACACACTCTGTGATGTCTTTGTCAGCAGCGCGCTTTGCTAACATTTCGCCCACTTTGTGAGCTGCGGATTTGTTTCCGCCGTATTCCTCAAAATCCTTTTCTACAGTTGAGGCAGATACAAGGGTAACACCCTGTACGTCGTCTATTAACTGAGCGTAGATATGCTGCAGAGAGCGGAATACATTAAGGCGAGGGCACTCTGCTGTGCCTGAAATCTTACCGCGCACTCTCTTGTGGCGTTTGATTCTTGCCTTTTTACTGTCTGGTCTTGTAACCATAAGTGTTTCACTCCTTCGTTTAGACTATTATTTGCCGCCCTTACCGGCTTTACCTTCCTTACGGCGGATAACTTCATCAGAATACTTGATGCCTTTGCCCTTGTAAGGCTCCGGGGGACGCTTTTCGCGTACATTTGCGGCAAACTGACCTACCTTCTGCTTATCAGCACCGGAAATACGAACTTTTGCGGGTGATACGGGTGAGATAACCTCAACTGAAACTCCCTCGGGAGGAGTCATAATAACGGGATGTGAATAACCGATATTCATGTTGAGAGCTTCGCCTTCTTTACTTACACGGTAACCGATACCGATGATTTCAAGATCTTTGCTGTAGCCTTCGTTAACACCCTGAATCATGTTGGCGATAAGAGTTCTTGTAAGACCATGAAGTGATCTGTTAACTTTGTTATCGTCAGGACGGGTAACCTTGATTGTTGCGCCGTCTTTTTCAACTGTGATGTTGCTGTGCACTGTTCTGGTAAGCTCGCCCTTAGGACCTTTAACTGTAACAGTGCTGCCGTCGATTTCTACATCAACGCCTGCCGGAATAATAATCGGTAATTTACCAATACGAGACATTTTACAGCACCCTCCTTACCAGATAAACGCAAGAACTTCGCCGCCGACGTTGGCTTTGCGAGCGTCCTTATCAGTCATAATACCCTTTGAAGTTGAAAGGATTGCGATGCCGAGGCCTTTCATAACCTTGGGCATATCCTCGCAGCTTGTGTATATACGCAGACCGGGCTTAGAAACTCTGCGTAAACCTGTGATAGCTGAAGCTTTGTTTTCGCCGTACTTGAGAGCGATTTCGATAACGCCCTGCTTGCCGTCGTCTTCAACTTTAAAACCTTTAATATAGCCCTCATCAACAAGAATCTGAGCAATCGCTTTCTTCATGTTGGATGCGGGAACCTTAACCGAATCATGTTTTGCCGAACTTGCGTTACGGATTCTTGTCAACATGTCGGCGATGGAATCAGTAATCTGCATACCGTCAACCTCCTTTATGCAACTGCTCTTTTACCAACTTGCTTTTTTAACTCCGGGGATCTGACCTGCGTGAGCAAGCTCCCTGAAGCAGATACGGCATACTCCGTACTTACGGAGATAGGCATGAGGCCTGCCGCAGATTTTGCATCTGTTGTACTGTCTTGATGAGTATTTCGCGGGTCTTGCCTGCTTAACCTTCATTGACTGTTTTGCCATGTCCTATCCCTCCTTATTTTGAGAACGGAGCGCCCATAAGAGTAAGTAACTCACGAGCTTCTTCGTCTGTATTAGCTGTTGTTACGAAGCAAATATCCATGCCTCTGACTTTGTCGATTTTATCATAGTCGATTTCAGGGAAAATAAGCTGCTCTTTGATGCCGAGGGAGTAATTTCCTCTGCCGTCAAATGAGTTGGGGTTAATTCCTCTGAAGTCTCTTACTCTGGGAAGTGCAAGATTGAAGAATCTGTCAAGGAATTCATACATTCTTTCACCGCGAAGAGTAACTTTAACGCCGATTGTCATGCCTTCACGAAGCTTGAAGTTAGCAACTGACTTCTTAGCTTTGCAGAGAACGGGCTTCTGACCTGTAATCTGCATAACATCGCTTACGATAGCGTCAACAACCTTGGGATTGTCTCTTGCTTCGCCGCAGCCAACGTTGATAACGATTTTGTCAAGCTTGGGAATCTGCATGACACTCTTGTACTCAAACTTTTTCATCAAAGCAGGAGCTACATCATTAAGATAAGTGTCTTTTAATCTGGCCATGTGTCATGTTCCTCCCTTATTCAAATTCGGCAAGACAGTCTGCTTTTTTGCAAACGCGAACTTTTTTGCCTTTTGCGTTGATTTTGCTGCCGACTCTTGTGGGACGGCCGCATTTGGGGCAAACAAGCTGAACTTTGTCTGCATAAAGAGCGCTTTCAGCCTTAACAATGCCGCCCTGTTCACCCATCTGCTTGGGTTTAACATGCTTTGTTACGATATTAACGCCCTCAACGATAACCTTGTTCTCAGAGGGGCTTACTTCAAGCACTTTACCTCTTGCACCACGGTTTTTACCATTGATTACTACAACCGTATCACCGGTCTTTACATGTACTTTGTTCATCTCTGCACCCCCTGATTAAAGTACTTCGGGAGCAAGTGAAAGAATCTTTGTGAAATCTTTTTCACGAAGCTCTCTTGCTACAGGCCCGAAAATACGAGTACCTTTGGGATTTTTATCTTCTCTGATGATAACAGCTGCGTTTTCATCGAAGCGGATATAAGTACCGTCGTTACGACGAACACCGCTTGCGGTACGAACAACAACTGCTTTTACAACCTCGCCTTTTTTGACAACTCCACCGGGTGTTGCTTTTTTAACTGAAGCAACGATTACATCACCGATGTTAGCATATCTTCTGCCGGAACCACCGAGAACGCGGATACATCTAATTTCTTTAGCGCCCGTGTTGTCGGCTACCTTGAGGTTACTTTCTTGCTGTATCACAATATAGGCCTCCTTACACCTGCGCCATTATTTGGCTTTCTCGATAATTTCTACTACACGCCATCTCTTGTCTTTTGAAAGAGGACGGGTTTCCATAACAAGTACGCGATCTCCGATGCCGCATTCGTTGTTTTCATCGTGTGCCTTAAGCTTGATAGTGCGGTTAACGATCTTCTTGTAGAGAGGATGCTTAACCTTATCTTTAATGGAAACAACAACTGTCTTATCCATCTTATCGCTGCTTACGATACCAACACGAGTTTTTCTGAGGTTTCTTTTTTCATCCATCAAAATCTACCTCCATTCTCATGAATTAGCGCCGTGGAGTTCAACATCGCGCTGAACAGTTTTAATTCTTGCGATGTCTTTTTTAACGGCGTTAATGCGCATAGGGTTGTCGAGCTGGTTTATAGCCTGCTGGAAACGCAGCTTAAAGAGCTCATCTTTTAAATCCTGAAGCTTCTTTTCCTGTTCTTCAGCGCTCATTTTTCTGATTTCACTGGCTTTCATTCCTGCTCACCACCCTTTTCTTCTTCTTTAGTAACAAATTTGCATTTGATGGGAAGCTTCATAGCTGCAAGACGGAGAGCCTCGCGTGCAAGATCTTCCTCAACACCGGCGATTTCAAAAAGAACCTTGCCGGGCTTAACCACTGCAACCCAATATTCAGGTGAACCTTTACCTGAACCCATTCGGGTTTCAGCAGGCTTCTCTGTAATCGGCTTGTCGGGGAATATTTTGATCCAGACTTTACCGCCACGCTTAATATGACGAGTCATAGCAATACGGGCTGCTTCAATCTGGTTTGATGTAATCCATGCAGGTTCGAGAGCCTGGAGACCAAAATCGCCGTTTGAAACGAAATTACCTCTCATTGCCTTACCTTTAAGACGACCTCTCTGTACTCTGCGGTGTTTAACACGCTTAGGTAACAGCATTATTTAGCTCCTCCTTCCCTGCGGCGTCTGGGTCTGCGGTTAGCTGTGTCGTGAAGAACCTCACCTTTGTAAAGCCAAACCTTAACACCGAGACGACCATAAGTTGTCTTTGCCTCTGCGAAGCCGTAGTCGATGTCAGCACGAATTGTCTGAAGCGGAATTGTGCCTTCATGATACTGCTCTGTACGGGCGATTTCAGCGCCGCCTACACGACCTGAAACCTGAGTTTTAATACCTTTTGCACCGAGCTTCATAGCGCGTCCGATTGACTGCTTAAGAGCGCGGCGGAAAGAAACACGTCTTTCGAGCTGAGCTGCGATATTCTCCGCAACAAGCTGTGCGTCAAGGTCGGGCTGCTTGATTTCAATGATGTTGATTGAAACATTTTTGTCGCCGCCGAGCTTTTTGGCGCAGATAGCTTTGAGCTTTTCAATCTCTGAGCCGCCGCGGCCGATTACCATGCCGGGCTTTGCGCAGTGAATGTTGATGTAAACACGGTTTGCATCACGCTCGATTTCAACCTTGGGTACACCTGCGGGAGCAAGAGTTTCGAGAAGGTATTCACGAAGATTGTAATCTTCAACGAGTGTATCACCGAAAGTGCCCTTGGGTGCGTACCAACGTGATTCCCAGTTTTTTATAACACCGATTCTTAAACCGGTGGGATTAATTTTCTGGCCCATTTGTAAACCTCCTCCTCAATTATTCTGCTTCTTTAAGCACCATGGTTATGTGCGAAGTCTTTTTGTTGATTCTGTATGCGCGGCCCTGTGCTCTGGGTCTGATTCTCTTAAGAGTGGGACCCTGGCATACGAAGCACTCTGCAACGTAGAGCCTTGATACATCCATGTCATTGTTGTTTTCTGCGTTTGCAATAGCTGATTTGAGAAGCTTTGCAAGCGGCTCACACGCGGCCTTCGGCGTGTGCTTGAGAATAGCTGCTGCTTCATCAACAGGCTTATTTCTGATAAGGTCGAGAACTATCTGAACCTTTCTGGGCGCTATGCGAACATAGGTAACTTTCGCTGTTGCTTCCATTTTATTACACACTCCTTTGCCGATTATTTACCGTTATTTGATGTTTTTGAACCTGCATGACCTCTGAAGGTTCTTGTAGGTGCAAATTCGCCTAACTTATGACCAACCATGTCCTCTGTTACATATACGGGAACATGTTTGCGTCCGTCATGAACTGCAAATGTGTGGCCGACAAAGTCAGGGAAGATTGTAGAGCTGCGGCTCCATGTTTTAAGGACTATTTTTTCACCCTTCGCGTTCATCTCTTCTACTTTTTTAAGCAGCTCGGGACGAACATAAGGGCCTTTCTTTATGCTTCTGCCCATTATCTTTATCTCCTTTCGACTTATTTGCCGTTACGACGTTTAACAATAAGTTTGTCTGATGCCTTTTTGGTGTTCCTTGTCTTGTAACCGAGAGCGGGTTTGCCCCAGGGAGTAACAGGACCGGGACGACCGATGGGGGACTTACCTTCACCACCGCCGTGGGGATGGTCGTTCGGGTTCATTACAGAACCGCGGACTGTAGGTCTCCAACCCATATGACGTTTACGACCGGCTTTACCGATTTTAACGTTTTCATGGTCAACGTTGCCGACTACACCGATTGTAGCCATGCAGCCGTTGGGTACGTTTCTGAGTTCGCCTGAAGGAAGACGAAGGAGAGCGTACTGACCTTCTTTAGCCATAAGCTGAGCTGCGTTGCCTGCTGCACGGGCGAGCTGACCGCCGCGGCCGGGATAAAGCTCAACATTATGAACGAAAGTACCTGGGGGGATGTTGATAAGGGGAAGAGCGTTGCCGGGCTTGATATCAGCCTCGGGGCCTGCCATAATCTTATCGCCAACCTTAAGACCTGCGGGAGCGATGATGTATCTCTTCTCGCCGTCTTCATACTTAACAAGAGCGATGTGAGCTGAGCGGTTGGGATCGTACTCAATTGTAGCAACCTCAGCCTCAACGCCGAACTTATCTCTCTTGAAGTCGATAATACGGTATTTTCTGCGATTTGCGCCGCCGCGATGACGGACTGTGATTCTGCCGTAGCTGTTACGGCCGGACTTGTTGCTTACGGGAGCCAGAAGGCTTCTTTCGGGAGCAACCTTGGAAAGTTCTGAATAATCAGTAGTCGACATATTACGACGAGCGTTTGAAGTCGGCTTATAGAACTTAATCGACATTTTGTCCACACTCCTTTTCAAGTGATTTGAGCGGCTTAGCGGAGATGTCAAACTCCATACATTACCGCTTCAGTATTTATCGGAATCTATTACATCATGCCGTCGAAGAACTCAATTGTTTTTGAATCCTCGGTAAGAGTAACGATTGCCTTTTTCCATGCTGCTGTGTAACCCTCTGATGTGCCCTGTCTGCGGAGCTTGCCCAGGCAGTTGAGAGTGTTGACTTTTGCAACCTTGATGTCGCCGGGCTTTGATGAGAAGAGAGTCTCAACAGCCTTGGCGATTTCGATTTTGTTTGCATTCTTGGCAACTGCGAAAGTGTATTTCTTTTCTGCAGTGTTCATCATGCTTTCTTCTGTGATGATAGGACGGAGGATTATATCCTGTGCTGCTTTACTCATGCAAATACCTCCTCAAGTTTTGCAACGGCATCCTTGATAACTACGATTGTATCGCAGTTGAGAATGTCATATACATTAACTGTGTTTACGATGTCAACCTTAACGCCTGCGATGTTGCGTGCGCTTCTGTAGATAACATCATTCTTTTCAGGAAGAACGAAGAGAACCTTCTTACCTGTTTCAAGAGCATTGAGAACGCTTACAACGTCCTTTGTCTTGATTGCTTCAAGCTCAAGAGATTCAAGAACTACCATTTCGTCAGCAGCTACCTTTGAGGAGAGAGCTGATCTCATAGCGAGTTTCTTAACCTTCTTGTTGATGTCGAAGCCGTATTCACGGGGTTTGGGACCGTGTGAGATACCGCCGTGGTACCACTGAGGAGCTCTTGTAGAACCCTGACGGGCACGACCTGTACCCTTCTGCCTCCAAGGCTTTTTGCCACCGCCGCTTACTTCGGAACGAGTTTTGGTGGACTGTGTGCCCTGGCGCTGATTTGCGAGGTAATTTACAACGCAAAGATGCATAGCTGATGTATTGGGCTCAATGCCGAATACTGACTCTGCAAGCTCAATATCGGAAACCTTGTTTCCTTTCATGTCAAATACTGAACAATTAGGCATAATCTAAACTCCTTTCCTTAGGCTTTCTTGGCGTCCGCGATAACAACGATTCCGCCCTTGGGGCCGGGGATGGCACCCTTGACAGCGATGAGGTTGTTTTCTGCGTCAACCTTGGCAACTGTTAAATTCTGGATTGTAACGCGTTCTGCACCGAGATGACCTGCGAGTTTCTTTCCCTTATAAACTCTTGAGGGGTCGGAGCAAGCGCCCAGTGAACCTGCGTGTCTTGCAACAGGGCCTGTACCGTGAGACTCTTTAAGTCTTGAGAAGTTCCAGCGTTTGATTGAACCCGCTGTGCCCTTACCTTTGCTTGTGCCGATAACATCAATTTTGTCGCCGGCAGCGAAAACGTCAGCCTTGAGGATGTCGCCTACATTGAGAGCGTCAATGTCATCAAAACGGAACTCTTTAAGAACCTTCTTGGGAGCAACATCGCCTTTTGCGAAATGACCCTTCATGGGCTTGCTGACACGCTGTGCTTTCTGGTCGCCGTAACCCAGCTGAATTGCTTTGTAGCCGTCGTTCTCAGCAGTCTTCTTCTGAACTACTGCGCAGGGACCGGCTTCAACAACTGTAACGGGGATTACGTTACCTTTTTCGTCGAAAATCTGCGTCATGCCGATTTTCTTACCGATAAGACCTTTTTTCATAATAATTTCCTCCTTATAGGTTATTGGTTGGCTCTGCCAACTTGACCTGCGGCGTTAACCGAATTAAAGCTTGATTTCGATTTCTACGCCTGCGGGAAGCTCAAGACCTTTCAGAGCGTCAACGGTCTTAGCAGACGGTCTGATAATGTCGATAAGCCTTTTGTGGGTGCGCTGTTCAAACTGTTCACGGGAATCCTTGTACTTATGAACTGCGCGAAGGATTGTAACGATCTCTTTCTCTGTGGGAAGCGGAACAGGACCTGAAACCTGAGCGCCTGTGCGCTTAGCTGTTTCAACGATCTTCTCTGCTGCCTTATCAAGGATGCTGTGATCGTAACCCTTGAGTCTGATTCTGATTTTTCCCTTTACTGCCATGAGTTTTGCCTCCTTAAAATTTGGCGGGCATCGTTTTGAGCCTTTTCATACAACGCTTCCGGGCGTTTCAGCCCTTCGCATTTAAAAACCGGAATGGGTTAGTTCCGGGTAGTGTGCATTGCTCAAAACGCACAGGTGCATACAATGCTTACAAGGGAAGTAAGCACCTTACATGCACATGATATTCTTGCGCCCGGTTTAAAATCGGACATACTCCGTGAGAGTTCCCAACTTCTGCGAGTTGCCACATCTCACATCACCGCATATCTACACACCATACTACATAATAATATAGCGTACTGTAGTAATATACCACAGTACGCCATGTTTGTCAAGAAAAATTTTGAATTTTTTTTGGATTTTTTTCGGACTTTTTTATACCCCGAAAACGGCTGTTTTTCATGCAGAAAATATGCCCGAAAATACATATATATAAATGTATAGAGAAATCACGCTCGACCGAGAATGAAAGTGTAGTTTGTCGTCGCACTTCCGCCGATATTGAGCATCATTGCGTTGCGGGCGTTTTTAATCTGATAAGCTCCCGCGCTGTCTGAAACCTGCTTATACAAATCAAGGAACATTCTCACGCCCGAAGCACCCACAGGATGACCGCAGCCGATAAGTCCGCCGCTCGGGTTCACGGGCTTTGTGCCCTGCATGGATATAACTCCGTCCTCAACGGCTTTGTACTCCTCGCCCGCTTTCGTGATTCCGAATGAGGAAATCGCCGCGTACTCGCTGGATGTAAAGCAGTCATGCGTCTCAAAAACATCTATATCGTCAACGGTGAGACCGCTTCTTGAGTAAGCGTCAGCCACAGCCTGCTTTGTCCACGGAAGAATAAACTCGGAGCTCTGAGCGTCGAGCATCTTCTTTTCAAAAAGCATGGGGGCAACTCTGTGTCCAAAGCCTCTGACAACCGCTTTCGGTTTAATGCCGTTTTCCTCTGCGAATTTTTCTGAAACGAGCACAACCACCGCCGCGCCGTCCGTAACCTGCGAGCAGTCCGAAACCGCAAGCCTGCCGCCGACAAGCGGATTACTGTCGTCCCCTCTCAGCTTCGCCTGCTCAATGCTCATGAACCATTTTCTTGTCTGAGCAAGGGGGTTGTTTTTGGCGTTCGCTATATTCTGATTTGCTATCACGGCAAGAGAATCCATAAAGCGGTTCTCGTCAACGCCGTACTTTTTAATTATTTCATCGGCAAGCCTGCCGAAAAGCTTCGGGAACGGGAAATCAATTCCTTTCCCCTCTTTTTCGTAATATGCAGCTCTGCCGAGAATATCGCCGCAGACCTTTGAGTCAACGGTTTTCATAAGCTCCCAGCCGACAACCACGGCAACATCGTAGTCATCACATCTGATTCTTGATATCGCGGCGTCAAGCGCAACAGAGCCCGAAGCGCACGCCGCCTCATACCTCGCGCACGGAACACCGTAAAACGCGGGCGAAACCTCCGTCAGCAGCGCGCCGAGATGCCCCTGACTTATATACTGCTCCGCAATAAAGTTGCCCACAAAACAGGCGACCTTATTTTTTTTATTCAGCTCAGCTATATCGCTGAAAGTGATTCCCGAATTATTAAGACCGTCCTCAATTGCCTCTTTGAGCAGAGCTATCTCATTCTTGCCCTCTTTTGTCCAGTTGCGCTCAAAGTCTGTCTGCGAACCGCCTAAAACATATACCTGACTCACGGGCTCATTCTCCTTCATCTTGATGACTTGAAATACGGTCTGTAATCGTATTTTGAAATCCCCGCGCTGTAAAGCAGACGCTGAGTATCGGTAAGTCTCAGAATGTCTTTATCAATATAAGTCTCAAACAGCTTTTCAATGTCGGTGATTTTTGAAAACGCGTCCGCCATCGCAAGCGGAGGGCACCAGTTGAAGCCCGTCGCCATCGCGTCGTCGGCAAAGTGGATGTCATAGCTCACATCGCTGACTGTAACGAGCGAATAGAGGATATAATTCAGCAGCATTTCAAGGCAGAGCCTTGCTTCCTGCGAACGGTTTCTGATGAGAATTCCGAAAGCGTCCTCGTACTTGCCCTCTCTGATGTTCTGCTTCATCGCCTCGGCAAACGGAAAAACATAGTTTATCTTTTCCCTGTAAGCTCCCGAAGCAATATCATAAACGCTTCTCTTTTTAACCGAGCCGTCAATAATTTCCGTTTTGTAAAGACCGCCGCCCGTTTTTCTGCCGAGCTTATTTTCGTCAATAAGTTTTTGAACGAACTGCGGCAGAGCGAAGCTCTCGTGTATATAATCGTCCGTATTGCGGTAAATATTGTCAACTATCGCCTTGTGAACATCGAGCCCGACAAAATCTGCCGTCGCAAGGGGCGGCATGGTCCTGCCCGTGAACTTGCCGAGAACAGCATCAATGTAGTCAATTCCGCCGTTGTCCTGATACTCCTCAGCGCAGCGCATGGCGGAATTTATAAACTGAAAGCCTATTCTGTTGGCAAGGAAAGCGGGTGAATCCCTGACCTCAATAACCGTTCTGAGCAGAGTTTTTTCAAGGTAGTGTCTCAGCTCAG
>JAZLFI010000184.1:0-4306 GCA_045615725.1 Oscillospiraceae bacterium
ACACAGCAGGTGCCTATCTGACGGGCGACAACTGCGGCATGGCTGGTGCGGCCGCCATGTGCGGTGAGGATGCCCTCTGCGGCGGACATACCTTCAACGTCCTCTGCGCTGGTTTCGTTGCGGACGAGGAGCACGGGGCATTCCTTGGACTTTTCAATGGCTTCTGCGGCGGTAAAGCAGACTCTGCCGCAGGCGGCGCCGGGAGATGCGGGCAGACCGGATGCAACTGCCTTTGCTTCCGAAAGAGCTTTCTTATCAAAGCCGGGATGCAGCAGGGAGTCAAGCTGCTTGGGGTCCAGCTTCATAATTGCTTCTTCCTTGGTGCAGACGCCTTCTTCGACCATATCAACAGCAACCTTCATTGCCGCCTGAGCGGTGCGCTTGCCGTTACGGGTCTGGAGCATATAGAGCTTGCCGTGCTCGACGGTGAACTCCATGTCCTGCATATCTTTATAGTGCTTCTCCAGAGTGGAGGAGATTTCAACAAACTGGTCGTAAACATCGGGCATAATCTTTGCCAGCTCCTCGATGCTCTGAGGAGTGCGGATACCTGCAACAACGTCCTCGCCCTGCGCGTTCATAAGGAACTCGCCGTAGAGCTTCTTCTCGCCTGTTGCGGGGTCACGGGTGAATGCGACGCCTGTGCCGGAGTCGTCGCCCATGTTGCCGAATGCCATGCGCATGACGTTAACTGCGGTGCCCCAGCTGTAGGGGATGTCGTTCATGCGGCGGTAGTAGTTTGCACGGGGGTTATCCCAGCTGCGGAAAACAGCCTTGACGGATTCGGTCAGCTGTTCGATGGGGTCCTGGGGGAATTCTCTGCCCATGCGGGAGAAGTAATAATCCTTGTACTGCTTTACAACTTCCATGAGGTCTGCGGCGGTAAGCTCGGAGTCGAGCGTTACACCTGCAAGACCGCGCTGTGCGCCGAGGATTTCCTCGAACTTCTGATGAGGGAGCTCCATGACAACATCGGAATACATCTGGATAAATCTGCGGTAGCTGTCATATGCCCAGCGGGGGTTACCTGATGCTTCCGCAAGTGTTTCCGCGACCTCGTCATTGATGCCGAGGTTCAGAATGGTGTCCATCATGCCGGGCATGGATGCTCTTGCACCGGAACGTACGGATACAAGCAGAGGATTCTTGGGGTCGCCGAACTTAAGTCCGGTCTGTTCCTCCAGCTCGCGGACATTGGTCATAATCTCATCAAGAATATCGTCGGAAAGCTTGCGTCCGTCGTCATAGTAACGGGTGCAGGCTTCGGTGGTGACGGTGAAGCCCTCGGGAACGGGCATGCCCAGTCCTGTCATTTCTGCCAGGTTTGCGCCCTTGCCGCCGAGGAGCTCGCGCATGTTTGCGTTGCCTTCGGAGAACTTGTAAACGTATTTATTTGCCATAAAAAAACTCCCTTTCTGTTCCGGCAGAAAGGAAGCTTTCGTCATTTTCAAAGCCGATAACTTCGCAATCGTACCGGAGGTACTTTTTCTACTTCTATCATTCCCAATTTTTACGTCGATTATCTATTGGGGCTAAACATTATCGGCTATATATTCTATTATTTCCAATAATGTCTAAATAAATGCTATCACTTATTCAGGCACTATTTCAATGCAATTTTTTCACGAATTTGCACTTAGTTTGTTAAAAATTTCATCAGTAATTTGTGCAAATTTGCCAATATCAAGCACCTCGCCTCTTATTTTCGGATCAAGGTCACAAGAAACGAGAACATTTTCCAATTCTTCCTTGCTCAGTTCGCCAAAATAGGCGCTCAGTGCGTTGAGCAAAGTCTTTCGGCGCATGCCGAATGCGGCGCGTACAACGCGGAAGAACACTTCCTTATCCTTAACCTCGACAGGCGGCTTTTCGCGGAGTCGAAGCATGATGACACTGGAGGTTACTTTGGGCTGTGGAATGAAGCAGGACGGCGGTACATCAAACAGTATGTCGGCATCGGCATACCAGTTTACCAAAACGGTAAATGCGCCGTAGTCGGAGGTATTCGGCTTTGCGCAGATTCGCTTTGCAACCTCGCGCTGAATCATAACCGTCACGGTATCGAAACAGCCTGCTTCGAGGAAGGCGGTAATGAGCGGAGTCGTCACGTTATAGGGCAGGTTTGCGCAGACAACGTGGCGAAGTCCCTGAAGCTTTTCCGATACAAGCTCTTTAATATCCAGCTTAAGCACATCGCCGAAAACTATCTCCACATTATCCCGCTCGGAAAGGGTTTCCTTCAAAACGGGCTTCAGCGCCTTATCAAGCTCAACGGCAACTACCTTCCCCGCCTGCATGGAAAGCTGTTCGGTAAGGCATCCGATACCGGGGCCGACCTCAAGCACACCCGTGTTTTCATCGAGCTCTGCGTAATCGGCAATCTGCTCGGGAACCCATGCTGCCGTCAGAAAGTTCTGACCCATGGACTTCGAGAAACGGAAGCCGTGGCGCGCCAATAATGCTTTTATGTCGTTAATATCAGTTAATCTCATAGTTTCTTCTCAAATGCGTGTCTTGCAGGGTCGTGACCCGGCTCGGATGATACAAGAACATTGCCTCGGTAGCTGTAGCCCATGCGCTTTAAAAGCAGGTGCATCGCCTTGTTCTTGCGGTGGGTATCAACTCGGATTGATTCTGCGCCCTTTTCTTTTGCAATTTCCTCGCAGAAAGTGAATATCATATCGGATACACCCGTTCCGCGGAAGGAGGCTTCGACTGCCGCACGGTGCACGGTGCAGTATTTGCCCTCATAGCGCCATTTGCCGTCGGTAATCTCGTCGTAGCACTTCTCGGGCACGTCGGTGACGCAGAAAAAGCCTGCAACGCGGTTTGCGTAAACTGCGCAGTAGCACTCATTGTCTTCAATCGCCTTAATAAAGTCGGCTTCGGTGGGGTATTCGCCCTGCCATTGGTCAACGCGGTTTTTGCGGAGGTAGTTCTTCGCCTGACGGACAATGAGCATTATGCTCTCCAAATCCTCGGAGGTGGCAATGCGGTAAGTCACGGGCTCGGTGAGCTGCAGACGGCTTCGCTCTTTCTTTATCCTCTCCACAAGTGCAATATCCTTCTTGTCCGTAAGCTCAAGCTTTTCGAACATATCGGGACGCTTGTCCATGGTGCGCTCAAGGCTTTTCTGTCTGCGCCATTCGTCAACCTTGGCATGGTCGCCATCAAGCAGCACCTTGGGCACCGCTCTTCCCTCCCACACCTCGGGACGTGTGTACTGGGGATATTCCAGAAGTCCGTCCCAGTGGCTTTCGCCCGTGAAGCACTCCTCGTCGGAAAGCACACCCGGCACCATGCGGCAGACGGAGTCGGCAACCGCCATCGCGGCAATCTCGCCGCCCGTCAGCACAAAGTCGCCGATGGAAATCTCCTCGTCAATGCACTCCTCGATAAAGCGCTCGTCAATGCCCTCATAGTGGCCGCAGACAAGCACAAGGTGGTCATATTCATTCTTGAGCCTTTTTGCGGTCTCCTGAGTATAGGGCTTGCCCTGAGGTGACATATATATGACACGGCTCTTTCTGTCCTTTGCGGTTGACATAATATCGTCAAGGCATGACTTCAGCGGTTGCGCCATCATGACACAGCCCCAGCCTCCGCCATAGGGATAATCATCCACCTGGCACTGTTTATTCTCCGTAAAATCGCGGATTTGTATGCAGTTAATCTCCACAATTCCCTTTTTTGCGGCTCTTCCGATGATGCTTTCATGCAACACCGCATTCACCGTATTGGGGAAAAGGGTCATTATATCTATACGCATATTGCTCTCCATTTGGTTTACATAAAAATTACATGCCCTCGATGAGCTTTACCTTTATCTCACCCTTGTCCGCATTGACGGAAAGGACAAACTCGTCCACTGCGGGGATGAGGTGTTCCGTCTCCCCTTTTACCACATATATCTGGGATGCGGGGGTCTCCATGATGTCGGCAAGCTTACCCACCTCTGCACCGTTTTCGTCAAACACGGTTGCACCGATGATATCCTGCAGGAAGTAAGCACCGCGGGGAAGCTTTGCGTCCTTTCGGTCAATGTAAACCGTTTTATTCTTAAGGCACATTGCCTCGTTTACGTCGTTAACTCCATCCAGAAACGCAATAAGGAAGTCCTTATGCACGCGGGAGGATATTACCTTAACGGCATTGCCGTCAATATATATTTTCTTGAAGGTTTTGAGAAATTCGGGGCTGTCCAGCCATACCTGAATCTTGACCTCGCCCTTTACGCCGTGGGTATTGACAATCTTTCCGGCTTCGATATATCGCTGTTTTTCCATGTGTGAAACCTCCGTAGTTT
>JAZLFI010000185.1:0-3777 GCA_045615725.1 Oscillospiraceae bacterium
TTGGTATATCATTATAATGGTTTAATTTGGACTGTAATTTCTCATAACATATATAGGAGAATTTGAAATTGGGAATATCAAACATTCTTGAACTGCTCACCGGCATAGCCCTGTTCCTATACGGCATGGCGCTCATGGGTGACGGTCTTAAAATGGTCGCGGGCAGTAAGCTTGAGCTTATTCTTTACCGCCTGTCCAGCACGCCTTTAAAAGGAATACTTCTCGGCACGGGTGTAACCGCCGTTATTCAATCATCTTCAGCTACCTCTGTCATGGTGGTCGGCTTCGTAAACTCCAGGATGATGAAGCTCAGGCAGGCAATCGGCGTTGTAATGGGTGCCATCATCGGCACGTCCATAACCGGTTGGATTATCTGTCTTTCCTACATAGGCGGCGGCGAGTCCTCCGGCTGGATTGAGCTCTTCTCAACTGCGGCACTCACGGCACTTATTGCCGTTATCGGCATCATTCTGCGCATGTTTTCAAACAAAGCCGCAAAGCGTCATATCGGCGATATACTCATGGGCTTTGCCGTTTTAATGTTCGGTCTCAGCGCAATGAGCGGTTCCGTCGAGGGTCTGCGCAGCGACCCCACCTTCCTCAATCTGATGACAACCTTCTCCAACCCCATAATCGGTATTGTTGTCGGTATTCTGTTCACCAGTATCATTCAGAGTGCAAGCGCCGCCGTCGGTATTCTGCAGGCGCTTTCCATCACAGGCGCAATTACCTTTGACGCTTCTTTCTCTCTGATAATGGGTATTGCAATCGGCGCGGCAGTTCCCGTCCTGCTGTCTGCAATCGGCGCAAGCGCAGACGGCAAACGCACCGCTTATTCATATCTTGTTGTCACCGTAATCGGTGTCATACTGTTCAGCATAATATTCTATACGGTAAACGCATTTGTGGAATTTGAATTCATGTCCACTGTCATGAATGCATTCTCAATTGCATTGCTCAACTCCGTTTTCAGAATTATCAATATTATCCTTGTTGCTCCGTTTATCAAGCAAATTGAAAAAATCTGTACCCTCATGGCGAAGCCCGATGCTACGGATAGTGAGGCTGTGCGTGACATTGACCGGCTGGAAGAGCGCTTCCTCGCCCACCCTGCTCTTGCTGTTGAGCAGAGCCGCCTTACAATAAACTCCATGGCTCGCCGCACAATGGAAAACCTGCTTGATGCCTTTAATCTTGTCGATAACTACACCGACGAGGGTTATGATTCCATTGAACACACTGAGGACGTTATCGACCGCTACGAGGATAAGCTCGGCACATACCTTATGAACCTCAGTAGCCACGAGCTCACTCAGGATCAGAGCGAGGCTGTCAGCAAATATCTCCACTCCATTAACGACTTCGAGCGAATGAGCGACCACTCTTTGAACATTGCCGAATGCGCAAAGGAAATCCATGAGAAGAAGGTTGCCTTCTCCGAGGAAGCCATGAAGGAGCTCCGCGTTCTTCGCGGTGCGGTTACCGAGGTCATCGGCATTACGGTTTCAGCGTTTGAGAACAACGACCTTGAAAGCGCCTACCGCGTCGAGCCTCTTGAAGAGCTCATAGATAATCTCTGCGATGAGATGAAGCTCCACCACATTGACCGCCTCAAGCGCGGCAAATGCACACTGAACAACGGCTTCGTATTCAACGACCTGCTCACAAACCTTGAGCGAATTTCCGACCACTGCTCCAACGTTGCGGTTGCGATGATTGAGATTGAATCCGACTCCTTTGACACTCATGAATATATAAACAGCCTCACCGCTGTTCATACACAGAGCTTCGACGAATATTTCGCCGAATACAGCGAAAAATATCACTTCTGATTTTCATTAAAAGGAACAGCTTATGAACGATATAATTTTACTCAAACTGGGCGAAATCGTGCTCAAGGGACTCAACCGCAGAACCTTTGAGCAGAAGCTCATGAACAATATAAAGCGCCGTCTTGCAGTGATAGGCGAATTTAAATGCTACCTCATGCAGTCCACGGTTTACATCGAGCCCGTGAATGAGCAGAGCGATATGGACGAGGCATTTGAAGCCATGACCAAGGTTTTCGGTATTGCGTCCGTCAACCGCGCATCAGGCTGTGAAAAGGATCCGCAGAAAATTGCGGAGCTTGCAATCGCCTATCTGAAAGAGGATATGGAGAATGCAAAGAGCTTCAAGGTCGAGGCAAAGCGCTCGGATAAGCGCTTCCCCATGACCAGCATCGAGCTGAGTCAGTTTGTCGGCGGCGAGCTTGCCGACGCCTACCCCGAATGTGAGGTTGATGTTCACAACCCCGAGCTGACCGTTCACGTTGAAGTGCGCGATCTTGCCGCCTATGTTCACGCCGCACCCACACCCGGCGCAGGCGGAATGCCCGTGGGCTCAAACGGTGTTGCTGTAACACTGCTCTCCGGCGGCATTGACAGCCCCGTTTCCACCTACATGATAGCAAAGCGCGGCGTCCGCCTTATCCCCGTCCACTTCTTCTCCTTCCCCTACACCTCCGAGCAGGCGAAGCAGAAGGTCATTGAGCTTGCCGAGCTTCTCACCGATTACTGCGGCAGAATGACCATTGAGGTCGTTCCCTTTACTCATATTCAGGAGGAAATCCGCGAAAAGTGCCCCGAGGAGTTCTTTACCCTTATCATGCGCCGATTCATGATGCGCATTGCTCAGCGTATAGCTGACGCAAACGGTGCAAAAGCTATTGTTACGGGTGAAAACTTAGGTCAGGTAGCAAGTCAGACCATGGAGGCAATGGCCTCCACGCAGGCAGTCACCAATCTTCCCGTGCTTCAGCCTCTCATCGGTATGGACAAGGAAGAGATTGTACGCTTGGCGCGTAAAATCGGCACCTTCGAAACCTCCATTCTCCCTTATGAGGACTGCTGCACCGTATTCACTCCCAAGCACCCCAAGACCAAGCCCAAGCTTCAGGAGGTCGCGGAGATTGAAGCCGCGCTGGATATCGAAGCTCTCGTTGACGAGGCATATAACGGCATCGAAAGGATAAAGGTCGGCAATGACGAATAAGGTTTATAATGCCGAGATACTTTCCGTCGGCACCGAGATACTTTTAGGTCACACCACCAACACCGATGCCCGCGATATCTCCCTCATGCTCAGCGAAATCGGCATAAACGTCAAATACCACACCGTAGTCGGCGACAATCCTGAGCGCCTTTCAGAGTGCATTGAGATTGCAAAGACACGCGCGGATATAATCATTTCCACGGGCGGTCTCGGCCCCACCTGCGATGACCTCACCAAGGTCATCCTTGCAAAGAGCTTCGGGCTTGAGCTTCAGATGAACGAGTATGAGAAGTCCTGCCTTTACGACTACCTTACCAACAAGGGTTACAGCAAGGAGATGACAGAAAACAATCTCCAGCAGGCAATGCTTCCCGTGGGATGCACCGTTTTCCACAACGACTGCGGCACCGCACCGGGCTGTGCGTTTGAGAAAAACGGCAAAATTGTTGTCATGATCCCCGGCCCTCCCAAAGAGTGCAACGCCATGTTCAGAAACAGCGCTATCCCCTATCTCCGCTCACTCTCCGATGATAAAATTATCTCCCACTCCGTCCGCGTTTTCGGCATGAGCGAGAGCGCAATGGACCAGATTTTCCGCGAGGAAATGAACGCCATGACCAACCCCACAATGGCACCATACGCCAAGGAGGGCGACTGCCTTCTGCAGATAACCGCAAAGGCAAAGAGCGTTGAGGAAGCGGAAGATATGATGAAGCCCGTCATTGAGCATGTCTGTGATGTGCT
>JAZLFI010000186.1:0-10491 GCA_045615725.1 Oscillospiraceae bacterium
AAGTCGGCGAGAATCTGGGTGGGATGGAATTCGTTCGTGAGACCGTTCCATACACGGACACCCGATTCGCGGGCAAGAGTTTCAACAATCTCCTGACCGTAGCCGCGGTACTCAATGCCGTCGAACATACGTCCGAGAACATGTGCGGTGTCGGAAATGGATTCCTTTTTGCCGATCTGGGAATCTCTCGGGTTGAGATAAACCGCGTGCATGCCCAAATCAGCTGCCGCTACTTCAAAGCTGCAGCGGGTGCGGGTGGAGGTTTTTTCGAAAATGAGAGCTATGTTCTTGCCCTCGTGCATTCTGTGGGGAATACCCGCTTTTTTCTTCGCTTTGAGGTCTGCCGCAAGGTCGAGAAATTCCTGAATTTCAGCGGGAGTGAAGTCGAGAAGTTTTAAAAAGTTTCTTCCTTTAAGAGACATGTCTTAACCCTCCTTGCAGGCATCGAGAATGATATTAACTGCTTTTTCAAGAACGTCCATGGGGATGTTCAGCGCGGGAAGCAGACGGATTTTGTCCTTTGCGGTGAGACAGAGAACACCCTTTTCCATGCAGGCGGAGATAATTTCGACTGCGGGCTTCTTTGTCTTGATGCCAATCATAAGGCCCATGCCGCTGACGGACTCAACACCTTCTGCGTTTTCAAATGCCTTGAAGATATATTCGCTCTTTGCCTTGACCTCATTGAGAAGCTTTTCGTCAATGCGGCTTACGATACTGATTGCGCCAGCACAGCAGACGGGGTTGCCGCCGTAGGTTGAGCCGTGGTCGCCGAAGGTGTAGGTGTTTTCGGTTTTCTCGCCGAAGAGGACTGCGCCAATGGGAAGACCGCCGCCCAGTCCCTTTGCTGTGGAAACGATGTCGGGAACGATATCGAAGTTCTGGTATGCGTACATCTTGCCCGTGCGTCCGTTGCCTGTCTGCACCTCGTCAACGATGAGCAGGAAGTTTTCCTTATCCGCAAGCTCTTTAAGACCCTTTACGAATTTTTCGGTGAGGGGAATAACTCCGCCTTCGCCCTGAACGCACTCGAACATTACCGCGGCGACTTTGTTCTCCGCGACAAGTTTTTTGACGCTGTCCAGATTGTTGGCTTCAGCATAAACGAAGCCGGGGGTGAGAGGCTGGAATTCCTCGTGATAGTGATCCTGACCCGTTGCGGCGAGGGTGGTGACGGTGCGTCCGTGGAAGCTGTTTACCAGAGTGATGATTGTGCTGTATTCAGCTCCCTTGTTCTGAGCCGCCCACTTGCGCGCGCACTTAATTGCACCCTCGTTTGCCTCGGCACCGGAGTTTGCGAAAAATACCTTCTTCATGCCGCTTTTTTCGCAGAGCATTTTTGCAAGATATGCGCAGGGCTCGGTGTAATAAAGGTTGGACATGTGCTGAACCTTGCCCAGCTGTGCGGTAACAGCGCCGACCCATTCGTCATCGCAGATGCCGAAAGCGGTAACGCCGATGCCCGTGCCCATGTCGATGTATTCCTTGCCGTTTTCGTCGTAGACCAGGGAGCCCTTGCCGGAAACTATCTCAAGAGGAAAACGTGAGTAAGTATTTGCAACGTAGGTCTTGTCAATGTTTTTGAGTTCACTCATTTTCTTCATCTCCTGTTACCATTGTGCCTGCGCCCTCGTTGGTGAGAAGCTCCATGAGAATGGAGTGGGGAACGCGGCCGTCCATGATGATGACTTTTTTTACGCCGCGGTTGATTGCATCGATACAGCAGTCAACCTTGGGAATCATGCCGCCAGATATGACATCCTGTTTAAAAAGCTCGACGGCTTCGCTGATTGTGACGTGGGGGATGAGAGATTCGGGGTCATCCTTATCTTTCAGGATGCCGGCGATATCGGTCATCATGATAAGACGCTCGGCACCTAGCGCACCTGCTATGCATGCCGCGGCGGTGTCGCCGTTTATGTTATAGGCGTTGCCCTCTTTATCACAGCCCACGGTGGAGATTACGGGGATGTAGCCTTTTTCGAGAAGGTCGGTTACGGGTTCGATGTTGATGTTGGTGATACTGCCGACAAAACCGAGGAACTCGTTTTTCTTCTTTGCCTCGATGAGCCTGCCGTCCATGCCGGAAATGCCCATGGCCTTGCCGCCGTTCATTTCAAGCAGGTTTACAAGACCTTTGTTTACCTTGCCTGCAAGCACCATCTGAACGATGTCAACAGACTCCTTGTCGGTAACGCGCAGGCCGTCGACAAACTCGGCCTTTTTGCCCAGCTTTTCCATCATTTCGCTTATCTCGGGACCGCCGCCGTGGACAAGCACGACCTTGATTCCGATGAGCCACAGAAGAACGATATCCTCCATGACCTGTGCTTTCAGCTCAGGGTTTATCATGGCGTTGCCGCCGTATTTTACGACAACAATCTTACCCGTATATTTGCGGATATAGGGCAGAGCCTGTGTAAGAACCTCTGCCCTTTCTGCATTAGAAAAGTTAATATTCATTATGTTCTGTAATCTCCGTTGATCTTTACGTAGTCATATGTGAGGTCACAGCCCCATGCGGTGGCGCATGAATTGCCGTCGCCTAATTCGACAAGAATGTCAATCTCGCTTTCAAGAAGAATTTCCTTTGCCTTTTCCTCGGAGAAGGGGATGCCCGCACCGTCAACGCAGACGCAGATTTTGCCTTTTTCTGAGCGGAAGGAAACCTTAACTTTGTTTACATCAACTTCTGCACCGCTGTAACCGATTGCGC
This sequence comes from Oscillospiraceae bacterium, assembly GCA_045615725.1. GTDB lineage: Bacteria > Bacillota > Clostridia > Oscillospirales > Oscillospiraceae > F23-B02. The sequence goes on from JAZLFI010000186.1 coordinate 2,717, forward strand.
AGAGGACGCGTCCCCAGTTTGCATCGGCGCCGAACATTGCGGCTTTGAGTAAGCTCGAGCAGATAACGCTCTTTGCAACGGTCTTGGCGTTTAATACGTCTTTGGCTCCGGTGACGACACATTCGAGCATCTTTGTTGCGCCCTCACCGTCGCCTGCTATCATTCGGCAAAGCTGAACGGTGACGGTATTAAGTGCCTTCATGAATTCGGCAAAATCATCATTCTCGGAAACGATTTCCTCATTTCCCGCCATGCCGTTTGCAAGAACGGAAACCATGTCGTTGGTGGAGGTGTCGCCGTCGATGCTTATCATGTTGAAGGTGTTTGCAATGTCGTTGGAGAGTGCTTTCTGAAGCATCTCGGAGGAGATTGCCGCATCAGTGGTGAGGAAAACCAGCATGGTTGCCATGTTGGGATGAATCATGCCACTGCCCTTTGCAATTCCGCCAAGACGGCAGGTCTTGCCGCCAAGCTCAAACTCAACGGCAACTGCTTTGGGAACAGTGTCGGTTGTCATGATTGCGGTGCATGCGTCTGCGCATCCGTCAGCGGAGAGAGCCTTTGCAAGCACGGGGATTCCTGCGGCAATAGGCTCAATGGGAAGAGGCTGACCGATAACACCCGTTGATGCAACAATGACATCTTCGGCGGAAAGCCCCAGTGCCTCGGCGCAAAGCGCACTCATCTTTTCGGCAATTTCAATGCCGTCGGCATTGCAGGTGTTTGCGTTGCCGCTGTTGCAGATGATAGCCTGTGCCTTGCCGTCGGCAATGTGGTTTTTCGTTACGGTAAGGGGTGCACCCTTAACGAGGTTCGTTGTGTATACTGCCGCAGAATTGGCGACGACCTCGCTGTATATCATTGCGAGGTCATTCTTGTCGCGGTTCTTGCGAATTCCGCAATGCACGCCTGCGGCTTTGAATCCTTTTGCGGCACATACGCCGCCGGGAATAAGCTTCATATTTATCAGTCCTTAAATTACTAATCCTGTTGTTTCTTCAATTCCGAGCAGAATATTCATGTTCTGAATTGCGGCGCCGGAAGCACCCTTGCCCAGATTGTCGAAGCGGGAGATGAGGAGAATTCGTTCATCGTTGCCGGAAACGGTAATCTGCATATCGTCGCGACCGGAGAGTACGTTGCCTGCTATGAGCCCGTTCTCGTCGGCGTTTTCATCGAAGTGGACGATTGGGGAGTTGTAGCACTGCTTATACAGCGCCTTTATGTCCTCAACACTGCCCTTGAGGTCTTTTTTAAACAGAGGAACGGTTACGCACATTCCGCTGTAATAATCGGCGACTATGGGGCAGAAGACGGGAGCAGTTTCGAGACCGCAAATCTTCACCATTTCCTTAAGGTGCTTGTGCTGTTGGGGAAGTCCGTACTGACGGGGTGCGTCAAAGACGGCAGGACGGGAAGCATCCTCATATTCCGCAATCATCTTCTTGCCGCCGCCGGAATAGCCCGTAACGGAGAAGCAGGTGAGTGCGGTGCCTGCGGCGATAAGACCCTCTCTTACCAGCGGCTCTGCAAGGGATATAAATCCGCTCGCGTGGCAGCCGGGATTGGCAACGCGCTTGGAGGCAGCTATTTGCTCCCGTTTGCCTTGAAGCTCGGCAAAGCCGTATGCCCACGCTTCGTTTGTGCGGTGGGCGGTGGAGGTATCGATTATCGCCACATTGCTGCCCTCGGCAAGCTCGACCGCTCTAATGGATGCCTCGTCAGGCAGGCAGAGAAAGGCAATATCTGCCGCGTAGAGGGCATCGCGACGCGCGTCGTCGTCCTTGCGGAGAGCATCGGGCAGAGTAATCAGCTCGATGTCACTGCGGTTTTTAATTCTTTCGTGAATTCGCAGTCCGGTTGTTCCGGCACTGCCGTCTATAAACACCTTAGTCATTTTTCAAAAATTCTTTCACATGGTTTATCTGCATTTCGACGCTAGCCACGGATGTTCCGCCGAGGCTTATGCGGCTTTCCATGCAGTGAGTGAGGTCAATTGCCTCATAGATATCTTCTTCGATGAGCTCGCTGTGCTCCTTGTAAACGGAAAGAGGCAGATTTTCGAGGACCTCGCCCTTCTGGATACATTCTGCAACCAGCTTGCCGGAAATTTTATATGCGGAGCGGAAGGGAAGTCCCTTCTTAACCAGGTAGTCTGCAAGGTCGGTGGCATTGATGAAGCCCTGCTGTGCGGCCTTCATCATGTTGTCCTTGCGGACGTTCATGGTGGCAATCATGGGGGTGAATACCTTGAGGCACATCTTGACTGTGTCGCAGGCATCGAATATGCCCTCCTTGTCCTCCTGCATATCCTTGTTGTATGCAAGGGGCAGACCCTTCATAACGGTGAGAAGAGCCATGAGGTCGCCGTAAACACGTCCGGTCTTGCCGCGAACAAGCTCTGCCATGTCGGGATTTTTCTTCTGCGGCATGATTGAAGAGCCAGTGGTGTAGCTGTCAGAAAGCTCAACGAATTTAAACTCCCAGCTTGACCAGAGAATTATCTCTTCGGAGAAGCGGCTGAGGTGCATCATGAGCACGCTGAGGTCGGAGAGAAGCTCGATGCAGAAATCGCGGTCGGAAACGCCGTCCATGCTGTTGAGAGCAATCTTGGAAAAGCCCAGCTTTGCCGCCTCGAACTCGCGGTCGGTGTCGTATGTGGTGCCTGCAAGTGCGCAGGAGCCGATGGGGCACACGTCCATGCGCTTTACACAGTCATCGATCCTGTCGATATCACGCAGGAGCATCATGGCATAAGCCATGAGGTGGTGACCGAAAGAAATCGGCTGTGCACGCTGAAGATGGGTGTAGCCGGGGATGACGGTGGACTTGTTTTCCTCCGCCTTGCCGACTATTGCCTCGAGAAGACCGAGCACGAGAGACTTAATCTCCTTTGCCTCGTCCTTGAGGTACATGCGCAGGTCGAGGGCGACCTGGTCGTTGCGTGAACGCGCGGTGTGGAGCTTTTTGCCCACATCGCCGAGGCGCTCGGTGAGCACCTGCTCGACGAACATGTGAATATCCTCGCAGGAAAAGTCGAATTCGAGCTTGCCGGAATTGAGGTCGTCGAGGATTTCCTGCAGACCGTCAATGAGCTTGTCTGCATCGTCCTGACCGATAATGCCCTTGGAGGCGAGCATGGCCGCGTGTGCCATGCTGCCTGTTATATCCTGCTCATACATGCGGTAGTCAAAGTGCAGGGAAGAGTTAAAATCGTCAGCTATGCTGTCTATTTCGCCGGAGGTACGTCCGGCCCACATTTTAGCCATGATATTTCAATCCTTTTTACGGCTTAAAGCTTGCCCTGTTCACGGAGGCACTCTACAACACTGGGGATTGCCCAGCAGTTGATGAAGCCGCCTGCCTGTGCCTGGTCGTAATCGCTCTCGCCGAAGGTAACGAGGTTTTCGGAATACAGGGAGCAGGGGGAGGTGGTGCCTGCGGGGATGATGTTGCCCTTGTAGAGCTTAAGCTTTACAGAACCGGTAACGTTCTCGTTTGCCTTGTCTGCAAATGCGATGAGAGCTTCGGTGAGAGGAGTGTACCACTTGCCGTTGTAGATGAGGTCTGCGAAGTCAACAGCCAGCTTTTCTTTTGCGTGCAGGGTTTCCTTATCGACGGTGAGCATCTCGAGCTGTGCGTGTGCAAAGTAGAGAATGGTGCCGCCCGGGGTTTCGTAAACGCCGCGGTCCTTCATGCCGATAAGACGGTTTTCAACGATGTCGATGATACCGATGCCGTTATCGCCGCCCAGCTTGTTGAGCTTTTCGATAATCTTGCTTGCCTTCATCTTCTCGCCGTCAACTGCAACGGGAACGCCTGCTTCAAAGTCGATGGTAACATAGGTGGGCTTGTCGGGAGCCTGCAGAGGAGAAACGCTCATTTCGAGGAAGCCTTCCTTCTCGTAGGTGGGCTCGTTTGCGGGATCCTCAAGGTCAAGACCTTCGTGGCTCAGATGCCAGAGGTTTTTATCTTTGGAGTAGCTGGTTTCGCGGCTTACCTTAAGAGGAACATTGTGTGCTTCGGCGTAGTCAATCTCTTCGTCGCGGGACTTGATATCCCACTCACGCCAGGGAGCGATAATCTTCATTTCGGGAGCGAAACGCTTGATTGCCATTTCGAAACGAACCTGGTCGTTGCCCTTGCCGGTGCAGCCGTGGACGATTGCGTCAGCGCCTTCTGCCTTCGCAATCTCAGCAAGCCTTTTGCCGATTACGGGACGGGCAAATGCGGTGCCGAGGAGATAGGTTTCGTACTTTGCGCCCATCTTCAGAGAGGGGATGATGACTTCGTCGACCATCTCGTCGGTGAGGTCAGCAACGATGAGCTTGCTTGCGCCGGTCTTGAGTGCCTTTTCTTCAAGACCCTCCAGTTCGTCAGCCTGACCGACGTTGCCGGAAACTGCGATGATTTCGGGGTTGTTGTAGTTTTCCTTGAGCCAGGGGATGATGATGGAAGTATCCAGACCGCCGGAATATGCCAGTACTACTTTTTTGATGTTTTCGTTATTCATAATTATGCCTCCAAGCAAAATTTTAATATAATAGGATTATAGTAGTGTGGCGGACAAAAGTCAAGAATAAATATTCAAAAAATGCTGAATATTTCATTAATTATTCATTTAACAATGAATATTCACTAAAAAATGCGAATAAAAGCAAAAAAGCCGTCTCACGACGACTTCAAAACGGAAAATATGCAAAAAAGAAACGACCCTTGACTGCAAAGCAGGAAGCTTTTTCTTCGGCAGCCAAGGGTCATTTCTCTGAATTCTTATTATCTAACATCAATTGTATACCTCTCTTTCGTCAGACTGTTACCTTGCCGGTAACGGGCTCCCTCAGGTCATCCTCGCGGATTCCTTCGGGTTCTTATATTTTCATGGGACTCACCCTTTCTTGCTTATAAGATAACAAATCGCTTCAGCGATTTCAAGCGGTAAAGTAAACAAATATAAATCTCCTGATTTGTGTAGAAAAGAGATTTTCAAGATTTAACCATTTAAAGTGTTGACCGGCAGGCTTGAAGGGAGTATAATAACATTGTTGTGAGGCCATTGGGCGGTGCACCGCCCAATGGACCTTATTTTTTTATGTGTATATTGATGTTTCCCGTTCCTGAGTATATAATCCATAGAGGCGGAAAAGAGGAATAGAAATGGAAATAGGACTCATTGTATCGAAGATGTTCACACTTCTGATACTGCTTATAATCGGCTATATATGTGCGAAGCTGAATATTACCACAAAGGAGTTCAACAAGGTTGCAAGCAAGGTTGCGATTAATGTATTTTTCTTTGCGATGATAATATCCTCCGTTGCCAACAAGGAAATTCCCATGACGGGAAGCGAGCTTGCATTCGGTATCGGAATGATGTTTGCGTATATGCTTATATGCCTTGGAATTGCCGTAATAATGCCCCGCATTCTTAGAATGAAGGACGGGGATATCGGCATGTATGAGTTGCTTGTTGGCTTTATGAACACGGCCTTTATCGGCTACCCTGTCATTCAGGCGATGTACGGCGAGGAAGCGGTGTTTTTTGCGTCCACCTCCGGCATTCCCTTTAACCTTGCCATATACACCGTAGGCATTATCATGCTCACAAAAAACCGCGGCGACGGCACGAAGCTCAACTTCAAAAACATCCTGACCCCGCCGCTTATCGCAACGCTTATATCCATATTTATATTTGCGTTCAAAATTCCCATACCGACGCTTATCGACGAAACCTGCGACCTTATGGCAGGTGCGGCGATACCCCTTTCCATGTTTGTGGTCGGTTCATCACTGGGCGATGTTCCCCTGAAAGAGACATTTACGGATAAGAGGATGTATCTTCTGAGCTTCGTAAGGCTGATTGTCTGCCCGCTTATTGTGTGGCTGCTGCTGAAGCCGATTATCTCAAATCACGTCATGCTGGGCACGATTGTAATTCTTGCGGCAACCCCCATGCCCGTTATTGCAACGATACTGGGAATTCAGTACGGGCGCGACGGAGTGGAGTCCTCGAAGGGTATCTTCCTCAGCACCGTGCTTTCCATGGTGACCATGCCCACGATAATCTATTTCTTCGGGTTGTGATTAAATGACCAGACTTGACAGCTTAATAAGAGCCCGGGGCTATGCATCCCGCCGCGATGTAAGAAAGCTTGTATCCGAGGGCAGAATTATGCTCAACGGCGAAGCGGTCAGCGACCCTGCCATGCAGTGCGATATAAATTGCGAGATAAGAATCGACGGCAAAGTGCTTGAGAAAAGAGAGAGCATCACGCTCATGCTCAATAAGCCCGCCGGCTATGTCTGCACCAACGACGATGGGATATATCCCACGGTGTTTTCTCTGCTAAAGGGTGAGGACAAAGACCGCGCACTTTTTGCGGTGGGCAGGCTGGATGCCGACACAGAGGGGCTTTTGCTTCTAACCAATGACGGCGAACTTTGCGACAAAATCATCCGCCCCGAGAGCAATATAAATAAGGTATATGAAGTGAAGTTTGACCGCCCGCTCATACCCGATGCCGCAGAAAAACTCAAAGAGGGAATTGTGCTTCCCGAAGGCGTAAAGTGCCGCCCTGCGTATCTTGAGCCTATGGGCGAAAAGTGCGCGCGCATTACGGTGTGTGAGGGAAAGTATCACGAGGTCAAGCGCCTTATCCGTGCCTGCGGTGCTCAGGTTGCATCGCTGAAAAGACTTCAAATCGGCGGCCTTGAGCTTGATGAAAACCTAGAAATCGGGGAATACCGACAGCTTTCAAAGGAAGACATATCTTTACTTTATGATAAAAAAATGTTATGATGCCATAGTTAGAATTTATTTGGAGGATAAAACATGAAATTTCTCACCGACGAATGGTTTGATAAAACAATAGAAAGAGCAAAAGATCGATTTAAGCCCGGCAAGTTAGAGCTTACATTCTGCGAAGTTTGCACAAATTGCCCCGGCGAATATACTACCGTTTGGATGTACTACGATGTCAAGGGCGGCCAGATTGCCGAAGCAAAGCTCGGTCACGGCGAAGCTCCCAGCGCTGATTTCCGTGGTATTGCCGATTATGCAGACCATGTAAGAATCAGCAAGGGCGAGCTCGACCCGAAGAGAGCGGTAATGGATAAGATTGTCACTATCGAGAACAATCAGGGCCCCGTGAATCCTCTCAAACTTGTCAAGCTCATTGATATGTATATGAAGATTACCGATGCAAAGCGCATCCCCGGCATTGAATACTGATAGATTTAATCCGAGTCCTGCGGCATTTTATCTGCTGTCATTTACATGGGGAATTATCAGTTCTGCTGCCGGAACGATTGTGGCGACGGGAATGGTACTGACAGGACACAAACCCCGAAAATACGGACTGTGCTGTTCCTTTGAACTGGGACACGGTTGGGGCGGCTTTTCCATGGGGCCCTTCTTCTTCACTCAGAAGGGTGCATCCTCATATCTGAAAAGTCATGAACACGGACATGCCCTGCAAAACTGCATTTACGGTCCGTTTATGCCCTTTGTTATCAGCGCACCGTCCTCTTTCCGCTACTGGTACAGACGCGCGGTGCAGAATCGAAAAAAGCTCCCGCCCTATGACAGCATATGGTTTGAAGCCGACGCAACAAAACGCGGAACAGAATTTATAAAAAGCCTTGAAGCATAACGCTTCAAGGCTTTTTTATTGCCGAATGTAAACTCCTGCGTGTCGTTAGTGCGGTAGCACGAAGCTAAACCGCGCAGCTTAGATTCGCGCTGACGCAAAAGAGAGTATATGAAATGTAAGAGC
>JAZLFI010000187.1:0-1298 GCA_045615725.1 Oscillospiraceae bacterium
GGTGCTATTACCGCTGCAAGAAGCGGATTTGAAAGTGTTACATCTATACTTGCGGTCGTCGTCGGTATGGTCACGCTTGTAGGCAGTTTCGTTGCGGCGGCAAAGCTTCAGGGTGTGTTAAGTCCCAGACCCAAGGTTTATTCCGGTCACAAGTTTATAACCGTTATCTCACTTGTATTGAGTCTTGCAGCGTGTGCAGCTGCTGCCGTTCCCGCACTTCGCAGCGGTACGGCTAACCTTGTTGTTCTTGTTTTTGCTTTTATATTCTCCGGACTTTTCGGTTACTTCTTCTCTATCAGAGTCGGCGGTGCCGATATGCCTATAACTATTTCGCTTCTCAACTCCTTCAGCGGAGTTGCGGGCTCCATAGCAGGTCTTGCCATCGGTGATGCTCTGCTCGTTGCCGTAGGAGGTGTTGTCGGCGCATCGGGGCTCATCCTTACACAGATAATGTGCCGTGCAATGAACAGACACCTTTTCGATATTCTTCTCGGCAAAACATCTGCTCCTTCGAAGCCGGTACCCGCAAAATCTGCGGCAGAGCCGAAGGCAAAGGCAGCAGAAACCGCTCCCCTTGAAAGTGCCGCGTCAGTTGAACTCAGCCCCGCAGAGAAGGCGGCGGATGTGCTTAAAGCGGCAAAGGATGTGATAATCATACCCGGTTACGGTATGGCACTCGGTCAGGCGCAGTCACTCGTTAAGCAGCTCAGTGATAAGCTTGAAGCAAACGGAGCGAAAGTCCGCTTTGCAATACATCCCGTTGCAGGCAGAATGCCCGGTCATATGAATGTGCTTCTGTGCGAAGTCGATGTTCCGTATGAAAAACTGTTTGAGATGGAAGCCATCAACGACGATTTTGCATCGTGCGATGCCGCAATAATAGTCGGCGCAAACGATGTAGTTAACCCCGCTGCGAGAGAAGCTGAGGGAACACCGATTTACGGAATGCCGGTGCTTGCGGCAGATAAAGCGAAAGATGTCATCATATTCAACTATGACCTTAAACCCGGTTATGCCGGAGTTGAAAATCCGCTATATTCAAAGGATGATGGTGTAACTATTCTTTTGGGTGATGCCAAAGAGACGGTTGCATCGGTTATTGCGGCTATGAGTGCTGCTCCCAAATCGGCAGCTGCGGAAAGTGCCGCGTCAGTCGAAATCAGCCCCGCAGAGAAGGCGGCGGATGTGCTTAAAGCGGCAAAGGATGTGATAATCATACCCGGTTACGGTATGGCACTCGGTCAGGCGCAGTCACTCGTTAAGCAGCTCAGTGATAAGCTTGAAGCAAACGGAGCGAA
>JAZLFI010000188.1:0-1582 GCA_045615725.1 Oscillospiraceae bacterium
TATCGTTGCAGGAACCGAAAGCGGAACGGGATGCTTCAAGTCTCATCATGGTAAATGAACTCCTTTATTTTAATAATTTTATTGATCTTTTGTCAAAGCCCTTATTCGAAAAGGCTCTCACTAAAAATCAACAGCAAAATCCGTGCCAAGAATATAACTTTCTAAAGAAAGGGTTCTATGTAAAATGTTGGGGTATCGCACATGAAGCTACACCGTCCTAACGGCTCTGTAGGGAACGGTCTTGTGTCAAGAGCAACATGGTTTACAAATTGTGCAATAACATGGTTTACAAATTTGACAAAGGCGGACTATCATCGAAGCGAGGATCGCCGACAATAAGATAGGCGCGTTTAAAGGAAAATACGCGTTTTACACAGTCTATTCGTCCGATGCGGAACTGTCTGAAATACAAGTCGATACAATGCGGAATCGAAGAATTGCTGACAGCTATTTCTTTTCCTCCGAATGCTTCGCTGAGAAAATACCCCTGACCGTCAACTGTCAGATAGCCCGTTGACTTGACTGTCCTCATTTCACACCCTGCCGGGTATTCCCATTCTTCTATCGTTTCCGGATACCTGCGCTTGCTGCGTTCATATCTGCTGCACGGAACGGCAAGGCCTATCGAGTGATGAGGCCGCTCATAATTGTAAAAATCGCGGTACTCCTTAAAACGCAGATCTGCCTCCTTCATATTCTCAAAGCTGTTGTATTTCAGAAGCTCCTTTGTCATCGACCGATTGAAGCTTTCGTCCTTCCCCTGTGTCTGCGGATGCATCGGTCTTCCATGCAGCGTAAGTATGCCCAGCTCCATAAGCCATACCTCAAAATGAGTGTAGCCGGTGCTTTGAGCTGTTCCCCACGGGTTTCCGTTGTCACACAACAGGGAGAACGGCAGGCCGTATTCCCGAAACAGCTCTGTCATTACAGGTTTTATCTCTTTAAATGTCTCCGTATACTGCGCTCTTGAGCATATATTGAAGCGGCTGTAATCATCTACGATATTCAATGGATGACATCGTTCCCCGTTTTTCAGAACGAAGCTCCCTTTGTAATCCGCCTGCCACATTTCATTGGGATATGATTTTTCAAAGCGTTTGTACGGCGTCGCGGCAAGGCTGTCCTCTTTCAGGATCAATCCGCTGCGCTTCATAATATTGTTGATGGTTTTTGAGCACGGCAGATCGGTATATCCTTTGTTTTCAAGTATCCTGTGTATCTTTACTGCGCCTATACCCGGATGAGCCTGACGGTAGCTTACGATCAGTTCTTCTACCTCCTGCGGTGTCTTACCCGGCACTGCATTCGGACGTCGGCTGTGGTCGGCAAGCGATCCTCCTGCAAGAAACCGACTGATCCACTTATCTCCTGTCGGTCTGGATATGCCGTATTCCCTGCACAGTGCGCTTTTTGTCTTCTCTCCGGACAATACCCGTTTTACAAATTCCTCTCTCATTTGTGCAACGCTGCTTTCTTTCCAAGGCATTTCGGTCAGCTCCCGTTTTTGCCTTTATTTTACTTTATACTTGTAAACTATGTCGTTGCACTATCTGTAAACTATGTTACTACTCTATACATCTTG
>JAZLFI010000189.1:0-2360 GCA_045615725.1 Oscillospiraceae bacterium
ACCCCACGAAAATGCGTTTCATGGTGAAACGCAATATAACACGGAAGGATGATGCCATGAGAACACGCCCGCGCCATGTAAGCGTGTGGATGAATGAGGCCGAATACCGCCACCTGAAAGAGCAGGCTGCGCTTGCCGGGATGGGAATTGATCCGTTTATCCGTTCTCTTGTGGCCGGAGCACAGCTCCGGCCACGCCCGCCTGGTCAGTACGCTGCGCTATTACGGGAGCTTTCCGCTATCGGAAACAACATAAACCAGATCGCGTACTGGGCAAACGCGCAAAAGAGCATCCATGAGGCAGAGATCGTTGATGCCGCTGTTCTGGCAAGGAAAGCATGGGAGCTTGTAAAGAATGGCCTATGATAAGATTATTGTTATTCATGCACGGCTGGATAAGCGCATCAACTACGCGCTGAACGAAAGCAAAACACAATGGGCAGAAAACGGTCAAATCCTCCAGACGGCCATCAACTGTCAGCTTGACACTGCCTGCCGGAATATGCTGGACACCAAACGCCGCTGGGATAAGGAAAACCGTCCGGTTCAGGGCTATCACATTATTCATTCCTTTTCTCCCGGCGAAGTAACACCGGAGCAGGCTCACAGTCTTAGCGTAGAATTTGCCGAGCGACTTTTGCAGGGGCGTTTTGAGGCAGTGGTCGCAACGCACATTGACCACGACCATATCCATGCGCATATCGTTTTCAACTCTGTTTCCTGCATTGACGGAAAGATGTATCGGGACAACTTCAAGGCATACTACGGAGATATTCGGGGAATATCCAATGAGATTAGCCGGGAAAACGATCTTTCCGTTATCGAGCCGAAAGGGACAGGAAAGCATTATGCGGAGTGGAACGCCGAAAAGAACGGCAAGACCACCGTGCGAGGTCTGATTCGTCAGGACATAGACGCTGCGCTTTCCGATGCCTTCACCCTTCAATCCTTTTATGAAGCGTTGCAAAGGCGCGGCTATACGATCAAGCGCGGTGCAAATGTGAAGCACACGGCAATCAAGCCACCCGGATCGGATCGCTTTTTCCGTCTGGACAGTCTGGGAGAAGGGTACACCGAAGCAGACATACGGGCGCGGCTGAACAAAAGCCGCACTGAGCCGGAGAAGCCGAAGCCACAAGCCACAGTTCCTTCGTATATCCCGAAAGGCCGCTATATGGTCAAGCGTAGATCAGCCGCATACGGGGAAAAGAAAAAACTGTCTGGCCTGCGTCGTCTGTATCTGCATTATTTATATTTGCTTTCACCGCCCCGACCGCGCCGCAGATCCGTTCCGTTTCCCGTGCGGGCAGAGGTCAAGAAGCTCGACCAATACAAGCGGCATTTTGCGCTGCTTCAAAAATACCATATCAACAGTGAGAGTCAGTTGTCCATGCTTGCGGATGCTCTGCAGGCGGACATTGACTCTCTTTCTGTTTCCCGGCGAGAGCTGTACCGCCGCAAACGGTGCGGCGAAGATGTAAGCGCCGAGATCAAGGAAATCTCCCTTGCCCTGCGTCCGATCCGCCGGGAGCTGAGATGCACTCAACAGGTAGAGGAGCGTATTCCGCAGCTTCAAGAGCAAATCCGGCTCACACGGCAAATTGAAGAACAGTCCAAGAGCGAGAAAACAAAAACTCAACAAAGGAGGCATGACCTATGGAAGTAAGCGGCGAAGTGGCCGATCTGATGATCAAGGAGGGGCTGGAAGCCGCTAAGATTGCAGCGGAGCTTTCCGCAAAAGGTCTTGTGAACGTGGCGGCATTGTTGGCCGCGATGGTAAAGCAAAACTATAAGGTGGTCGGCAAGGTCGGCATTGAACGGCTGATGAAGGACGGTAATGCTGAGTCCGTTATCATCCCAATCAAGGCTGCAGACTATGAGAGGTTCCGGGAAATCGCCAAACAGTTCGGTGTACTGTACGCAACCGCAAAGCATGAGAACAAGGAAACCGCCGTTTTGCACATCATTTCCAATGTAAATTACAGTGCACAGCTTAACGCCGTCATGGAGGCAATGGGCTATGCCGTGCCGGAAGTGAAGCCGGAGGAAAATGCCGTAAAAAAAGTGAAGTCCCGCGCTCCACAAGAGAAATCCTCCGACGAGCGCGGGATTGGCTTGAACAGACCGCAGACGGATGAAAAACCCTCTGTGCGTCAAAAGCTCCGCGAGCTCGACGCTGCGGCGAAAGCACAAAGCAAGTCTCCGCCGGTACGAAGCAGAAACAAGACACGGTAATGCGTTTCATCGTGACACTACTCCCATTAGAAATCCGTTTCATGGTGAAACGGATTTCTTAGCGCGCAGCGCGTTATGGGAGTGCGTGCTGTGCAAACGTATTTAGGAGGGATGCCTATATAAACC
>JAZLFI010000190.1:0-12695 GCA_045615725.1 Oscillospiraceae bacterium
TCGCCGCGATAGACCATGTTGCCGCCGGGTGCGGCAGGCTTTAAAATGGCTATCTCTCCCCCGCCGTAGCTCTCCGTATATTCAAGCATGACGACAGCATCGGCACCATCGGGCACGGCACCGCCTGTTGGCACATATGCGCACTCGCCGGGGATAAGCTCAAAGTCTGCATCCCTGCCCATGTTTACGATGCCCTTGAGCTTGAGTATTGCGCCCATGGAGTCGGAGCAGCCGAAGGTATCAGAGGCAATGACCGCATAGCCGTCAACACTGCTTCGGTCAAAGCCGGGTACATACTCCTCGGCATAGATATTTTTCGCCAACACTCTGCCCGTACAGGCGACAAGGGGCAGTACCTCCTTTGCGGGGGTACTGCCCTTGAACTTATCTGATATTATTTTTCTTGCTTCTTCAGGTGTTTTTACTTGGAGCATTTTCTCTTTACCATTTCTATAGCATCTACGGGACATTTATCCGCGCAAAGGCCGCAGCCCATGCACTTTTCTTCATCCAACAGCAATGCCACACCCTGCAGATCACCCTCAAAGCGAGGCTTTGATAGGGCGAGAATATACTCAGGGCAAACTTCAAGGCAAATCATGCATCCGTTGCATTTATTGTAATCGACTTCGGGCAAAGGCCACTCCTCTTCGGGAAGAGGGGTTACGAGCTTGCCGCTTGGGTCAAGCACAGCGCCCTTATCGCAGAGATTTCCGCAATAGCCGCAGTCAATACAAGCACCTGTATCGATTTCGCCGCGTGTTGAATCAATGTCCTTATGTATGATTATAGCACCAACGGGGCATCTTTCAACACATTTTTCGCAATCTTTGCAATTTGAGTTAAGACTGTACGGCATTTTTACTCCGCCTTCTCAACCTCGGGACCCGACATATCGGGACGGGGTACCATCAGGATTGCGCCGCAGGGGCAGCGCTTACTGCATTTTTCACAGCCGATGCACTTGTTGGGATGTACAACCTTGGCAAACGTGTGGGTATCGCCCTGGAAGCGGGGACCCGTGAGCTCGAGAACATACATGGGGCATGTTTCGACGCAGAGAGAACAGCCTGTGCACTGGAAGGTGTTAATATGCGGCATCTTCCACTCAACTTTTTTCTTGAACAGATTGGTGCGGCCGTACTGGTCGACGATTGCATTGTTCTCGCAGAAGTCGGCGCAAAGTCCGCATGATGCGCAAAGCTTGGGGTCGATGGAATGCTTTTTATATCTCGCGCCGCTTATGGCCTGAGTGGGACAGGCGACTTTACATGTATCGCAACCGTCGCACTTATCTTTATTAATTGAATACGGCATAACTCAACCTCCTGCAACAGCGGGAACAAGAAAGACAACGTCGCCGTCTTTTACCTTTGTTCTGACGCCTACCTGTACTCCGTCTATGGAAACGATACAGCCCTTAACGTCCTTCATGGTGAGGCTGGTATTGGGATTAACTCTCAGCACCTCGTCCATGACGATGGGGTATATATCCTTGACGGTTTTCGCCTCGACCTGCATTTCCTTGATGCCGCTGTCCAGACGGAATGTTCCGAATAATTTAACTGTTATCATAACGGCATCTCCTTTACTTAGAAATAATCTTCATGCGTCTGAGCTTCTTTTCGGTCGGCAGACCGTTCTTATCCCAGCCGCGGGCTTTGTAGTAGGTCTTCTTCATGGTTTCAAGAGGAACCTTGGTCTTGGGATTGTTTGGATCCTGAGGAACGTCGGTCAGACGCTTGGGCAGCTTATCCATTTCAGCGGATACGCCGAACTTTGCGTTAACTGCACGCTCAACGTTATAGCTGCGCTCGCCCGCTCTGATGAACTGACCCAGCTTTATCTTCATACCGGTTGCAAATTCAAGCTCCTTGGTATGAGGAATGAGCCACAGATGTATTGCCGCCATCTCGGGGAACTTGTTGAGGAGACGGACAACGGGTCCCACAAAGGGTATGACCTTATTAACAACAGTTGTAATGAAGCCGTTGGGCTTTGAAATGAGGAATGCGGGGAATACGGCGTAAGAGGTGAACAGGCACTGTCCGCCCAGAGAAACCGCTTCCATCAGGTTCTGCATGAACATGCACAGGTCAGCCTTTGCATGAGGTGTCTGGGAGTCGGTATAAAGGCCGAGACCCTCAAGGATTACGAGGTAGCCGCCGTTGAGGTGGCAGCCGCCGCGGTTTGCAACTGCATAGCCCAGTCCCTGACCGACAGCGCGGCGGGGTTCGTATGCCGCAAGCTCGAGGCCCTTGGAGTGGATTGCAAATTCCTTGCCGCCGTACTTCTCGCTCAGGCGCTTGGAGCCTTCGGCAAGCTCATTGCCGATGCCGCGTCTGAATGCGATGTCTTCAAAGGTCTTGGAAATGTTCTTGGTCTTTCCGAACTCAAGACCATTATCCCAAAGTCCCTTTTCGTTGGCTTCCATTGCCCACGCAAGAGTGCTTGCGGCGGAAATTGTATCCATACCCAGCTCGTCAAGGAGATTGTTCCAGTCGCAGACAAGCTGAAGGTCGTCGTTAAGGATGCCGCCTGCAAGAAGTCCCAGAACCTCAAGCTCGGGTCCCTTGACTTCTTCGCCCTTGACCTTTACGGTTCTTGCGCACTTAATGGGGCAGGACATACAGCCCTTGTTTACTACGTTATATTCTTCCGCAAGAAGCTCGCCATTGACCTTTTCGAACTGCTCGAACTGGCCGTAGTTATAGTTCTTGGAAGAGAGGATGCCGCGCATCTGCATGGTTGTTACGAGGCCTGCAGTGCCCATCTTGGGAAGCTGGTTGCCGGTAAGAGGATGCTTGCGCAGGGTTGCAATCCATTTTTTATGATGCTTAAGGGTTTTATCGCGGTCATAGATCGATGCTTCGTGGTTACCGGTTGCAACGATGGCCTTAACATTCTTGGAGCCGAATACTGCGCCGGTACCTGCACGGCCTGCCGCACGTTCGCCGCTGATTACGGCGGAGTACTTGACAAGGTTTTCGCCAGCGGGGCCGATGGAAATCATACCGCACTTTACGCGGCAGTTGCGCATTTCGTCCATCTTCTGCTGAAGCATATTCTGGGCAGGTGTGACCTTTTTGCCCCAAAGGTCGGATGCATCGTGGAAAATGAACTCATCGTTCTTAATTTCAATCCACGTGGGCTTATCGCACTTGCCTTTAATTATCAGAGCATCGTAGCCTGCGCGCTTTAGGTAATAACCGAAGTTGCCGCCGCAGTTGGACGATGTTGTTATCCCGGTCTGGGGAGAAAGAGTGGAGATGTTGAAACGGTTGGAGCAAGGTGCGCCGGTACCGGTGAGAGGACCGGTAGATACGACGATAATATTCTCCGGGCCGAGGGGATCCTCGTTGCCGGTAAAGTTATCGTACATAATCTTTGACGCCATGCCTTTGCCGCCTATGTACAGCTTACGCTCTTTGTCAGACCAGGGGTATTCTTCTGTTGTCTGGGTGGTGAGGTCAAGCATTATGACCTTTCCCATGTAGCCTGAATATTTAGACATTTAATGCCCCCCTAACTGTTAATTCTTTCACTTACACTTTAAATTGCTATAGTATGCATAGCAATATAATACTGTAAATTGCCTTTTTGCGATAGTGTGAAAACTGCATAATACGCATTAAGTCGCTCATTTTAGCATTATGCATAAATTATTGTATAATATTTTGTGCACATCTGCCTGCTTGACGTGTATTTATGAGCATAGTATACTATATCCAACCACAGCAACACAATAATTTGATAAAGAAAGGGACAAAAAGCAATGAAAAAATTCCTCGCACTGCTTCTCGCCGTGCTGACTCTTTGTGCAATTTGCGCATGTGCAGCACCCGCAGCAGAAGACACTGACAAGCCTGCAGATGATGCAGTCGCTGAAAGCAACGTAAACATCGAGATTCTTCTCGAAGAAGACGACAGCATGAAGAACACTTATACTGTTATAGCTGTCAATCCCGAAGCACCCTTTGCCGATGAATCCGGCAACGCTGTTTCCGATGTTGAGCTCAACACCGTCGGCGCTGACGCACTCATCAACTGGCTCCTCTCCGAAGAGGGTCTGAAGCTTGCTTCCGAGTACGGTAAGGAAGAATACGGCACCAACCTCTTCACCCTTATGGCTGATGCTCCCAAGTCCGCTGCCGAGATTCCCGAGGCAACTCCCGAGACCGAGAACATCCGTCTTTCCACCACCACTTCCGTCAACGACTCCGGCCTGCTGGCTGAGCTCCTCCCCGTTTTCGAGGATGAGTACGGCTACAAGGTAGAAGTATTCTCCGCAGGTACCGGCAAGGCAATCGCAAATGCTCAGATGGGCAACGCAGACCTCATCCTTGTCCACGCAAAGGCAAAGGAAGTTGACTTTGTTGACGCAGGCTTTGCACGCGTAGTCGACGGCTTTGACGCAGAGCGTCTTTCCTTCATGTACAACTACTTCGTACTCTGCGGTCCTGCTGATGACCCCGCAGGTGTTAAGGACGCAGAAGACGTTCTCGCAGCATTCGCAGCAATCGCTGAAGGAAAGTTCACATTCGTTTCCCGCGGTGACGGCTCCGGCACTCACACCAAGGAACTCTCCCTCTGGCCTGAAGATCTCGGTATCACCGAAGTGCAGGAAAGCTTTGCTGATTACACCGAATGGTATGTATCCTCCAACGCAGGTATGGGCGTTTGCCTGACCATGGCTAACGAGCAGGGCGCATACATTCTGTCCGACAAGGCAACCTTCCTCACCTTCCAGCTTAACGACGGCGTTCTGCCCGAGGCATAATACATAGTATGGGCGTAGCATTCCAGAAGGCGATAGAGTTTTTATTCTCGGGCAGTGCGCTGCTCAAGGATATTATCGGCGTCACTTTCAGAATGAGCCTTTCAAGCTCCATTATGGCACTCCTTATCGGAGTGCCATTTGGAGTATTATTCGGAAGCGGCTCATTCCCCGGAAAAAGAATATTGGTAGTTATTAACCGCACACTCATGGGGCTCCCCCCTGTTGTCTGCGGTCTTTTGTGTTACCTAATGTTCTGCGGCGTCGGTCCTCTCCGCCATCTCAAGCTTCTTTACACGGTTAAAGGCATGGTTATCGCCCAGATTATTCTCATTACTCCTATTGTAATAGGTATGATGGAGCCCTTCGTTTCATCCATCTATCCCGATATCCGCGAAACCACCCACGGTCTCGGTATCGGAAAGCTCAAGACTCTCGGTCTGCTTATAAACGAGAGCAGATATCAGATAGTATCCACATATCTCATGGCACTCAGCCGCGCTCTGGCTGAGGTCGGTGCTGTTTCCATGGTGGGCGGCGCAATTGCATACAAGACGAACGTCATGACCACCGCTATCATGAACTTCACCAACATGGGCAACTTCACAACCGCTCTTGCCCTCGGCATAATACTGCTGGCGGCTTCGCTTGCGATCAACATTGTTGTATCTCTTATGCAGGGGAGGCCGGACGCATGATATTTAAAGACCTAAAGAAAACTTACGAAGGCAAAACGGCATTGAGTATTTCCGAACTCGAACTTAAAGACGGCAAGATATACGCCGTAATCGGAGCAAACGGCTGCGGCAAGTCAACCCTTGCCAAGCTTATTTCGGGAACAGTCAAGGCCGACGGCGGCTATATTAAATGCCCCGCTATGCGCATCGGCTACATGCCTCAGAAAAGCTACGCATTCAAAATGAGTATGAGGAAAAACCTGCGTATCAACAGCGGCAAGGACTCCGACAAGCGTGAAAAGGAAATCATGGATGCGCTTAGAATTGAGTCTCTTGCAGAGGCCAAGGCCAAGAAGCTGTCTGGCGGCGAAACCGCAAAAATGGCGCTGGCAAGGCTTTTTATGAACGACTATGACTTTCTCATCCTCGATGAGCCAACGGCGGCCATGGATATGGAATCCACTCTACTTGCGGAAAAGCTAATCAAGGAATACCGCGAGAAAAACGGCTGTGCTGTTTTACTTATCACCCACTCGCTCAGTCAGGCAAGGCGCCTTGCCGACTATGTTCTGTTCCTGAGCGGCGGCGAGCTTGTTGAATACGGCACCGCAGAGGATATTCTTTCCTCCCCCAATGACGAAAGAACGAAGAGTTTTCTCGAATTCAGCAACATATAACTTTAAAAGCCTTTACCGAAATCGGTAAAGGCTTTTAAAGTTATTTTTTATAGGTTATAACGGTTGTATTTTTCGGGATATTGTCATAAATCCACTTTGCGTTTTCCATTTTCAGTCTCACACAGCCGTGAGATGCATGAGCGCCAAGTGTTCCGTCCATAAGTTTTGCCTTATCAGGATTTTTGGTGGTCTGGTAATAAAGCACCGAATGGAACAAATAGCCTCCGTGGATCTGTGTATAGTAGAAGCATCTTGCCTGGCCGGAATCAAAATAAGTTCCTCGGTAACCGATATTATATGTACCGCTGGGGGTAGGCGTATCCGACGCGCCGGTTGTGCATTTACAGTAAAGCTCACATGCCCATTTGTCGCCATCTTTAATATATACGCCGGTCCTGCACGATTTTATATTCACCAGAACAAGGTATTTTGTCGGGCTTGTGTACTTCTGCGCCTTGTCAAGCATGGCATTGAATGTGCTGCTCCACTGGACATTTGTCATCATTCTGCCATTTGACTTGAAGTAATGTTTAGTACCGTCGATTGCCTTCCAGCCTGATGTGTATGCGCGTCCGCTGGATCTGAAGTAATATTTATATGAGCTTGAGCCAACCTTTATTGTCTTAAGACCGCTTTTAAACGCTTTACCATTAGTCTGGAAGTAAAAATAGTATGTTTTACCACCTATTTCAACGCTCTTGAGGCCTTTGGTGTAAGCCTGACCATTACTCTGGAAAAAGTAATAGTCATGCGAGCCGTCTTTATTAACAATTATCTTGTATCCGTTCTTATAGGCTCTTCCGTTACTCTGGAAATAGTAATAGGCTTTTCCTGAATCTAAGGTTACTGTCTTAACACCGCTTTTAAACGCTTTACCATTAGACTGGAAGTAAAAATAGTATGTTTTTCCACCTATTTCTACACTCTTGAGGCCTTTGGTGTAAGCCTGACCATTGCTCTGCAAAAAGCAATAATCATGCGAGCCGTCTTCATTAACAATTATCTTGTATCCGTTCTTATAGGCTCTTCCGTTACTCCGGAAATAGAAATAGCACTTCTTGCCGTCAATCGTAACTGCTTTATATCCGCCGGTAAAAGCGCTTCCGTCTTCAGTGAAGTAGTAGTACTGAGTTACGCCGTCAACATCGACTTCTTTATATCCGTCTTTGAAAAGGGTTCCATCCTCGAGATAATAATAGAACTTACCGTCTTCTTCAGTCAATCCGAATTTCTCGGGTTCCGCGGGCTCTTCGGGTTCATCCGGTTCCGCGGGTACTTCGGGTTCTGCCGGTTCCGTAGGTTCTTCGGGCTCTGCCGATTCCTCATCATTGGGAATCCGGTTGTTTTCGGTTCCATCGATATTTTCGGCTATCTCAGTGCTTTCGGTTTTGTCGACATCATCGTCATTATCTGCATATGCGGCAGTCGCAGTTAACGGTGAAACAGCAATAATTAATGCCAGAAGAATAGCACCAAATCTGATTTTTTTGTTTTCATTCATATTAGTTGAATCCATTTTAGTACCTTACCTCCTTCCGGCTTACTTGTTAGCAAGTTCAAGCAACATTCCGCCAGCTTCAGCCGTGATAACTACGGCAAATCCAACAACTCCGATTTTCATCTCTTACTACCTCTTCTATCTGATATGTCCATAGCTTTTGGGACTGTGTTACAAAATGATAAATTCCAAAAATTGCATAATCGCCAATATGCTTACCTTTATACAGTGTAGATTATACCACATATGAAAACTTTTACAAGTAAATAATTTGTCTATTATCAATGCGCGGCAAAAATTTTTTGTAATATCTGCCTGATTCGTCAATTGTTAATACCATACACGGTTGATTCGGCGCAAAAAACCAAAGCTCCTATCCAGCCGGATAGGAGCTTTTAACATTTTTTTCTAAATATAATTGAATTATTCAATCGGTTTCATAGTGGGAAACAATATTACGTCGCGGATGGAGTTTGCACCGGTGAGGAGCATTACGCAGCGGTCACTGCCAATGCCGAGGCCGCCCGTGGGAGGCATGCCGTACTCAAGCGCATTGATGAAATCGTCGTCCATCATGCCCGCTTCGTCATCGCCCTTTGCGCGAAGCTCAACCTGCTTTAAGAAGCGCTGCTTCTGGTCGATGGGGTCATTGAGTTCGGAGAATGCGTTGCCCATTTCACTGTGGCAGATGAAGAGCTCAAAGCGCTCGGTGAGTCTGGGGTCTTTGGGGCTTCTCTTTGCAAGAGGAGAAACATCGACGGGGTGCATGGTAATAAAGGTGGGCTGAATAAGCTTTTCCTCGACCTTCTGGTCGAAACACTCATACAGTGCATGTCCCCAGGTGGGCTCAACCTTTTCCATGTCAACGCCGACAGACTTTGCGGCCTCGACTGCGGCTTCGTCGCCCTCGATTGCCATGAAGTCAACGCCGAGATATCTCTTGACCGCTTCTGCCATGGTCAGACGCTCCCAGCCGGGAGTCAGGTCGATTTCCTGGTCCTGCCATGTTACGTTATAGGTACCGAGAATGTCGCGTGCGGCGCCGGAGAGCAGGTCCTCAAACAGATCCATCATGTCGTTGAAGTCTGCATAGGACTGGTAAAGCTCAACGGTAGTGAACTCGGGGTTATGCTTGGTATCCATACCCTCGTTGCGGAAGATGCGTCCGATTTCGTAAACGCGCTCGATGCCGCCGACGATAAGGCGCTTCAGGTTAAGCTCGGTGGCGATGCGCAGATACATATTGATATCAAGGGTATTGTGGTGGGTGATGAAAGGACGTGCGGTTGCGCCGCCCGAGATGGTGTTGAGAACGGGAGTTTCAACCTCCATATAGCCGCGTCCGTCAAGGAATGAGCGGACATAGCTTATGAACTTGGAGCGAATCTCAAAGTTGCGGCGGCTGTCCTCGCTCATGATAAGGTCAACATAGCGCTGGCGGTACTTGAGCTCGGTATTGGTCATGCCGTGGAACTTCTCAGGCAGAGGTCTGAGGCTCTTGGAGAGGAGAACGACGGACTCAACATGAACGGAGATTTCCTCGGTCTTTGTCTTGAAAACATAGCCGGATACGCCGATGATATCGCCGATATCGTACTTGCGGAAATCGGCAAATTCCTGCTCGGTGACTGCGTCCTTGCGGATGTAAAGCTGAATCTGGCCGCGGTCGTCCTTGATGTGGCAGAAGATTGCCTTGCCCATTCCGCGCTTGGACATGATACGTCCTGCGACCTGAACGGTCTTTTCCTCAAAGTTATCGTAATCTGCCTTAATCTCGGCAGAGTATGCGCTTCTTACAAAACGTGTTTTCTGGAAGGGGTCTCTTCCCTCTTCCTGCAGGCCCTTGAGCTTATCGCGGCGAATCTGCAAAATCTCGCTTAGCTCCTGCTCGGGTGCTGCTTCGGTCTTCTTTATCTCTTCCATAAGTATTAATCTCCAAATTACTTGTTTTCAACAGAGAGAATCTCAAAGTGAAGCTCACATTCGGGAGCATCGACCTTGACTTTATCGCCGACAACGTGGCCGTAAAGTGCTCTGCCGAAGGGGGAGTCATCGGAAACGCGACCCATCATGGGGTTTGCTTCCTGAGAACCGACGATTGTATATTCCTCTTCAAAGCCTTCGTCCATATCACGGACCTTGACGGTGCTTCCGAGGGTTACTGCGCCCTTGCTGAGATTTGCATCAACCTTCTCAACAATTTCTGCGTTTTCAATGAGGTTCTTTATCTCTGCAATCTTGGAATAGAGCTTGCCCTGCTCGGACTTTGCTTCATCGTATTCGCTGTTCTCGGAAAGGTCGCCGAAGCTGCGCGCTTCCTTAATCTGCTCGGCAACTTCCTTTGCCTTATCGGTTTCAAGATACTGGAGTTCTGCTTTCAGAGCATCAAGGCGCTCCTGACTCATTTTAAATCTGCTGTCGGTAGCCATTTTACGGTCTCCTTTTATTTAAAATCTTTATTGTTCTTAAAATTCAAGCGCTAACATTATAGTGATTATTTGCGGCAATGTCAACCTAAGACCTCAATGGCCTTTTCAAGCTGAGGATCGACAATTTTCTCTTCCTCGTCTTCTTTTTCCTTGCCGTCTTCACCTTCCTGCTTTTCTTCGCCGCTGTCCTCGTTTTCGGTATCCTCGCTGTCGCCCTCATCATCTTCAGACTTGGGAGGTTCCTTTATTTCGTTGGACACCACATAATCGGGAATAACGCCGCCAACTTCTGCAAGGTCAGTATGGTGAGGTGTGAGATACTTGTTAGTTGAAATATGCACTGCACTTCCGTCAGAAAGCTCAATGGTTATCTGGCTTCTCGCCTTGCCCGTTGTCTGCATGCCGACAACACTGCCCCACTGATATTCCTGAATTGCGGCGGCAAAGAATTCTGCCGCGCTGTAAGTGTTCTCATTAACAAGAACACAGATATTGTACTTCAGACAGACCTTATCGGAGCTTGTTACGGTTTCATTACCGCTTCGGTCAATGCTGACGAAAAGATCGCCCTCGGGGAGAATATAGTCAAGCAGGGACATGAGTTCGCTGAGAAGTCCGCCGGGATTATCGCGCAGATCGAAAACAAACCTCGTTGCGCCGATGGACAGCAGCGACTCGATTGCGCTGATTGTATCCGCGCTTGAGCCTGCTTCAAAATTGGCTATTTTGATATAGCCGATATTGCCATTAATTAGTTTGCTGGAAACAGCAGTTTTATAAATCTTCTTGCAGGCGATTGTGATTGTAGACTCACTGCCCTTCTGATTCTCAATGCCGAGCTTGAAATCGGTATTGAGCTTTGATCTGATGAGCGTGCTGACATCACTGAGGGACATACCCTTTATTTCCTGCCCGTCTACGGAGATCAGATACTGACCTTCCTCGAGGCCTGCTTCTTCCGCAGGTGTTCCCGCCTGGACGGCTGTAATTACAAATCTGCCGTCTTCGTCAAGCTGAACAGTAGCGCCTATTCCCGCATACTCATTGGATGCCGAAAGCTTGTATGCCTCATACTCGTCGGCGGTCATGTAATAACTCCACTTGTCGCCGAGAGAACGCACCATTGCGGCGGCGGCACCGTTGCGGAGTTCATCCTCGCTGACATCGCCGATATAGTTATTTTCGATGACGCTTTCAATCTCCATATACTTTTTGGCGTTCTTATATGCCTCTTTGGAACCGAAGCCGCCGATTGTAATAAGATAGGTTGCGATTATTGCCGCTATTACCAGGGCAACGCAGATTATTATATAACTCGACGGGCCGATTTTTTTGTTGAATGCAGGTCTTGATATTTTCTTCAAGGCGCTCACTCCTTAAGTAACAAACTCTATTTAACACCACAATTGACTGGCAGTCTTAAAATGACTGCCAGTCAATTATTATTGCTTATGCTTATGCGCTTAATTCGGCGCTGTCCGATATTATGTATTCGGATGTGCAGTTTTCCTCTTCGGGCACGTATTCATCTGCCAGAACATAGGGAATTATTGAAACCAGAAGGCCGAATACCATAAGCACCGCCAGAATAACGGCTATAATGGAAATTACAGTTTTATTATGCTTCACAGTTAAATTCCTCAGACCTTAAGATAATTTCTGATAGCAATGACACCGCCGACTGCACCGACGAGAACACCGATTATCAGGAATGCGCCGAGAACAAGAGGCCAGAGTTCGCCGAAGGGGACAACATTGATGAATGATGCCGCAAGGCTTGTGCTGATTTTGTTCTCAAGGGCTTTATAAAGTCCAAACTGCGCAAGGAATGCAAGTCCGCCGCCGACAATTCCGAGGATAAGACCTTCGACAACGAAGGGGCAGCGTATGAAGCTGTTGGATGCACCGACCATTTTCATAATGGCAATCTCTTCTCTGCGTCCGAAGGTTGCCAGCTTAATGGTATTGGACATAATGAAGAGAGATACCAGAACGAGAACAATGATAAGGGCAAGCGATACTACGCTGATAATATTGCGTACGGAAACGAACTTATCTGCATAGTCAAGAGGTGCATTGACCTTGACGATACCGCTTATCTGGCTTATCTCATCTCTGGTCTGGGACATGAGGCTCAGGTCGGTGAGCTGGATAACGAAACGATGGCGGAAAACTTCGTCGTCGATGCCTTCCATTAGGTGGTCATCATACTTTTCCATGAAGTTTTCTCTTGCCTGACTGCGGCTCATAAACTCAACGCTTGCGACGTTATCAATGGCCTCAATCTTGGTCTGAAGCTTTGCGGATGCTTCCTGAGCGTCCATATCCTCGTCAACATAGGCGAGAATCTGATTCTGCTCACCGATATCGTCGATAATATTGCTGATGTTAATATCGAGAAGTGTGAAGCTGCCCATTACGATAAGGCAGGCCATAATTATTGTGATAGAAGCGAAGGACATAAATCTGTGTGTAAATATATTGCGGAAGCCTTCACCTATCAGATATCCGTATCTATTCAATCTCATAGCTGTAATACCCATCCATTCCGTCACTGATCAGGTGACCGCCGTCGATAGCGATTACACGCTTGGAGAACGCATTGACCAGTTCTTTTTCGTGGGTTACTACCAGAAT
>JAZLFI010000191.1:0-8589 GCA_045615725.1 Oscillospiraceae bacterium
TGAACGTGGGTTTCGTTGTGCTCGGAATTAACGGCTTTCTCAAAATACGGGATAAGCTCGGGGTCAGCGTTGACCACCGTGGGTCTGGGCAGGAAACCCACCTCGCCGAACACGATGGATGCCTTGTCCTTTGAGACGTACTTTCCGTTTGAATAGTTCCATATCATGTTCGCTAGAATTACGTCGCCGTACATCTGGGAGTTGCCGCTTTCCTCAAGGGCACCTGCGGCAATTCCGGGCATGATAACATACTTCGGTCTGAAATGCTCTATAAGCTTCATGGTCAGCGTTGCGGATGCGGTCATACCCATTTCATCCTGCCTCGCCGCAATGATTTTCATACCGTTTTTGGTGAAGTCTGCTTCGTAGTATAGCTGGCTGTCGCCCTCAAAGCGAAGTTCTTTCCAGTCATACATGCGCATAACCGCATCTTCTTCCGTGTCGGTAACGTAAATAAGGGCGGCAAAGCTTTTGTATCCGTTCATTATATTGTCAGTCATAATCAGCTCTCCTGTCATGGCTTTTTTACATTATCTCACATCGGTGTCCCGACTTCAATAAGGTTTCCGTCGGGGTCATAAAACCGCACCACAGTCTGTCCCCATGAGTGGATCATAAGGCGGTTAACATACTCAACTTCGGGATAGTATTCCTCAAGCTTTTTCACAAAGCCCTCTATGTCCCGCTCTTCAAAATACAGCTCGCTGGCATTGCTTTCGGGGGTAACTTCCCTGCCGATGAATTTCTTCCATATGGCTTCATCCTGCAGAACAATGCCCTCGGACAGTATCATATTCCCGTCGTTGTCCTGAAGCATTCTCAGTCCGAACAAATCCTCATAGAATTTTCTCGAACGTTCAATGTCCCTGACAACAATAAGTGTGCTTTTAAATTTCATGGCTTATTTATCGAACTTCTTAACGAGCATCTCAAAGCTCGCGCTCTCTTCTATTGCGCCGAGCTCGATTGAAAGCTCGGTCACTTCCTTTTCGAGAGCTTCGCTGAAGCTCATACCCTTCTCCTTATTTTCCTTAAACTTCTTGAATTCAATCTCGCCGGGCATAAAAATCTCTTCAACGCCCTCAGCCTTGCGGCTATCCTTCATCATGCGTATGTATCTGTCGGTGTTTTTCTTAAACTCGTCAATGGGCATGAATTTGGACGGGTCAATCATGATGATAAAGAATCCCGTGTTTTCCTTCTCAAGCTTGGAGAACAGGCCGATGTCCGTGCCGTAGCAGGCGCCGCTGAGCATGGTGCTGAGCATATCAACCATGACGGCAAGGCCGTAGCCCTTGTGGCCTGCGATAGGCGAAAGGGAGAATGCCTCGGCAGGGTTTGTGGTGGGATTGCCGTTATAGTCCTTTGCCCACTCCGAAGGTATCTCCTTGCCCTCGCGCTCGAATGCCTGAATTTTGCCCATGGCAACGCAGGTGGTGGAGATATCAAGTGCAAGGGGATATTCGTTCTCTGTGGGAACGGCAAAAACAATGGGATTTGTGCCGATGAGTCTGTCCGCACCGCCGAAGGGTGATGTGAATGCATAGGTGTTGCATCCCACGATTGCGATCATGTCGTCCTCAGCCGCGCGCCAGCCATAGTATGAGCCGCAGCCGATGTTTGCGTTGTGGCGGCCCGTTGCAAAGGAAATGCCGAATTTCTTTGCTTTCTCAAGGGCTTCGTCGTATGCGCGGTT
This sequence comes from Oscillospiraceae bacterium, assembly GCA_045615725.1. Lineage (GTDB taxonomy): Bacteria > Bacillota > Clostridia > Oscillospirales > Oscillospiraceae > F23-B02. The sequence continues at coordinate 1,697 of JAZLFI010000191.1, forward strand.
AAGGCTTACAATGCCCGAGCCGTTATCGCCGTCGAATACGAGGACTGCCTCGTCGTCGAGAACTTTTTTAAACTCCGCCTTGTTGTTAAGAACGCCAACCTTAATCTGACGCAGATAGCGGCAGAGTCTTGAAAGGCCGTGGGAGTAAACTCCCGTGAAGTCGGAATGGGTAATCACCTTGCCTATTGTGTCCGCCTCTTCCTCGGTGAATTCCGCGGCCATGAGTATGCCTTTAACAAGCTTTCTTTCCTGTTCGTAGCTGAGTGTCATTTCCCTTATCTCCCTGTGTACTAATAATCAAGCGAATGGAAAAAGTCCATCATTCTCTGTTTAAAATCGGGTGCTTCGTCGCAGACCGCGTGGCCGAATTCCGGGTTGCGGTACACATAAACCTCGCAGCTAAGCTGTTTTGCAAGGGTCTCGGATATCTTCGAGCCCATAACGCTGTCATAGACAGAGCCGATGACAATTACGGGGCAGGTGATTTTTCCGATTTCATCGCGGCAGTCAAAATCGAGGCATGACCGCGCCATAATTTCATAGCGCTCGCACTGTGAGTCCGTTGCCGTATTTTCAAGCATCTCGAGAAGCTTCATGTCGGGTTTGGCATAAACCTTTTCGAAAAACTCACGGTATATCCCCCTGCCGTCCTTATTTTTTGCAAGCTCTGCCCATCTTCCGATGACCTCTCTGCCCACTTCGTCAAGACAGCAGACAGTTGAACTGAGCACCAGTGAATGCACAAGCTCGGGGTGGTCAATAGCAATATACTGAGCTATCATGCCGCCCTGAGAATTGCCCATAATGTCGGCGTTTTTAATGCCGAGAGCGTTCATGGTTTCGGCGACGTCCCCCGCCATTTCGCGGATTGAATATCCCTCGGGCAGAACCTTGAGTCTGTCGAAAAGATAGACTGTGTATTCCTCGGCAAACATGGAATATGCCTCGGATACGGGGCCTGCAAGCCCCGCCAGTCCCGTCATGCTCATGCCCGCGATTATAACAAGGGCTTTATCGCCCGAGCCGAATATGATGCAGTCCATGTCGCCCTTTGTTATATGTACTGTCTTTTCAATTACGTTTAAATCTTTCATGGTTTCACTCCACGGTCAGTCCGTAAATCTTATACAGCGACAGCAGATTCTGATAGAATATCTTGTCACCCATAAGCTGACGGAAGGTGGCGCTTTTCGTCTTGCCCTCGGCTTTGAGTTCTTCCATACGCTCAACGGTGTCCGCATAGTTTTGGCGCACATCGTTCAGCATCTTTTCAAATTTTTCTTCTCTTTCAGTCATATTCTTTTTAAGCGCCAACGCTCAGATTGCGTCTATTTTGTCACCTATGGTCTTAACAGTTCTTTCATATGACACCGGAGTAGTTTTCTTTTTAAGTCCGGTGTGGTATCGCTTTCCGACAGAAACAGGTGCCCAACGGCTTTCCTTGCACTGATTGAATGTATAACACGGTATATAGCCGTTCTCTTCCAGCCAAACTCTGCCGTTTTCATCCTTTTTCAGGCGAATTCTTACAACAACGGAATCACGGTTCTCGATTATCTGCTTCATAACCGACTGGAAATTACCCACCGAATAGAAGCAGGGCACCTCGCGCCCGTCTTCGGCCGTAATAAGATCATATGGCTGAACAGTGTGCGGATTGGAACCTACAATATAGTCAGCCCCTGCGTCAGCCACTATGCGAGCCTCTTCCAGCTGTTTATCCACAGGCTTGCGATAATTCTTATATCCCCAGTGCATATAAACAATCACATATTCGGCGCCTGCCGCTTTACATGCGGAAATATCATTCTTAGCGGTTTTCTCCGAGAATATATGAAGGAAGCGGTCTTTTTCTTCCTGCGACCAGCTCTGGTCTTTTCCGTTAAAGCCCGTATGCTTTGATATATAGGACAGGAATCCGACTTTTATTCCGTTGACATCTGCTATGAAGAAGCGGTCTTCATCCGCATCGCAGAACACGCCCGTACGAATAAACTTATACTTATCGACCTGTTCAATGGTTTCATTCAGTGCCCGTATTCCGCCGTCACAGTTATGGTTGTTTGCCATTACCACTGCATCAAAGCCACCGTACTTCACCGCGTCAAGGTAACGTGATGTTGCGTTGCAGTTATTCATGTTGTTTATATATGTTTCTTCCGTCATATACGGCCAGCCTGCTGCCAGTAAGGTTTCCAGATTGCCGACGGAAAAGTCTGCTTCAGATGTAAAATCTCTGACAAAAGTAAAGCTGTCGTTAAAATTCCAGCCCTCGCTCTCAGTGTACTGAGTTGACATCTGCTTTTTCCCGCACATCATGTCGCCTACCATAAGAATCACAGCATCATTCTGCTTTTCGGAACTATTATTTTTCCAGAATCCTGTTTCTTCGCAGTACTCAAAGCGTGACTGCGGCGGAGTCAGCGGTTCGCATGCGGCGCGGTTTACAACGACCTTGCCGGTGCAGCTATTGCCTGTATCGGAATCGGTGCAGATTATGGTAGATTCGCCGGTGGCAACTGCTGTAATATTGCCGTCCTGATCTATTGTTGCGACCTCTTCGTTACTTGATGTCCATTCAACGTTTTCCGGCTCGCCCCACCCTGCGAACGAGCGGATATTGCGGCTTGTTCCGGAGTAAAGATACGTTGCTTCTCTTTCTATTGTCATTTCATCACGATATGCAGCTTCTTTCGGGGGCAGCATCTCGCTGTATGTGCGCTCGCCGTCATCATTTACAAGGAAACTGCGAAGCGTATAGTATACTTTCCGTTTGCTGTGATCAAATTCGGAATCAATATATGTGCCTATTGAGCGCTTTTCAATTTCAGCAATCTTCTCAAAAGGTCCTTCCTCTTCGTATGAACGGAAAATTTCATAGCCGCTTGCTATCTCAAGCTTTTTCCAATAGAATTCAATTCCCGCTTTGGTGATGCTTGAAATCTTTGTACCGTAAGGCTTTTCCGGGTGTTTCTCTCCGCAGAGGCCTTCAAACACATTCTGCAGTTCCATAGCGTTGCTGCCCTTCAGCAGTATTAAATCCTTATCTGTTGCGTTTTCTTTCAGATAGTCAATAATTTCCTGATGGGATTCCATGTGCAGAACCTTAATCGCAGGATTTTTCTCTGCCTCCTGAGCTATGAATTTCGAGTTTTCGCCATAGCAAATCAGAGTTTCTATATTGGAATTGCACACATAACGTCCAACCGAGCGATGAAGTTCTTCCGCCTTATCGCCCAGCTCCATAATATCTGCCAGTACGGCAATACGATGTCCGCCGGGTGCTACTGCTATTGAAGCAACGGTGTCCATAGAACTCTTCATGGATTCTTCTGATGCATTGTAGCAATCAAGATAGAAATTATATCCTTTGCTGCTGACCAGGTTTTGTCTGATGCCCTGGGGCCTGTATTCTCCCAAGCCTGCTGCCGCTTCTTCTGCAGTCATTCCCGCAAGCCTGCCTACTGCGAAAGCGCCAACTGCATTCTGAACATTATGTACGCCGAGGCAATGCAGAGTTACGGGTGTTACTTCTCCGTCATTGACTACATCAAACATAATGCCTTCTTCTGTCTCGCGGATATTAGTGGCAAAATAGTCCACATCTTCGTTCTCATATCCGTAGTACACAATTTTATGGTCAGACTCCACGGTTCTGAGCATCTTGTCGTCACCGTTAAGCACCAGCACGCCATCATCCGGCATGCCTTTCTGTAGGCTCAGACATGATTCCATGATTTTTTCCTGAGAGCCCATTGTCTCTATATGCGAATTGCCGATATTGGTAATTAAGGCGATTTTGGGCAAAACAATTCGGGAGATAGAACCGGGAACTCCGAATGCCGGTGCTTCAGAAGCCTCCTGCACATAATACTCGCAATCCTTTTCGACTTTGAAGAGTCTGTATACCGCCTGAGGTAATGTGTTCGTATTCCTTCCGTCATGGCCAAACAACTTGTATTTGGTGTTAAGCATTTCCTGTATAAGCGTGGATGTGGTAGTTTTTCCGTAGCTTCCCGTGATCTCTACGGCAGTAAAATCATACTGCTTTCGGATCGGCTTGAGAATTGCAAGGGTATCGTCGTATGCGCTTTTCTCAGGCACAATAAGGCAGGGATAATCTTCAATCTGTTCCGAGCACAGGATTCGCTTTGCACCGTTTTTAATAGCGTTTTTTGCCTGCTTCAGTGATTTATCATCCAGTTTGCTCGGGTCTTTTTCGGATTTGTTAATGTTCATTGCAAACAGGCAGCCGGGCACTACTTTCTTGGTATATCTCAAATCTGTATATGTTTCGTCTTCCCCGTCAAAAGGAATATCCAGAACGGTGCAAACAGCCTTTTTGGTCAGTTTCCTGCCGTTACTCTCCCAGATGCTGACGAATTCTCTTTCGCGTGCTTCTTTTTCCTTTGCTTTCTGAATTTTCTTCCACTTTTTGCCGTGTTCTTCCTCGGGGATTTCGTAGAATTTATAGCTGATATAGTCGGCATAACCGATACCGTGGTCCTTGTATGCCTTGCGGTATGCTTTATGTGCCTTGTGTTTGTCCCAGCCTGTCAGCTCCATTACCTCTGCTGTCTGCGCTTTGCGCAGATCTCTTTTACTCATTTCATTAGTAGGATTAACATTCTTTTCATTCATCAGGCTTAACCTCCAGAATTTCTTCAGTCATGGCAATCATTTTTGCCGCCATATTATTTAGCGCAGATACATGCAGTTTATATCTCTCCGCCGAGACCTTCAAATACGTTCTGCAGCTCCATAGCGTTGCTGCCCTTCAGCAGTATCAAATCCTTATCTGTTGCGTTTTCTTTCAGATAGTCAATAATTTCCTGATGGGAGTCCATGTGCAGAACCTTAATCGCAGGATTTTTCTCTGCCTCCTGAGCTATGAATTTCGAGTTCTCGCCATAGCAAATCAGAGTTTCTATATTGGAATTGCACACATAACGTCCAACCGAGCGGTGAAGTTCCTCCGCCTTATCGCCCAGCTCCATAATATCTGCCAGTACGGCAATACGATGTCCGCCGGGTGCTATCGCTATCGTAGCGACGGTATCCATAGTGCTCTTCATAGCTTCCTCTGATGCATTGTAGCAATCCAGATAGAAGTTGTATCCGTTACTGCTGACCAGGTTTTGTCTGATACCCTTCGGTCTGTATTCTCCCAAGCCTGCTGCCGCTTCTTCTGCAGTCATTCCCGCAAGCCTGCCTACTGCGAAAGCACCAACTGCATTCTGAACATTATGCATACCGAAACAGTGCAGAGTCACGGGTGTAACTTCTCCGTCATTGACTACATCAAACATAATGCCTTCTTCTGTCTCGCGGATATTAGTGGCAAAATAGTCCACATCTTCGTTCTCATATCCGTAGTACACAATTTTATGGTCAGACTCCACGGTTCTGAGCATCTCGTCGTCACCGTTAAGTACCAGCACGCCATCGGACGGCATGCCTTCCTGAACGCTAAGACATGACTCCATAATTCTTTCTTTAGAGCCCATTTTTCCTATATGTGAACTGCCTACATTGGTTATTACGGAAATTCTGGGCAAAACGATTCGGGAGATAGATCCGGGAACTCCGAACAGCGGTGCTTCCGACGCTTCCTGTATATAAAACTCGCAATTCTTTTTAGCTCTGAAGATTCTGTATACCGCCTGAGGCAATATATTCGCATTCTTGCTGGATTGACCAAACACTCTGTATTTGGTTTTCAACATATCTTCTATAAACGAGGAAGTGGTGGTTTTTCCGTAGCTTCCTGTAATCTCAATGACAGTATAATCAAACTGCTTTCGGACTGGCTCGATAATTGCAAGGACATTGTCGTATGCGCTTTTTTCGGGCACAATAAGGCAGGGATAGTCTTCAATCTGTTCAGAACACAGAATTCGCTTTGTGCCATTATCCATAGCGAATTTTGCTTTCTTCAGGGTTCTGTCATCCAGCCTGCTTTCATCGTCATCAGATTTTTTGACGTCCATTGCAAACAGACCGCCCCGCGCTATTTTCTTCACATATCTCAGCTCTGTATATGTTTCGTCTTCCCCGTCAAAAGGAATATCCAGAACGGTGCAGACAGCCTTTTTGGTCAGTTTTCTGCCGTTACTCTCCCAAATGCTGATGAATTCTTTTTCGCGTACTTCTTTTTCCTTTGCTTTCTGAATTTTCTTCCACTTTTTGCCGTGCTCTTCTTCGGGAATTTCGTAGAATTTATAGCTGATATAGTCGGCATAACCGATACCGTGGTCCTTGTATGCCTTGCGGTATGCTTTGTGTGCCTTGTGTTTATCCCAGCCTGTCCGCTCCATTATTTCTACTGTTTGGGCTTTACGCAGATCCCTTTTGCTTATTTCAACAGCAGAATTAATATTCTTTTCGTTCATTACACTTAACCTCTCGCCATCAATGCCACGCTCTCAACGTGTGAAGTTCTCGGGAACATGTCCACTGCGGTGGCTTCCTTAAGCTCATAGCCAAGGCTTGCAAACACCGCGATATCGCGGGCAAGGGTTGCGGGATTGCAGGAAACATAGACCACTCTGTCTGGCTTCATGCCGCAGATTGCCCTGATTGCGTCCTCGCTCATTCCCTTGCGTGGCGGGTCTGTCACGACCACCTCGGGCGAAATTCCGTTTCTGAGAAAATTCTCCGCCGCCTCGGATGCGTCGGCGCAGATAAACTCGGCGTTTTTTATGCCGTTATTGTCGGAGTTTTTCTTTGCATTTTCAATGGCTTCGGGGATTATCTCCGCGCCGATTACCCTGCCTGCCTTTCGGGCAAGATAAAGGCTTATCGTTCCCGCTCCGCAGTACATATCCAGCACGGTAGAGCTTTCCGACGGCGCGGCATATTCCAAAGCTTTTTCGTAAAGCTTTTCAGCCTGA
>JAZLFI010000192.1:0-11524 GCA_045615725.1 Oscillospiraceae bacterium
TTGCGGGGATAAGACCCTTTTCGTCAAATTTAAGTTCACTAATGTTTATCATAATACACCTCACATGCGAACAGCAATGTCATTGTCATTAAGAAGCTTTTTAAGCTCGGGAATCTCCACCTCGCCGAAGTGGAAGATGGAAGCCGCCAGCCCTGCATCCACGCCCGGCAGCGTCCGAAACAGGGTCAGAAAGTCCTCGATCTTTCCGGCGCCGCCGGAGGCGATCACCGGCACATGGACGGCCTGACACACGGCGTCCAGCATTTCCAGATCGAAGCCCTGCTTCACGCCGTCGGTGTCGATGGAGTTGAGAACGACCTCACCAGCGCCGTTGCCGACACAGCGTTTGATCCACTCGATGGCCTCCAGCCCGGTATTCTCCCGGCCGCCCTTGGCAAAGACGCGGAACACGCCGTCAACGCGCTTTACGTCTGCCGACAGCACAACGCACTGGTCGCCGTAAAGCTTTGCCGCCTCGTATACAAGGTCAGGGTTTCGGATTGCGCCCGAGTTTACGCTGACCTTATCCGCGCCGCATTTTAAAACGCGGTCAAAGTCGGCTACTGAGCTTATGCCGCCGCCAACTGTCAGGGGGATGAAGATTGTGCTTGCGACCTCGCAGAGGATGTCGGTGAACAGACTTCTGCCCTCGGCGGATGCGGTGATATCGTAAAACACCAGCTCATCCGCGCCGTTGTCGCTGTAAAATTTCGCAAGCTCAACGGGAGAAGAAACGTCGTTCAGTCCCTCGAAGTTTACGCCTTTAACAACCCTGCCGTTTTTAACATCAAGGCAGGGGATAATTCTTTTTGTAATCATATTGCCGCCTCTATTGCTTCCTTTAATGAAATAGCTTTGGTGTAGTATGCCTTCCCGATTATTGCGCCGTGGATATTAAGTTCTCGAAGCGCTCTTACATCGTCCATTCCCGAAACACCGCCCGATGCGATAATGTCCATGCTGAGTTCTTCGGAAAGCTTTTTATAAAGCTCATGGTTTGCACCTCTCATTGCGCCGTCACGGGAAATATCTGTGCAGATAAGGGTTTTAATTCCCATGCCCTGCATCTTTTTGCAGAATGAAAATGCGTCGAGCTCAGTCTTTTCCGTCCAGCCCTTGACCGCAACAAAGCCGTCGCGGATATCAACGCCGACGGCAATTTTTTCGCCGTATTTTGCCGCCGCCTGTGCCGCAAAATCGGGATCGGTGACCGCCGCAGTTCCGAGTATTACTCGATCAAGTCCTGCGTCAATGTATCGGGACACAATTTCCATGCTTCTGATTCCGCCGCCTATCTCACAAAACAGTCCAGTCTTTTCCTTAATGGCAAGAACGGTTTCGAGATTGGGGGTAGTTCCGTTTTTCGCCCCCTCAAGGTCAACAAGGTGTACGCGCTTCGCGCCCTGCGCCTTGAAGTCCTCGGCGACGGAAACGGGATTATCGCTGTAAACGGTCATCTGCGAATAGTCGCCTTTAAAAAGGCGCACCGCCTTGCCGTCATACAAATCAACCGCAGGATAAATTATCATTTCTCCACCTGACTTTCGCAGAACGCTCGGAGAATGTTAAGGCCGACATTGCCGCTTTTTTCGGGGTGGAACTGACAGCCGTAAACGTTTCCGTTGCGGACTGCCGCGGTGAGCTCAGCGCCGTACTCCGCCGTGGCGGTCACGTAATCGTCGCACTTTGCCGCATAGTAGGAGTGGACAAAATATACGCAGTCGCCGTCCGAAATGTATTTAAACAATGGATTTTCGCCCTTGAATTTAAGTGCGTTCCAGCCGATGTGGGGGATTTTCAAATCCGCAGGAATAACGTCGCCGATAGGCACGACATCTCCGGGGATGAGTCCCAAGCCCTCGTGCTCGCCGTATTCAAGGCTCTTTTCAAAAAGCATCTGCATGCCGAGGCAGATACCCATAAGGGGCTTTCCCTTTTTAACCTCATCCTTTACAACATCGGCAAGACCTGAGGCTTTGAGCTTGTTCATGGCATCCTCGAATGCGCCGACACCGGGCAGGATTATTTTCTCCGCACTGCGGATGAGGGCTTCATCTTTTGTGACTATGGCTTCCGCGCCGATTGCGGCGAGGGAGCTTTTAAGGGAAAACAGATTTCCCACTCCGTAATCTACTATTGCTATCATTTAAAGAACTCCTTTGGTCGAGGGGATTTCGTCCTTTGCGGCTTCGTCAATGCTGACCGCCTGACGCACGCTTCTGCCGACGCCCTTGAATATTGCTTCGATGATGTGGTGGGTGTTTGAGCCCTCCATTTCTTTTATGTGCAGGGTGCATTCCGCATTGCGGCAGAATGCCCACCAGAACTCTTCAACAAGCTCGGTGTCAAACTCGCCCACTCGCTGAGTCGGCATCTGAACATTAAATTTCAGGAAGCAGCGTCCCGAAAAATCAAGGGCGGAGAGCACAAGTGCTTCGTCCATGGGAAGAAGCATAAAGCCGTAGCGGCTTATGCCCTTTTTATCCTCAAGCGCTTCCTTGAATGCAAGGCCGAGGCATATGCCGATATCCTCGGCGGAGTGGTGGAAATCCACGTCCGTATCGCCCTTGCACTTAAGCTTCAAATCAAATCTGCCGTGCTTGGCAAAGAGGGTCAGCATGTGGTCGAAAAAGCCGCATCCGCTGTCAATCTCCGATGCACCCGTGCCGTTAAGATTAAGCTCCAGAGCGATATCGGTTTCGGCTGTTTTTCTTTCTATTTTCGCAGTCTTCATAGTATTTCCTCCAATGCGGCAATAAGCGCCTGCATCTGCTCTTTCGTGCCAATGGTAATGCGGTTATATTCGCATATTCTTTCCTTATCGAAGTGGCGGATTAATATACCTTTTTCCTTGAGCGTTTCATATATCATTTTTCCGTCCGCTGTCGGGTGCTTTGCGAAAATGAAATTCGCCTTTGAGGGGAGGCACTCAAAGCCCAGTCTCTTAAGCTCAGACTCGGTAAACTCGCGGTTTTCCTCGATTGTCTTACAATTGGCTTTGGTATATTCCTCGTCGGAAAGCACTCCCACACCTGCCGCCATGGTCATGCGGTTTACATTGTAGGGGTTGGTGGAATATTTAATGGTGTTCAAGTCCTGAATAAGCGCCGCACATCCCACTCCGAAGCCGAGGCGCGCACCCGCCATCGAACGGGACTTTGAAAATGTCTGTGTGACAAGCAGGTTATCGTACTTGTTAATGAGTCCCACACAGCTTTCCCCGCCGAAGTCCACATACGCTTCATCGATTACAACGATGTTGTCGGGATTTGATTTCAGTATCTCCTCAATCTCTCCGATGCTCAGCGCAATTCCCGTGGGGGCATTGGGGTTTGCGATGAAGATCGTCTTCCCTATTCCGCAGTAATCGGAAACATCGATTGTGAAGTCATCCTTAAGCGGAATTTCTGCATACGGCACTCGGTTAAGCTGAGCAAAAACGGGGTAAAAGCCATAGGTAATATCGGGAAATGCCGCAGGCGTTTTCTCGTCGCAGAATGCCATGAACGCGAAGTTCAGTATCTCGTCCGAGCCGTTTGTGAGTAGCACCTCGCTCGGTTTAACGCCTAAAGTTTCTGCAAGCTTTTCCGTCAGTGCTCTGCACTCGGGGTCTGAATACAGCTGAAGCCTTTCCGCTTCCCTGTTTGCATATTCAACAGCTTTCTTCGAGGGCGGGAACGGGGATTCGTTTGTGTTCAGTTTTATGTATTTTCTGTTCTGCGGCTGTTCTCCCGGGGTGTAGGGAGTCAGCGCAGAAAACTTCTTGCTCAAAAATCGACTCATTTTTCGTCCTCAAATCTGATAAGGCAGCTTCTTGCGTGGCCTTTCAGCTCCTCCTGCTCGGCAAACAGCGCGATATCATCGGCAACGCGCTTGAATGCATCGCGGGTGTAATAAGTGTACTGGCTCTTTTTCACAAAATCGTCAACGGACAGCGGGCTTGCAAACTTTGCCGTTCCGCCTGTGGGCAGGGTGTGGTTTGTGCCGCCGTAGTAATCGCCCAAAGGCTCGGGGCAATATCTGCCGAGGAAGATTGAGCCTGCGTTTTTCACCTTGTCCAGATAGTCAAAAGGATTATCAAGACAGAGCTCAAGGTGCTCGGGTGCAATCTCGTTTGCAATCATAACCGCAGTGTCGATGCTGTCGGTGATGATAATCTTGCCGTTGCGCTCGATTGATGCACCTGCAATTTCCTTTCTCGGAAGCTCGCTGAGCTGCTTATCAAGCTCAAGCTGAACAGCCTTTGCCAGTTCCTCGGAATCGGTTATGAGCACCGCGGTGGACATTTTGTCGTGCTCTGCCTGAGCCAGCATATCCGCCGCCGCAAACTTGGGGTTTGTCTTTCCGTCGGCTACCATGAGAACCTCGCTGGGGCCTGCGATAACGTCGATGGAAACAACGCCGTTGACCTGTTTTTTAGCTTCGGTAACGTATGCGTTGCCGGGCCCCACAATCTTCTCAACCTTGGGGACGCTCTCCGTGCCGTAAGCAAGAGCGGCAATCGCCTGAGCGCCACCGACCTTGAAGATTTTATCAACACCCGCAACGTATGCCGCCGCCAGAATTGCAGAGTTTACTCTGCCGCTTTTTTCGGGCGGTGTTACCATGACAAGCTCGGAGCAGCCTGCAATCTTCGCGGGAATTGCATCCATCAAGACAGTGGAGGGATAGGGTGCCGTGCCGCCGGGAACATACAGTCCCGCCTTTTCGATAGGCGTAATCTTCTGTCCGATTACGATGCCGTCCTCATCGTTTATGATGAAGCTGTTTCGCACCTGCTTTGAGTGGAATTTGCGGATGTTCGCCGCCGCTTTTTTGAGTATTTCAACAAACTCGGGGCTCACATCATTGAGGGCAAATTCAATCTCCTCTTTGCTTACCTGCAAAGCATCGACCTTCGCGCCGTCAAACTTCTCATTGTAATCGAAAAGCGCCTTGTCGCCGTCACGGCGGACAGTTGCGATTATATCCGCAACTACGTCTTCAACGCCATACTGGGGAGTGAAGCGGTTAAATATATCCTTGTCGGTATCAATGCCGTATTTAAGTATCTTTATCATCTTTAAGCCTCCGTCTGAGCCGCCATGCTCTTCACGATATTCTCAATAATCCCGCCCTTGAACTTCGAGCTGGATTTGTTCGCAATAAGTCTTGCGCTTATGGGAACAACGGTTTCTCTGACTTCGAGATTATTCTCCTTGAGGGTCGTTCCCGTTTCGACTATATCGACTATAACGTCGGATAGTCCGAGGATTGGCGCAATCTCTATTGAGCCGTTAAGGTGTATGATGTCAATATCTCTGCCTTGTGCGGAATAGTAGCTCTGGGCAATATTGGCAAACTTCGTCGCAACGCGTAGCGTCGTTTGTGTATCGTCCTTGAAATCTGCGGGAGCGGCAACCGCCATGCGGCACTTGCCGATATTCAGGTCTAGAAGCTCGTAGACATCGGGCTCATACTCAAGGAGAATATCCTTGCCTGCAACACCGATATCCGCCGCACCGCGCTCAACGTAAATTGCAACGTCCGAGGGCTTTACCCAGAAGTAACGAACGCCGACTTCCTCGTTTTCAAAAATGAGCTTGCGGTTTGTTTCCTTTATTGACGGGCACGGAAAGCCTGCCTTTTCAAACATGGCATAGACATTTTCGCCCAGTCTGCCCTTGGGGAGTGCAATGTTTATGGTTTTATCGGCTTCGTTCTTTTCCTCTGCCTCGTCCATACGCTCCAGCATATCGAGGTAAACCGCAAATCCCACGGCGGAGGATGTTCTGCCCATTTTCTTCATGAGCTTGTCGTACTGTCCGCCGGAAAGAACGCTCTCGGGAATATCGTTCACAAAGCCCTTGAAGACTATGCCGCTGTAATAGTTCATATCGTTCACGAGGGAAAAATCAATGCTCACCATATCGCCGCAGGAGCTGTTCTCAAGTGCTGTGCTTAAGTCTTCAAGCTCGCTTACGGCTTCGTCGGAAACGAGCCCGCGAAGCATGCCTTTTATCTCAGTCAGAACCTCGGAGGGTTTTCCGCGGGTCAGTGTTAACTTTCTGAGAAGCTCAATATATTCCTCGGGAACGAAGTCTGCCTTGCATACTGCGGCAAGCTCGTGCACGTTCTTATCGCCGATGCATTTGAGCATCTTCTGTCTGCCGTCGCAGGATGCTCCGCTCTTATCAAGAAGCTCAGATATAATTCCCATGTGGGAAACATCAAGAACGGAGATTTCGGAAATGCTCTTAAGACTTTCCGCCGCAAGAGTCAGCACCTCGAGCACGCAGTCGGCATTAACATCGCCCATGCACTCAAGACCGACCTGCATAATCTCCTGAAATGCGTGGGTGCGGTTTGAAACTCGGTAAACATTCTCGTTATAATAAAGCTTCTGAACACCGGGGATGTCCTTGGTGTTCTTTATAATGGAAAGAGTCACGTCGGGCTTGAGTGCCATGAGCTTTCCATTTGTATCGGTAAAGGTGATAACGCTGTCGGATATTAAAAAGTCCTTGTTTCTGACGTAGAGCTCGTATTCCTCGAACTTGCGCATCTTGAACTGGGAATAGCCGTAACTGCGGTAAAGTGAGCGCAGGGAAAACAGCGCCTTTTCATCATTTCTAATTATCAGATCGCCAAAGTTCATATTATACTTCTCCCAACTTGGATATTACGCTGTCATAGCCGCCTGTGCCGTAGTTGAGGCACTTATTTACGCGGCCGATTGTCGCAGAGCTCACGCCAACCTCGGCAGTTATCTCGGAATAGCTCTTGCCGTCTTTGAGCATGAGTGCGGTTTCAAACCGCTGAGACATATCCTGTATTTCCTTAACGGTGCAGAGGTCTTCGAAAAATGCGAAGCACTCCTCCTCGTTTTCAATCTTTGTAATGGCTTCAAAAAGCCGTTCAATCTGTTCGGTATGGAGTTTGGTCATGATTATCACCTCATATTAGTCTGATAACATGGTATCACTCTACCGCGTTAAAGTCAACACTGTTTATAAAAACTATCATATTAACCATTAAACCCTCTGACTTAGTCAGAGGGTTTGGTTATTATTTATGCTTTCAGCGTATCTGTCCGTCGCCTCGGATGACGTATTTATAGGTCATCAGCTCGCGCAGACCCATAGGGCCGCGTGCGTGAAGCTTCTGGGTGGAAATTCCCATTTCACAGCCGAGACCGAATTCGCCGCCGTCGGTAAAGCGGGTGGATGCATTAACATACACAGCTGAACTGTCGATGCACTTTGTAAAGATGTCTGCGGCATCGTCATCGCCTGTCAGTATGCAGTCGCTGTGGCCTGTTGAATGGGCGGAGATATGGCAGATTGCCTCCTCAACGTTCGCAACCACTTTGACGGCGAGAATGTAGTCGAGAAACTCTGTATCAAAATCCTTCTCCCCTGCCTTTGTGCCGCCGACGATTGCATATGCTTCATCATCACAGCGAAGCTCGACAGGCTGAAGTCCGTTTGCTTCGCGCTTTGCAACGAGCGCTTCCTTCAGCATGGGCAGGAATTTGGATGCTATGTCGCGGTTTACGACGCAGACCTCCTCGGCATTGCAGACAGAGGGACGGCTGGTCTTTGCGTTTTCAATAATCTTAACTGCCTTTTCAAGGTCGGCGCTTGCGTCAACGTAAACATGGCAGATACCTGTGCCAGTCTGGATGCAGGGCACCTTTGCATTTTCCTTGCAGCTGCGGATAAGTCCCGCTCCGCCGCGGGGAATGAGCAGGTCGATGTAGCCGACGCCGTTCATAAGCTCAGACGCGCTCTGGCGGCTGGTATCCTCAACTAAAGTAACTAGCTCACCGGGCAGGCCGACTTTCTCAAGGCCCTCCTGCATTGCGAGCACTATTGCGTGGGCCGAGCGCCAGGCTTCCTTGCCTGAGCGCAGGATGCATGCGTTGCCGCTTTTTATGCACAGTGCCGCGGCATCGGAGGTGACGTTGGGGCGGCTTTCGTAAATGATTGCAACAACGCCCAGAGGTGCGGCAATTTTCTTTATTACAAGGCCGTTGGGACGGTCAACTCTCGCAAGCTCCTCGCCTGCGGGGTCGGGCAGGTCAACCACCTGACGGATGCCATCTGCCATACCCTCGATGCGCTCGGGGTTGAGCTCAAGGCGGTCGAGCTTTACATCCGACATGGTGCCGTGTGCGGCATCCATATCTTCCTTATTCGCGGCAAGTATCTCGGGCATGCGGGAAATGAGGCAGTCAGCCATTGCGCTGAGAGCGTCGTTTTTAATCTTGCTGTCGGCCAGTGCCAGCTTGGGTGCGGCGGCCTTGGAAAGCTTCATCTGTTCTAATACTGTCATTAATTTTTCCTCCCTGAAAAACGGGTGCCGACAGGCTCTCCGTCAACTATTCTGTAAAGGATATCGGGTGATGCGCCGTTGGCAATCACCATGTCGATGCCTGCGGCGGTCGCAGTTTCCGCGGCTTTGAGCTTTGTGCTCATTCCGCCGGTGCCGAGGGCTGAGCCCGAACCGCCCGCAAGAGCGTAAATCTCGGGGGTAATCTCGGCAATATTCGAGAGAAGCTCGGCATCCTTATTGCTTCTCGGGTCGGCGGTATAGAGCCCGTCGATATCGGAAAGCAGAACGAGCAAATCCGCCTTTGCGCTGACGGCAACTATTGCGCCGAGATTGTCGTTATCGCCTATGCCGATTTCCTCTGTTGCGACGGTGTCGTTTTCGTTGAGAATGGGAATTGCGCCCAGCTCCAGCAGGCGGAACAGAGTATTGTGGAAATTTTCCTTTCGCTGTTCGTCGCGAACGTCACTGCCCGTCAAAAGAATCTGGGCAACGGTATGGTGATATTCGGAAAAGAGCTTATCGTATGTATACATGAGTTCGCACTGACCTACCGCCGCGGCGGCCTGCTTTGTGGGCATATCCTTAGGCGGCTCGCGCAGAATGAGCTTGCCGACGCCCATGCCGATTGCACCCGATGAAACGAGCACTATCTCGTGGCCTGCGTTTTTAAGGTCACTCAGCACCTTGCAGAGCTGTTCGACTCTGCGAATATTCAGCATACCCGTCGGGTGTGCCAGTGTCGAAGTTCCGACTTTTACTACAATTCTCATGGGAAACCTCCCCAAATCTCTTTATATTCCGATTATAACAGCCCCGCGGCATTAACACAAGAAGCGTTAATAATAAAATTATCCCGACCTTTCGGTCGGGATAATGAGCTTATATTCTGTTGTCTCTTTCGAGGCTGTCATACCATTTGGTCATGGGCTTTTCAACTGCCTTGACCAGCTTGGTGTCCAGATTGCACCAGTAAATAACCTGAGTGGCAAGGAATGCCGAGCCGAGTGCGATTGCGGCTTTTTTAAGAATTTTCATCATAATCCTCCTTTACCAGCATTCATCATCGTCAAACTCGATGAGGGTGGGGTCAACGGGCTCTGCGTTCAGAACGGTGGACATGAAGGTGTTCACATCACCGCGCATATCACGGCGGGAAATGGATGTGGGCTCCATGAGATCCTGACGGACTCTGCAGAGCTTTACCTTGCGCTTTGCCGCGCTTTCCTCGAACAGGCCGTTGATTGCGCCGACACCCTTGCAGGAAATCTGGTCGAAGAGGATAACGAAATCGCAGTTAAACTCATCGTAGCAGCGCCACATATCGTCAATCATAACCTCGTAGCCGCCCTTGGTGTGAGCGCGCATGGTGGAGGTCTGAATCATGTTTGCCACGCCCATGAGCATGCTGTCGCGGGAGGATGTATCGATAAGCTGGCTGCCGTGGACATCTATCATTTCGATAACGCTTTCAACGCCCCATGCGTTGAGCACCCAGTTATTGAAGTTTGCATAGTTGTTTGCGGGGGTGTTCCAGATAACCGCGCGGTAGCGAATATCCTTCTTGCCCTTACCGGACGCAACCTCTCTTGCAAGAATCTTGTTGACCTTTTTGTCGTTTTTAACACCGCGGGGATCAACGCAGATAACCTGATGCTCGAAGATTCTGTACATCCATGTGGATGAGCCTGTGTGGGGAGGTGTTTTTGTCTTATTGAACTCCCACTTTTCGAACTTGCACTTCTGCTCTTCGTTCCAGTTTTCGCAGGCTTCCTTAAGCTTATCCCAGTCATACTTCATTCCCAGCTGCTGTTCAAGGAACTCGATGGCGGAGAGGATTTCCTGAACGGAATAGTCCTGTACCTCGTCCTGAAGCCAGCGCAGAGGAACGTTCAGAGGATGGGTGGGAAGTCCGTGACGGCGATCCTGAACGGCTGTGGTCATAATACTGCCGTCACAGGGCATATTGCAGGATATAAAGCAGTTGCCGATTTTGGGATAGTCATCCTCGATTGCGACGCCTGCCTCAAAGGACGGCAGAGGGCATACATCGGCGGGAAGACCGTGAAGCTCAGACTCGCTTATGTAATGTGTAGTGCTGTGCTGATTGATAAGTGAGGGCAGATATACGGGAATCATCTGATAAAGCAGAGTCTTGGCCTCGGGGAAGCCTGCGGTGAGCAGTGCGGGCACCAGCTCATCCATGCAGATGATTTTCTTATTGAGCTCTTCTGCCTTCTTGCTGCCGGGGTGAAGATTCATATCGGCGGCGAAGATAGTATCGAGATACTCGATTACAACGTCGGTAAGAAGCAGGAAGTTGTTTCTGCCGCCGCGGAGTGCCGCACCGCGGAATCCTTCGCAGTTTCTGTCAAAGAAAGAGGGAACGGTGAGATAGTTGAACATCCAGCGGTATCTGAAGATAGCCTTGACGTTCTGTACGGGATGACCCATGACCCACTTTATGAGCTTATACCAGAGCTTGCACCACATGGCATAGTCATAAGCAGAGTCCTTAATGCCGCGCCATTCACGGAACTTATAAATACCGGTCTTGGGCTGCATATTGTTTCCCATATTTTTCATCACTTCTTACCCCCTTCCTGAATTTTCTTAATCTCAAGACTCTCAACGAAAGCCTGAACGCGGGTGCCAAGCTGACCTGAGCCGCGGACCACATATTCGCGGTCAACGCCGATTGTGGGAACGCCGTATTCGTCCTGCATAATCTGAGTGTTCAGCATGCGCTCATAGCCCCAGAAATCGCAGAACTTAGCCTGCTCATATATGATGCCGTCGGCATTATATTCGTCAACCAGCTGCTTCGCGAAATCTCTGCGCTCCTTAATTTTCTCATTGGACATGAAGCGTGGGCACTGGTTTGTTTCGAGATAGTTGCGGCATACCTGAGTGAGTGCGTCCTCTTCGTCGTTAAGCTCAATCTTCTGACGGCCGGGGAATGCGCCGAAGCAGTAGCGGTCTGCAACAACATAGCAGCGGTTGTTCTCAAGTATCTCGGAGAATGCGTAGTCATCAAGCTCACTGCCGATAACAACGACTCTTGCTCTCCACTTGTTTGCGGGGTCTGCCTTGCGCTTTTTGAGCTCTGCCAGAGTCTCGCGCAGATAAGGCAGGATGAGATAAGTCGGGCAGGTATAGCTGACAATGGAGATGATGTGGAATTCTCTCGGAGTAATCACGGGATTTTCCG
>JAZLFI010000193.1:0-8047 GCA_045615725.1 Oscillospiraceae bacterium
TTGGGGTCGTCGTGAATTTTATTGCGCAGTCTTGTAATAAGCATTGCGCACAGAAGCTGGCGCTTATACTCGTGAAGGCGCTTGACCTGAACGTCGACAATCGCGTCGGTATTGAGAACAAAACCGTCGTTGCGCATTGCAAATGCGGCAAAATCCACCTTGTTGAGCTTCTTAATCTCGTTTACTCTTGCTCTGACCTCTGCGTCGTCGGCAAAGTCATTAAGCCGTGAAAGCTTTTCGGGCTTCAGGAGATAATCCTCACTGCCGAGAAGGTCAACGACAAGGTCGTTCAGTCTGGGGTTAATCTGTGCAAGCCAGCGGCGGTGGTCGATGCCGTTGGTGACGTAGGTAAAGCGGTCGGGATGCAGTTCGTTTATGTCCTTGAAAAGCTCATTTTTGAGAATATCGCCGTGGAGTCCCGAAACGCCGTTTACCTTATAGCAGGCGGCAAGGCAGAGGTTTGCCATGTGCACCTGACCGTTCTGAATGATGAGGTTTCTGCCCACCTTTTCGGAGTTGCCGAAACGGGAAACGAGGTAATCGCACCAGCGGCGGTTAATCTCGCAGAGGATTTCCCACACGCGGGGCAGGAGCGACTGGATAAGATCCTGCGGCCACTTTTCAAGCGCCTCGCTCATGACGGTGTGGTTTGTATAAGCAACGGAAGCCGTTACTATGCTCCATGCCTCATCCCAGCCCAGACCGTAGTCATCCATGAATATACGCATAAGCTCGGGGATGACAAGCGTGGGATGGGTGTCGTTAATCTGAATGACGTGGTGCTCGGCAAAATTGCGGATATCTCCGAACTTTGCCATGTGCTTTTTAATGATCGACTGCACGGTTGCGGAAACGAAGAAGTACTGCTGTTTGAGTCTGAGCTGTTTGCCTTCGATATGGTCGTCGGCGGGATAGAGCACCTTTGTAATAACCTCGGACATGGTGCGCTGTTCCATGCTCTTGACGTATTCGCCCTCGGAGAAGAGGAACATATCCAGCGCAGAGGTGCTTCGCGCATCCCAAAGCCGCAGTGTGTTCACGGTCTTGCCGCCATAGCCTGCGATGAGCATATCGCGGGGAACTGCGGTGACGGTGGTATAGCCCACATATTCGGCATGGTAGTGACCGAAATTATCCCAGTGAGGTGCGACATGACCGCCGAAGCGGACCTCCACTGCCTCGTCATTTCTCGGGATAAGCCAGCTTTCCGCGGCACTGCGCCAGTCGTCTGCAACCTCGGTCTGCTTTCCGTCAACAATCTTCTGACGGAAAATGCCCAGCTCATAGCAGATTGAATAGCCCGTTGCAGGTATGCGGAGGGATGCCATGCTGTCCATATAGCAGGCGGCAAGTCTGCCGAGGCCCCCGTTGCCAAGCCCTGCGTCGTTTTCTTCCTCGAATATATCGGCAGCATTTCTGCCAAGGTCGCTGAGTGCTCCGATGAGCGCATCGGAAACGCCGAGGTTAAATGCGTTTTTCATCAGGCTTCTGCCCATGAGAAACTCCATGGAAAGATAATGCACCTCGCGGTCGGTTTTCTTATCCTCGCCGTAAGCCATAAGGCGCGACATTATCTCGCGGATGACTATTGCGCTTGCCTGAAACACCTGGTCATCGCTGGCGTCTGCGCTTGTAGCACCGAAGTGGGCGCAGAGCTTATCTTCTATTGCGCTGCGCACTTCGTCTCTTGAAATTTCACTTCTCATATATGGGGTAACTCCGAAAATTTAGATTTTGCTGTTTTTGGGGATAACGATGGGAAGCTTTGCGCTTCCTGCGAGGGTCTGGAAAGGTGCAATCTCGCAATTTTTATCTGCGATAACGGATGTAAGGTTTACTCCCTCGCCGATGACTCCGCCGCGCATGATGATGCAGTTACTGAGCTTTGCGCCTTTTTCGATGCGCGTGTCGGATGATACGATGCAGTTTATAAGTTCGCCCTCGATAATGCATCCGTCGGCAACGAGGCTGTTTTTGGAAACAGCGCCCTCGCCGTAATAGGTGCTGACGGTTTCGTTGGATTTACTGCGAACGGGACGGTCATCGGGGAAAAGCTCTGCGCGGTTTTCCTTTTTCAGCATATCCATGCTGGTTTTGTAGTAGCTTTCAACGCTCATAACCCTACGGGCATAACCCTTGTGCATATAAACGTTAATCTTGCCGCCCGAAGCAAGGTATGCGGCGATTGCATCGCGGTGGAAATGATAATGATTTGCCGCTTTGCAGGCATCCATCATGGTGACGAGAAGCTCTTTTGAAATTATGTATGCTTCAAGGGATGCCTTGCCCTGACCTGCTTCGGTCTGATTGAACACCATTCCTCTTGCAAAGCCGTCGGCATCCATGAGGTATCTGTGGTGCTTATAGTCGGGGGTCAGTTCGGTGCAGATTGCGGTAATTTCCGCGCCGCTTTTTTTGTGGCTTTCGATTACGTCTCCAAGGTCAAGATTTGCGGCAAGATTGCCGTGCATCATGACGATGTATTTTTCCTTAATGTCGTCCACATAGGTTGAAACCGCATTGAGCGCTTCAATGGTACCCGTGTAATTGCCCGTGTGGTATTCGGGAAGTCCGAAGGGCGGAAGCATTCTCAGTCCGCCGATTCTGCGGTCCATATCCCAGTCCTTGCCGCTTCCTATGTGGTCAAGCAGCGACTGGTAATCTCTCTGCATGATAACGCCGACATTGTGGATGCCCGCGTTTGCCATGGAGGACAGAGCAAAGTCGATGAGTCTGTATCTGCCGCAGAAGGGCATGGATGCGGCTATGCGGCTTTTGACCAGCTCGCCCATTTCGGGGGAAGCACCGTAAGCATAAATTATTCCGTGAAACTCAGACATCGCTCAAACCTCCTCCGAATTATAAATCATGGCACCTGCAGGTACCTCTGCGCCCTCGCGGATTTCAATGTCGGGGCCGCAGGTTGCAACACCCCATTCGTCCGTTCCGTCGGGTGCGCCGCCCACATGTGCGTTCTTTCTTATGACGGTATTTTCGCCGATTATCGCATATTCAACCGTTGCGCCGTCCTCAACAACTGCGCCCGGCATAAGCACGCTGTAAAACACAGTTGCGCCCTTGCCGACCTTTGCGGAGCTTGAAAGCACGGAGTTTTCAACGTGACCCTCAATTTCACAGCCCTCGGTCACGATAGAGTGAACAATCTCGGCATCCTCGCCGGCAAAATGGGGCGGGCACGCAAGAGAGCGTGAGCGGATGGGCCATTCGGGGTCATAGAGGTTAATCAGCGTTGTGGACAGCATATCCATGTTTGCGTCCCAAAGACTGGTTATGGTACCGACATCGCGCCAGTATCCGTCGAAGTGGTACGGCCAGAGCTTTTCGCCTGCCGCCAGCATCTTGGGGATTATATTCTTGCCGAAATCCTTGTCGGAGTTCGGGTCGTTTTCGTCTTCAATGAGATAACTGCGAAGCTTCTTCCAGTTAAAGATATATATGCCCATGGATGCGAGGTCGCTCTTGGGCTGTTTGGGCTTTTCCTCAAACTCTTCGACATAACCGTTTTCGCCCACATTCATTATGCCGAAGCGGGTGGCTTCTTCCATGGAAACCTGAAGCACGGCAATTGTGCATGCCGCGTCCTTTTCAATATGCTCTGCGAGCATCTTTGAATAGTCCATTTTATAGATATGGTCGCCGGATAGAATGAGAACATTTTCGGGCTCATACATTTCGATGAAGCCCATGTTCTGATAAATGGCATTTGCCGTTCCCGAGAACCATGAGCCGTTCTCCCCTGCGGTCTGGTAAGGAGGAAGAATGAACACACCACCGTCCGTCGAATCCAGGTCCCAGGGCTGTCCGCCGCCGATATAGCTGTTGAGCTGGAGGGGACGGTACTGCGTCAGAACGCCGACAGTATCAATGCCGGAGTTTGCGCAGTTGGAAAGAGGAAAGTCGATAATGCGGTACTTGCCGCCGAAAGGCATATTGGGTTTTGCAACCTTCTGTGTCAGAGCATAGAGTCTTGAGCCCTGGCCGCCTGCCAGGAGCATGGCTATGCAGCGTTTTTTCATAATGTTCATCCTTTCCTGAGTTCAGATTGCATTGCAAAAATCACGTTGACGGTGGATGTATAATTACACCCACCGTCAGTGCAGTTATTTCTGGTTGAATTTGTTCATCGCCTTTTCGGGACCGTCGATGATATAGCTCTGAATGGCGGCAGAAACCTTCTTCGCCGCCTCAGCCATATCCTCTGCGTCCTGATTTTTGAAGGTGCCCAGCACCCAGTCGGCCATATCATAGTCGGGGTGCGGAGCAGAGCCGACACCCATGCGGATGCGCGGGAAATTGTCGGTTCCGAGATTCTGGATGATGCTCTTAAGTCCGTTGTGACCGCCTGCCGAACCGGAACGGCGGATGCGGATTTTTCCGACGGGAAGAGATACCTCATCGGATACGACAATCACATGCTCGGGACTTAATTTGTAAAAGCGCAGTGCCTGAACGGCGGCTTCGCCGGAGAGATTCATAAATGTCTGGGGCTTCATGAGGAGGACCTTTTCACCGCCAATGGTGACGGTTGCGGTCAGGGCCTTGAAGCGCATTTTGTTTATGGATACGCCCAGTTCCTTTTCCATGGCGTCAGCCGCCATGAAGCCTGCGTTATGCCTTGTGCCGTTGTACTTGGGACCCGGGTTTCCGAGAAACACCACTGCCCATGTTACGCCGCTTCCGGCGCGGAATTTGTCAAACATTCATAAACCTCTGAATAATATTAGTCAAAGAGATTGGAAATGGACATCTCTTCGTAAATTCTCTTAATTGCCTCTGCAAATACGGGAGCAACGGACATGTACTTAATCTTCCCGCACTCGCCCTTATCGTCGGGATAAGGAATGGTATCGAGGAGAAGCAGTTCCTTGATAACACTGTCATTGATGCGCTCAATTGCGGGACCGGAAAGAACGCCGTGGCTTGCGCATGCGTAAACTTCCTTTGCGCCGCCGATTTCGACGATTGCCTTTGCCGCACCGCAGAGAGAGCCTGCGGTATCGACCATATCGTCGAGGAGAATGCAGGTCTTGCCTTCAACGTTGCCGATGATGTTCATGACCTCGGACTGGTTTGCCTTCTCGCGGCGCTTGTCGACAATTGCCATGTTGCAGCCGAGCTTCATAGCGAAGTTGCGTGCGCGTGCGGTGGAACCGACATCGGGAGAAACAACCATGATGTCATCGTTGTTTTTGCCGAATACTTCTATGTAATGCTTTGCAAAGAGAGGTGCACCGAAGAGGTTGTCAACAGGGATATCAAAGAAGCCCTGAATCTGTGCTGCATGGAGATCCATGGTAAGAACTCTGTCAGCGCCTGCTGCGGTGATGAGGTTTGCAACGAGCTTTGCGGAAATGGGGTCGCGGCTCTTTGCCTTGCGGTCCTGACGTGCATAACCGAAGTAAGGGATAACTGCGGTAATACGTCCTGCTGATGCGCGGCGAACGGAGTCGATCATAACGAGCAGTTCCATAAGACTGTCGTTAACGGGTTTGCAGGTGGACTGAACAAGAAATACGTCAGCGCCGCGGACGGGCTCTCTGAGGGAAAGTGCGCATTCGCCGTCAGCAAACTGCTTTACTTCGCAGTCGCCGAGGTCCTTGAAAAGGTTTGCGCATATTGCCTTTGCAAGCTCGGGGTTGGAATTGCCGGTGAAAACCTTAATCTCTTTGCCGTGGGAAATCAATTCGAATCTTCCTCTCTGTTTTTTGTATTGCCGACTTAACGGCTTATATTCTTTATCAAAAAAATTATAACAAATACTTATATAAAATAAAAGAGGGAAAATGCCCAATTTTTGTACTTTTTCCGAAGCTGTTTGCAATAACTGTTACACAGACTGCTCCATTCTGCAAACAAACAGCTTTGTTTTCATATTTTTTTCATAATTCCGTGATATAAAAGTGCTTCGTTTGTGTCACCTTCAAAGAATTTTAACAAAATTCGGCTTTCTTTTTCTTGCACTCGGCAGGAATTTGTACTATGATATATTCTAAGTAAGTATGCTATTTAAGGAGCACCAAATATGAAGAGAACTTTTTTGGTAATTATCAGCATCGTTCTGCTTCTTGCTTCTGCGTTCGGCTTCTATGCCGCATACGTCGGACTTGACGACGTTCCCGGCATCCAGCGCAACAAGAACCTGCAGGCAGCTGATATTGAAGACGCTATTGACCTCATCGAGGAAAACCTCGACGAGTATAACGAAATGGTCGCCCTTCAGGAAGAGATGGACAAGGCAGAGGCGGAAAAAGCTGCAGCCGAAGCCGCAGAGGGTGCCGAAGGAACCGCAGCGGCAACATCTGCAACCACGCCCGGCGCGGTCACCAACCAGCCCGCAGCACGCGTTAACATTCTTAAGCCTGCACGCACTCTGGCTCCCTCCGTTGCGGCGGCTCAGGATCAGTTCAACCAGGCTCAGCAGAATGTAAACAACTGCCAGGCGGCATATGATGCAGCCTCCCAGAAGGTCGCCAACTCTCAGGCACAGCTCGATGCTGCACAGGAAAGCCTCAGCTCAAATCAGGCAAAGGCAGGAGCACTTTCCAACTCTGTCAACAATGCAGTAAATGCCCAGAGCGCATATAACCAGGCAAAGGCCAACTATGATAACACTCCCTACTGGCTCTACTCCAGCAAGGCACAGGCAAAGAGCGCAATGGACAGCGCCGAGGCAAACTACAGAGCATCCCTCAACGGTTACGGTTCCGTCGGCGATATGCAGGCCGCACTTAACAGCGCAAACCAGGCTGTCAACAGCAGCAAGTCCGCAGTTTCCAGCGCAGGCCAGCAGCTTGCCAACGACCAGCAAGCACTCAACACCGCAAAGCACAACCTCGACTCCGCAAACAGCCAGCTAAGCTCCGCAAGAGCCAATCTCGATGCCGCACAGGCCGCTCAGAACAACACCCCGAGCGTTAACCCCAACACCAACACCGGCAGCAATACCGTTCACAACAATGGTGGCATTATCAGCAACATTATTAACAAGGCCGATAATCCGGACAAGGATAAGGAAGATGCCGAAAAGGCAGAAAAGGATGCCGAGGAAACCGCCGAGAAGCTTAAGAAGCTCAAGGAATACGACGATGTTAAGGCTATCGTCGAGGAAGGTACCGAAATACTCCTCGATAACGAAGACATTGCTTCCCGCGTAACCGATAAGGAAGATGTCGAAAGCGTCCTCACCGCAGCAAGAGAATACCTTGATGAAACCACCGACAGCGTAAATAAGGAGCTCACTTTACGCAACCAGCTCTACGTCGGACTCGAAGTTCTCTCCGTAGTCGGCGCAGTTGCAGCGCTCCTCGGAATCGTTGCGGCAATCGCTCCCAAGCGCTTCCTGTTCGTAATCTCCACTCTTGGCAGCCTCATCGCCGCCCTCTCCGCCGCAGCACTGAACGTATACGGCTTCCTCGGAAATTACACCAGCTTCAAGTACGCAAGAGTCAACGGCAACGGCGACGGACGTCTCCAGCTGTACGGAATGCTGGCAATGCTCGGAGCAACCGTTCTCAGCTTCATCGTAGTTGCGATTTGCAGCAGATCCTTCAAGAAGGCACTCAAGAAGCGCCAGATGAGAGATCACCTCATTCAGGAAACTGAAAAAGCCGCAAAGCGCCGCGCTGAAAAGCAGCCCTAAAACATAAAGCAAAATCCCCTGACCGAATCGGTCAGGGGATTTTTTATATTTATTTTTATTATCCTTTTGCTTTTTTCTGAAGCTCGCAGAGAAGATTTAGCGCCTCAATGGGTGTGAGGGAGTTTACATCCGTCGAGCGGAGTATGCGCCCCACCTCGTCAGTGCCCACGTCAACAAGGCTTATCTGATCGTCTTCAATCTGTTTCCCGCTCAGCTCAATCTCGGCCTTGTTTGCTTCAAGTTCTCTGAGATAGGTCTTCGCCTTTGATATAACCGAATCGGGAACGCCGGCAAGCTTTGCAACCTCGATGCCGTAGCTGTCGTCGGCGGAACCGGGCATAATCTTGCGCAGGAACACAAGTGTGCCACCCTGCTTTTTCGCGCTGA
>JAZLFI010000194.1:0-1682 GCA_045615725.1 Oscillospiraceae bacterium
CGGAGTTGAAGTGGCTGCAAAGATCAGCGGTAAAGCGGCTGAACGACTGGCAGTTCTGCTCTATGCAGTATTGCAGGATCAGAAAAAGACTCGCGGTAAAACGAGGCTGACCAGTATGCTCAAAAGCGGCAAGGAACTCAAGGTGTTCTCTGTAAGCGACGGCGAACTGGAACGCTTCTGCCGGGAAGCAAAAAAGTATGGTGTTCTGTACTGTGTTCTTAAAGATAAAACGGATACAGACGGTCATACCGATGTGTTTGTCCGCGCAGAGGACGCAAGCAAAATCAACCGTATCTTTGAACGCTTCGGTATTGCAACTGCCGACATCGCATCCGCAAGGGGCGAGATCGTAAAGGAGAAAGCGGAAAAAGGCTCAGATATTCCCGAACCGGATCGGCATACCACCGAAAAGGACAAGGACGAAGCCTTCCTCGATGCGCTCCTTACTCCTACTCCCAATAAGGAGGAGACACAGACGCAAAACCCCACAGAAGGCCCGAACTCGAAGTCCCGTCAGTCCGAGCCTACCTCAAAGCCGCGAGAGAAAACCGCCAGGGGTACCTCTGATTCTTCGGAACGCTCCCGCCCGTCCGTAAGAGAGGAAATGAAAGAGATCCGGGAGGAACAGAGGCAGAGGGTGGCTTCATCGCAGAAGACAAAGGATACCCCGCAGAGAAACGCGGAGCACATCGACGTGCCTAAAAAGAAAAAAGAAAAGGAGAGATAATCTATGGCAAACTTTGATGATATTTTCAATAGCCAGCCCAAAGAGGAAATCGAAGGACAGAGCTTTGCTTCCTTCGACAAGGACGAATGGGCTGCTCAGAAGAAGCAGGAGCGCGAAAACGCTTTTGCTCTGATCGACGAGACGGCGCAGCACATGACGAATGACGGTGAACTGTTCCAGTCCTATCTGGATGTTCAGGCGCACTTCGACCGTTACTCCGTCGGCAATGCTATTCTCATCACCGCACAGAAGCCGGATGCAACTCAGCTTGCAGACTTCAAGGGTTGGAAGGAAAACGGCGTGTATATCAAGAAGGGCGAAAGCGGAATCGTCCTGCTCGAACCCGGTGAGGAATACACCAAGGATGATGGCTCCATCGGCGTGAGCTACAATTCCAAAAAGGTGTTCGATATTACGCAGACCAACGCGAAGCCGAGAGAAAACGCCGGAATCAAGCGTGATGAAAGAATGCTTCTCAAAGCACTCATTCACAACGCTCCCTGTCCTATCGAGATCAGCCAGCAGATGCCGGAGGGCATCAATGCTGCTTACCGTCCGCAGGATAAGAAAATCTTTGTGAGGGCGGGGCTGGATGCCGGTGACATCTTCCGTGGGCTTTCTCAGGAGCTTGCACATGCTCACCTTGACAACGGTGAGTATAAGCGAAACGAACACGCATTTACTGCGTACTGCGCGTCGTATATGCTGTGCAGCCGCTACAATGTCGCAAAGGACATGTTCCGCTTTGAACGCCTCCCGGAGAACATTTCTACGATGGACGCCCGTTCTATGAGAAACGAGCTTTCCAAGATCAGAGACGTTGCAAACGAAATCTCTGCTGATATGGCAAAGATTCTTGAAAAGGATATGAAGCCCAAGGAACGCAGAGACGAAGCGAGATAAGGAGGTCCCGACATGGCTGATGAAAAGAAGGTCATAACGCTGGACGACTTTG
>JAZLFI010000195.1:0-1218 GCA_045615725.1 Oscillospiraceae bacterium
CCATCACCGTAAACGTCTGCTCCAGAAACGGCGTGTACGAAGCAAAGTATCCTCCGTTTTTCAAAAGAGCATACGCATGCTCAACATGCTGCGGCTCAATCTGCATATCGAGATGCACAATATCAAAAGGACCGTCAGACACCTCAAGAACATCGCAGGCGCGGCACTCAACGTTGGAAAGACCTGCATCGATAATATTTCCTTCAGCAGTCTTGGAAAAGTCAGCCCGTGCTTCGCAGGAAACAACCTCGCGTGCGCATCCGCCGAAATAAATTGCCGCAATCCCTGAACCCGTTCCCGCATCAAGAACCCTATCACGCGAAGACATACCTGTGTATGCCATAACAATACCAATGTCTTTAGGCATCATAGGCGCCCCGGTACGTTTTCCGTGTGAAAAATAATCTCCTGCCTTCGGCAGAATTACCGTAAACTCCTTTCCGAGATGGGTTGTAATAGTATCTCCGTCTTCGCACAGCGAAGCCGCAGCTAAATCAATCATACCCATATCGGTAGAAAGCTTACCCTCTCCTAACCGGACAAAGTACTCGCGGGAATTTCCGCGCAGAATTACTCTGGAGTTTCCTATCATGCTGAAAGCTTCAGAATCGCTTCTGCCATGTCGCCTTTACATTTCTTCAAAGCGGCACGTGCTTCATCTTCAGATTTCCCGGTCTGAGCTGCAACAAGAGAGACATCCTCATCCGGAATAACAACTTCCGCCTCTTCAAAATGCACATCGCCGGATAACTGATACGAGGTCTGACCCTGCATCGTAATTCCAACGACCTGTGCATTCTCAAATACATAGTTTCCCTGCGGGGTATAGACGACGACTTTTTCAACATTTTCGATTTCGTCCATCTTCATACCCATCTTCCGCATTGCGGCTTTCATCTGTTTCGGATTAATTCCCGGCATCATTTTTTATTTGCTCCTGCACGTGTTTTTACGGCTGTTCCATAAGTAAATCCTTTCATCTCGCATCCGGCAAGAACAGCCATCCCGGTTGCTAAAAGGTTGTCTGATTCATCTGTTACAAAGACTTCGTCTTCTGCTAATATATCTTCGTCGGCTGAGATTACATGTTTTGCCATTGCATTTTTACCATCTGCAACAAACGGCACTGCATCTTCCATAACAACCACACGGTTTTTCGGCGCGGGGATAAACTCATGAAGACGGCGTGCCCCGGCAAATCCGAGCGTAAGCCGTCCG
>JAZLFI010000196.1:0-2986 GCA_045615725.1 Oscillospiraceae bacterium
CGTGGGGTTTATATACATGAGGATGCCGCTTGTTACGATTGATGTCTTCTTTATGCCCTTTGCGAAAAGCATAAGAGGAATACTCGTAACTGCACCCGTTGCAATAAGCAGGAAAATTTCAAGTCCCGAGAGGGATTCATATGTTGTAAATCCGCTTATCTGCGCATAGGCGATGAATATAAGCGCTATGGGCAAAACAGAAACGGTTTCCATGCATATGGAAACTTCGCTGTCGGCCTTTATGCCTTTCTTAAACGCACCGTATAGCGCAAAGCTCAGGCCGATTATTATAGCGAGATACGGCACCTGACCGTAGCCAATGACGGATATCATAACTCCGACAAAGGCAAGCCCGATTGAAACCCACTGAAGTACGCTGAGCTTTTCCTTAAAAAACAGCGCTCCTATAAGCACGGAAAACAGCGGATTCATATAGTAAGCAAGGCTTGCTTCCAGAATTCTGCCCGTTGCGACAGTGAGGATATATACTCCCCAGTTGATTGTTATGAGAATTCCGCACAGCAGATATGTTCTGAGCTCTTTTTTATCGCGGAATATTGCTTTTAAATCGGAACCATGCTTCTTGAAAACGATTACAAGGAAGCAGAACAGGCAGGAGAAAACAATTCTCTGCGCAAGAACATAAACGGAGTTTACCCCCGAGAGGAGCTTCCAGAAAACAGGAAGCAGACCCCAGAGAATATAACAGCCGAGAACGTTTATTGTTTCTTTATTCATGAATTACAGATTGGGATACAGTGGGAAGCGCTCGCAGAGTGCGATAACCTGCTCCTTGACCTCGGGAACGGCGGCTTCGCCCTCATTGACAATGCGGACTATCATATTGCCTATCTCGACCATTTCATTCTCGCCCATGCCGCGGGTGGTGGTTGCGGGAGTGCCGAAGCGCATGCCGCTGGTGAGCTTTACGGACTGGGTATCGAAAGGAATTGCATTTTTGTTTGCGGTGATATGTGCCATGTCGAGAAGCTCCTGAACTTCCATACCGGTGCGTCCGAGGGACATGGTATCTGCAAGCATGAGGTGGTTATCGGTACCGCCGGAAACGAGACGGATACCGCCCTTCTGCAGAGTGTCAGCCAGGACTGCGGCATTCTTTACTACCTGAGTCTGATATGCCTTGAACTCATCGGACATTGCTTCCTTGAGGCAGACTGCCTTGCCTGCAATGATATGCATGAGAGGACCGCCCTGAGTTCCGGGGAAGATTGCGCTGTTAATCTTCTTCTTAAGCTCGTCCTTGCAGAGGATGATTGCACCGCGGGGACCGCGCAGGGTCTTGTGGGTGGTGCTGGTTACAACGTCGGCATAAGGAACGGGGCTGGGGTGTACGCCTGCGGCGACAAGGCCGCCGATGTGTGCCATATCTACCATGAGGTATGCGCCGACCTCGTCTGCAATCTCGCGCATTTTTTTGAAGTCGATGATTCTGGAATAAGCGCTGGCACCTGCGATAATAATCTTGGGCTTGCACTCGCCTGCTACCTGCATTGCCTTTTCATAGTCTATGCACTCGGTTTCGGGGTCAACACCGTAGAAGCATGCGTTAAAGTACTTGCCGGAAATGGATGCCTTTGAGCCGTGGGTCAGATGACCGCCGTGGCTCAGGTCCATGCCGAGGATGGTGTCGCCGGGCTTGAGCAGTGCAAGATATACGCCCACGTTTGCCTGAGAGCCGGAGTGGGGCTGGACGTTTGCGTGCTCTGCGCCGAAGAGCTCCTTTGCTCTGTCTATTGCAAGCTGTTCGACAACGTCAACATGCTCACAGCCGCCGTAGTAGCGTGCACCGGGATAACCCTCTGCGTATTTATTGGTAAGATGACTTCCCATTGCCTCCATGACAGCGGGGCTGGTGAAGTTTTCGGATGCTATAAGTTCAATGTGGTCTCTCTGACGGGTGAGTTCCTTTTCCATTGCGGCGTAAAGCTCGCTGTCGTAGCTTTTAATAGTTTCGTAGCTCATACAGTACCTCCAAGATATATATTCTATCTCGTTGATTATATACTAAGTATTGTGTTCAGGCAACAGAATTTTTTAATTCCATTACGTTCTTGAACAAATATTTTAATTGTGATAAAATTCTCCCGAGGTGATACTTATGAAGAAAGTTCTCAAAGCTTTACTTACTATCATTTTAGTCGTTGTTGTGCTTGCCGTTATTTTATTTGCATGGCTCAGCATCAGCGAATTTAAGCCCGATCACGTTATGGATGTTAATCCCGTGTCCGCCGCGGACTCTGCCGCAGTTAAAACGGGAGAACCCATATCTGTTTTAAGCTGGAATATCGGTTATGCAGGTCTCGGTGAAAAGTCCGACTTCTTTATGGACGGCGGAGAAGAAGTTGCCGCCGCGGACAAAGCGCAGGTTGAGGAATACCTCAAGGGCATTTACACTACTGTTTACAGCGGTGAAACCACGCCTGACCTCGTTATGCTTCAGGAGGTAGATAAAAACTCCGATCGTACATACTCCATGAACGAGGTCAACTATCTCGGAAATGCAAACCACGCATTCGCGTTGAATTACTCTTGCCCCTTTGTACCCTTCCCCCTGCCTCCAATCGGAATGGTAAACAGCGGTCTTCTTACAAACACCGACTACGCAATAGACTCGGCAGAGCGCATATCTCTTCCCTGCCCATTCAGCTGGCCCGTCAGCACCGCAAACCTCAAGCGCTGTATGCTGGTAAGCTATCTTCCCATTAAAAACTCCGACAAGCAGCTTGTCGTTGTCAATCTCCACCTTGAAGCCTATGACGACGGCGAGGGTAAGATTGCTCAGACAAAACAGCTTCTTGATTTCATTCAGGCCGAGTATGACAAGGGCAATTATGTTATCGCCGGCGGCGACTTCAATCAGTGCTTCCCCGGTGCGCTGGACAAGTATCCCAACACTCATCCCGACCTCTGGGAGCCCGGACTCATTGAAAACGACATGCTTCCCGAGGGTTGGCAGTTTGCATAT
>JAZLFI010000197.1:0-3642 GCA_045615725.1 Oscillospiraceae bacterium
GCCGCCTCGAAGCTGAGGCGGGTACGGGTGGATGGCTCAAAGAACAGCGTAGCAAGCTTTAAGCCTCGGCACTTTTCCTTATATGCATCGGGATTTGCAATAATATCGTTTGCGGTGTCGATAAGGCTCTGAAGCTCCTCGGTGGAAAAATCCAGAATATCTATAAGACTTCTCATGCTTTTGCCTCCGAAATCCAGCTCTCATCAGAGGGATTGTTGCGGAACGCGATGAGTCTTGCTATATCCTCGGGTTTAATGTAGCCCTCCTCTGCCGCGACCTCTGCGATTACGTCAAAGTTTGTGAGGGAGATGTTTCTGACTTCGGCTTCCGCAAGGCGCTCAAGGCCTTTCTTCATGCCGTAGGTAAAAATACTTACAACACCGAGAACCTCCGCCCCTGCTTCGCGCAGGACGTTAACAACCTCGATAACGCTTCCACCTGTGGAAATGAGGTCTTCGATTACAACGACCTTCTGTCCCTTTTCGAGCTTGCCCTCAATCTGATTTTTTCTGCCGTGGTCCTTTGCTCCAGAGCGCACATAGCCCATGGGCATACCGAGGATGTGGGCGGTGATTGCCGCGTGAGCAATGCCCGCGGTGGAAGTGCCCATAAGCACCTCTGCCTCGGGGTAGTTTGACTTTACAACCTCCGCAAGTGCGTTTTCAACGTCGTTTCTGACCTCGGGTGCGGTAAGAGTCAGGCGGTTATCGCAGTAGACGGGGCTTTTGATTCCGCTTGCCCATGTGAAGGGCTCATCGGGGCGGAAAAATACGGCTTTAATCTTCAGCAGGTCTTTTGCAATTATTCTTTCTGTCATCCTACAAACTCCTTTACGCATCTTCTGTATGCGGCGACGGGGTCTGCCGCCTGAGTAATGGGTCTGCCCACGACGATGTAGTCAGAACCCAGTTCTTTTGCTTTTTCGGGAGTGGTAACGCGCTTCTGGTCGCCGATATCGCCGTCGGCAAAGCGGACACCGGGGGTTACTGTAAGGAAGCTTTCGCCGCAGACAGCGTGTACCTTGCCCGCCTCCAGCGGTGAGCATACGACACCGTCAAGGTGAGCGTCGGACGCATTCTTTGCATAGCTCATAACGACCTCGTCAAGAGGCTTTTCAATAAGCAGTTCTTTCTGCATGGCTTCTTCGTCGGTGGAGGTGAGCTGAGTTACCGCAATGAGAAGCGGACGTGTTCCGTCCTCGCGGGTGAGTCCCTCAAGGGCGGCTTCCATCATACGCTTTGTTCCCGCTGCATGGAGGTTGCAGATATCAACATCCAGCTTCGATAAAACGCTCATGGCTTTCTTAACCGTGTTGGGGATATCGTGCAGCTTAAGGTCAAGGAATATTTTGTGGCCGCGAGCCTTAATATCGCGGACAATCTGAGGTCCCTCGGCATAGTAAAGCTCCATGCCGATTTTTACAAAGGGCTTTTCCTCGGTGAACTTATCAAGGAATGCAAATGTATCCTCTGCGCTTTTAAAATCGCAGGCAACGATTACGTCTTTACCCATTGTGGCTTCCTCCTATGATATCTTCAAGTGATGTTATTCCGTACTTCTCCATTACCGCAGGGAGATTGTCTATTATATCCCGGCAGGCATAAGGATTGGTGAGGTTTGCCGCGCCGACCTCGACTGCTGTCGCGCCTGCGAGCATCATTTCTATAACGTTTTCGGCACTGGATACTCCGCCAACGCCGATTACGGGAATGTTCACCGCCTGCGACACCTGATAAACCATTCTCAGCGCAAGGGGGAACACGGCAGGACCCGAAAGTCCGCCTGTCACGTTTGCTAAAACAGGCTTTTTTGTGTTGAGGTCAATGCGCATGGATAGGACGGTGTTAATAAGGCTGATGCCGTCTGCGCCTGCCTCTTCCACCGCCTTTGCTATGGCAACAATGTCGGTGACGTTGGGAGTCAGCTTGACGATTAAAGGCTTCGTTACAACCTTTCTCACCGCGCGCACGACCTCAGCCGCGGCTTCGGGGTCTGTGCCGAAGCTCATGCCGCCGCCGTGGACGTTGGGGCAGCTGATATTGAGTTCAATCCAGCCGACCGCGTCAACTGCGTTCAGCTTCTCGCAGGTATATACATAGTCCTCCACCGAAAAGCCGCTGACATTCGCCATGACTTTTTTGTGAAACACCTTCTGGAGCTTGGGAAGCTCCTCGTTTATGACCGCCTGAGCACCGGGATTCTGAAGCCCGACGGAGTTGAGCATGCCAGATGCGCAGTCGGCAATGCGGGGAGTGGGGTTTCCCTTTCTGGGCTCACGTGTTGTGCCTTTAAAAGAGAACGTACCCAGCATGTTAATATCGTAAAGCTCTGCAAACTCATGGCCGTAGCCGAATGTGCCGGATGCGGGAATTACGGGATTATCAATCTCAATTCCGCAGAGGGAAACTTTCATATTCACCATATGATTTCCTCCCTTTTCATAACGGGTCCGTCCTTGCATATGCGCTTTAAGCCCACCTTTGTTTCGCAGGTACAGCCCATGCAGGCGCCGAAGCCGCAGCCCATGCGCTGCTCAAAGCTGAACTCGCCCGAGGTCTTTGCGACAGCGTTTATCGCATCAAACATTGCCTCGGGGCCGCAGGTGTAGAAATAGCTGTAATCGAGATTCTTCATAGCGTCGGTTACGAAGCCCTTTTCACCGTAACTGCCGTCTGCCGTGGTCACAATGACGTCAGCACCGAGGGCTTTGAACTCATCCTCATATACCACCTCGTCCTTGGTATTAAAGCCGAGGATAACCGTAGGGTTTTTGAGCTTTTTTGCAAGCATATAGAGCGGTGTAAAACCGAGTCCTCCGCCGATAAGCAGAGGCTTATCCCCTGCTTTCGACACATCAAAGCCGTTGCCCAATCCTGTCAGCAGGCTGAGCTTGCCGCTTTGCATTTTGCTCAGCGCTTCCGTGCCTCCGCCGACTGCCTTGTAAACGACAGTAAGCATATCGCCCTCTGCATCGCATACAGACAGCGGTCTGCGCAGGAAAAATCCGTCAAGCTTAATATTCACGAACTGACCCGGGTTTACGATTGCGCTTATATCGCCGCATAGCGAAAGACGGAAAACGTCTTTCGCTATGGCTTCATTTTTTACTATTTCAAATGTTACTTCTTTCATCATGCATCAATGGTGGAGATGGTGAGAGTTGTTTCCTCGAGAACATCCAGCAGAACGCGGACGGTATCGAGGGATGTGAACATAGTCACGTTATTCTCGATTGCACAGCGGCGAATCAGAACGCCGTCATCATAGTGAACGCCGGACTCTATCGCGCGGGTGTTTATGACGTAGCTGACATAGCCCGAACGGATGGACTCGTAAACTTCGTTGCTTCCCTCGAATATCTTGCCACGGACGCGGGTGCGGATGCCGTGATCCTTGAGGAAGTTTGCGGTGCCGATGGTTGCTTCGATGTTGAAGCCCATATCGTAGAACCGCTTTATGAGGGGCAGTGCCTCTTCCTTATCCTCGTCGGCAAGAGTTACAAGCACGGTGCCGTAATTCTGCACCTTCATGCCCGAAGCCTGAAGTGCCTTGAGCATGGCTCTGTGGAGCTTGTTGTCATAGCCTATTGCCTCGCCTGTGGACTTCATTTCAGGTGACAGGTAGGCATCGAGACCCTTAATC
>JAZLFI010000198.1:0-16088 GCA_045615725.1 Oscillospiraceae bacterium
TTTCTCTGCCGATTATATCGAGCTTGGAGATATTTATCTTCCTCGCCTTGCGCTCAACTTCCTCGCCTTTTCTCGCAAGCTCATAGAGCTTCTTACCGCCGATTTTTATCGCCGAGTACATGGGCGGAATCTGCTCCATATCGCCTTTGAAGCCGTCCAGTGCGCCGAGAAGCTCGGTTTCGGATATATTGCACTCGCGCTCGGATAAAACATTTCCCGTTATATCCTGAGTATCGGTTTTTACGCCTAAGCGCAAGCCTGCGATATATTCCTTGCTGTCGGCTTCGGCAAACTCAACAGCGCGGGTTGCCCTGCCGACAAACACAACAAGCAGACCCGTTGCAAGGGGGTCGAGCGTTCCCGAATGACCGATTCTGCGCTCATGCAAAATGCCGCGCATTTTCGATACAGCGTCGTTGCTTGTCCAGTCCTGCGGCTTATCAATAAGTAAAATGCCGTTTAAGCCCATACTTCTTCCACTGCCTTTACAAGCATTTCGCGAACCGCGTCGGGAAAAGCATCAACAGTACAGCCCGAAGCCATTTTATGACCGCCGCCGCCGAATTTCATGCACAGCGCACAGCTGTCAAACGTAGGCTGTGAACGGACGGAGACCTTGCATCTGCCCTTTGTGAGCTCGCGGATTACCATGCTTACCTCGCATCCCTCAACCTTGCCCGGGATGCCCGCGATATCGTCGCAGTCGTTTTCGGTTGCACCCGATTTTTCCATCATATCAAGGGTAACTGTTGCAACGACCAGTTTATTTTCATGATAGAACTTAAGGCCTGCGCAAATCATTCCCTCGAGCACCATGCGCGCCTTGGAAACCTGGCGGTGGATTTCAAAATTAATCTTCTGAATATCTGCACCATATTTTGCAAGCTCGCTTGCCGCGGCAAAGGTTTCGTCGGTTACGTTTGCATAACGGAAACAGCCGCAGTCGGTTGAAACGGCGATATAAAGCAGTGTCGCTTCCTCGGGGGTTAAACCGCCGCAAAGCTCTTTTATTACCTCGATTATACTCTCGCCGCAGGAGGCTTTTTCATCGTGGAGCAAAAGCTCGTCCGCATAATGAGAATTCGAGGGATGGTGGTCAATTGCAAGGTCCACCTTGGCATCAAAGCCCTTGCAGTACATCTGCTCTTCAGCTACGTCAACAGACACGATGTAATCGTATTTAAAGTCTGCGTCAATATACTTGCTCACATATTTTTCGTACTTGGGTGTAACCTCGGGATTGGGAAACAGAGCAGCATTCTTGCCGCTCCTGCGGAGAGCAGAGCAAAGCGCCGCCGCACTGCCGAGAGTATCACCGTCGGGGCGAATATGAGTCACTATTAAGAAGTTATCGCGCTCTTTTAAATACGCGGCACATTCACGGTATTCCATGATTTACTCCTCGTCAGCGGGAATGTTGAGCTTGCTTATCATTTCGTTGATATGAGCGCCGTATTCGATGCTGTGGTCAATCTCAAAAGTGAGCTCAGGGGTATTACGGAGCTTGAGAGAAAGACCGAGCTCGCGGCGAAGCCAGCCAGATGCGGACTTGAGTCCTTTCATGAACTCTTTTTCATTCTCAAGTCCCATGACGGACAGCCAGATCTTGCTGTAACGCAAATCGCCCGTTGTTTCAACGCGGGTAACGCTTATCATGCCCTGCTGAACGCGGGGGTCTTTTATCTCGCGGAGAAGCTTGCTCATAACAAGCTGAATATCGTCATTCGTTCTTGCTAATTTATTTGAAGGCATAGTTTTTCCTCCTCTTATGCTAAGGGCGGTCAAAATGACCGCCCCTTTTTATCAGACTTCTATCTGCTCCATTACAAAGCATTCGATAACGTCGCCGACCTTGATGTCGTTGAACTTTTCAACCTGCATGCCGCATTCATAGCCCGATGCGACTTCCTTTACGTCGTCCTTGAAACGACGTAAAGATGCAAGCTCGCCCTCGTGAACAACAACGTTGTCGCGGAGAACACGTACCTGACAGCCGCGCTGAATCTTGCCATCCTGAACATAACAGCCCGTAACGGTGCCGACCTTGGAAACCTTGTAGGTCTCGCGGACTTCGGCGTGGCCGATGATTGCTTCTCTGAACTTGGGAGCAAGCATTCCCTTCATTGCGGCTTCAATCTCATTGATGCAGTCATAGATGACGCGGTACATACGCATATCAACGTTTGCGCGGGCTGCACTGTCGCGTGCCGCATTATCGGGACGGACGTTGAAGCCGACGATGATTGCGCCTGAGGTGGATGCCAGCATGACGTCGGACTCATTGATTGCGCCGACGGCAGAGTGGATAACCTTAACGCGGACTTCCTCGTTTGTAATCTTCTCAAGCGATGCCTTGACTGCTTCTGCAGAGCCCTGAACGTCAGCCTTGACGATGATGTTGAGAGTCTTCATCTCGCCTGCCTGAATCTGGCTGAACAGGTCTTCAAGGCTTACCTTCTTGCTTGCGCCGAATGCGGCATTTGCCATCTGAGTCTTGCGTTCCTCGGCGAGGGTACGTGCCATGCGTTCGTCTGCAACGGCATTGAAGGTATCGCCAGCTGCGGGAACCTCGGACATACCCGAAATCTCAACGGGAACAGAGGGGCCTGCTTCGGTAATGCGCTGACCCTTATCGTTAATCATGGTGCGGACACGACCGACAGCTGTGCCTGCAATGATGATATCGCCAAGCTTCAGAGTGCCGTTCTGAACGAGGACGGTCATGATAGGACCACGGCCCTTATCAAGACGGGCTTCGATAACTGCGCCCTTTGCGGCACGGTTGGGATTTGCCTTGAGCTCCTGAACCTCGGCGAGGATTACAAGGTTTTCAAGGAGATTGTCGATGCCCATGCCGGTCTTTGCGGAAATGGGGCATACTATGGTCTCACCGCCCCACTCTTCGGGAACGATGTCATACTCGGTTAACTGCTGCTTGATGCGCTCGGGGTTTGCGCCGATGGTATCCATCTTATTGATTGCGACAACGAGAGGAATACCTGCCGCCTTTGCATGGTTAATGCTTTCAACGGTCTGGGGCATGATGCCGTCGTCTGCGGCAACAACGAGTATTGCAATATCGGTTACCATTGCACCGCGGGCACGCATGGAGGTAAATGCCTCATGACCCGGGGTATCAAGGAAGGTAATGGGGCTTCCGTTAATCTCAACGGTATATGCACCGATATGCTGGGTAATGCCGCCTGCCTCGCCGGATACGACGTTTGCGTGACGGATATAGTCAAGAAGTGAGGTCTTGCCGTGGTCAACGTGGCCCATAACAACAACGACGGGTGCGCGTCCGACAAGTTCTTCTTCGCTGTCCTCGTGGTCGTCGATAAGACGTTCCTCAACGGTGACGACGACTTCTTTCTCGACCTTGCAGCCCATTTCCATGGCAACCAGTGCCGCGGTGTCATAATCGATAACATCGGAAACGGATGCGAATACGCCGAGCTTTATAAGCTGCTTGATGACCTCGCCAACTGTCTTCTTCATACGGGATGCAAGCTCACCAACGTTAATTTCGTCGGGAATTTCAACCTTAAGCTGCTGCTTCTTTGCAATCTCAAGCTGGAGCTTCTGCATCTTATCGCGCTCTTCCTGACGGCGCTTTGCAGATGCCATTGCCTGCTGCTGACGCTGTTTCTGCTTGTTGACT
Source organism: Oscillospiraceae bacterium (assembly GCA_045615725.1). Classification (GTDB taxonomy): domain Bacteria; phylum Bacillota; class Clostridia; order Oscillospirales; family Oscillospiraceae; genus F23-B02. The sequence goes on from JAZLFI010000198.1 coordinate 3,662, forward strand.
ATCTTCTCCTTGCCGCCCTTGCCACGGTCACGGTCACGACCGCCGCGCTCGTTTGCAAGGTTATCAAACTTCTCATCGTATTTATCGATATTGACAGCCGCACTGCCGCGGGTATCGATTACGCGCTTTTCAGCAACCTGCTTGGGAACGTAGGGCTTATTCTCCTTCTGTTTCTTAGCTGCGGGAGTCTCCGCCTCTGCGGGCTTCTCTGCCTTATCGCTGCCCTTCGCAGTCTTTGCGGCAGGCTTTTTTTCCTCAGTCTTCGGGGCGACATTGAAGATATCGGCAATGTTAACCTCGTTATGCTGGGTCATGTATTCAAAGATTATATCAAGCTCTTCATTTTCAAGAACCTGCATATGGTTTTTAGGAGTAGTGGCATAGTCGGTCAGAATCTGGGTAATGACCTTGGATGTGGAGTTAAAATCCTTTGCCACCTCGTGTACTCTGTATTTAATCATGCTCATGCATTGTTCCTCCTTTTACCGATCTTCTTGTTTCTATCGTGGGCAGATTTCTCTTTCTTACGCTGTTTGCTCTTTTTTAGCTCAAGGCTTATTGCCCCGGCTGTTTCTGCGTAGGAATCGGATATCTGAACTAGTGTCTTCATAAAAGCATCCGCAAAGCCGATGTCTGTTATCGCCGCCATTGAGCATCCGGGTTTTCCGACACGCTCGGATATCTCCTCTTTTGTAAAGGGAGATATTATCATGGGAATATTTCTGCCGTAGACAAAGCCTTTTGCTCGGCTACGCGCATTATCGGATGCGTCGCTTGCAAGTAGCACAAGCTTTGCAGTCTGTGCTCTTGCGGCGGCACCCGTGTCGGTTTCGCCTATCTGCACGGCATTTGCCTTTCTCATAAGGCCAAGGTAATTAAGTGCTTTATCCTTCATCCATGGCCTCCATCTGCTTTGTGAGCTCGTCATACACCTCTTTGGGAATTTCCATGGAAAAGGCTTTATTCAGGGCATTTCCCTTAATCGCCTTTTTTAGGCATTCCTTATCGGGGCATATGTAAGCGCCTCTGCCCGGTGCCTTGCCCTTAAAATCGAGGCTTACCTCGCCTTCAGGGGACTTGACGGCACGAATGAGCTCGCGCTTGGGTTTCATTTCGCGGCAGCCAAGACACTGTCGCATGGGTATTTTCTTTTGCATCGAGGCACCGCCTTTCAGTAAAAATTAAATTATGCTTCGGATTCGGGCTTAATGTCAATCTTGAAGCCGGTGAGCTTTGCGGCCAGTCTTGCGTTCTGGCCTTCCTTGCCGATGGCAAGGGACAGCTGGCTGTCGGGAACTATAACGCGGCAGCTCTTTCCGTCCTCAAACATGGTTACGCTTACGACCTCGGAGGGAGCAAGTGCGGCTGCGATGTATTCCTCGGGAGTTTCGCTGTACTTGATGATATCAATCTTCTCGCCGCCGAGCTCGTCAACGATGTTTGCAACACGGGCACCCTTGGGGCCTACGCATGCACCGATGGGATCGACATCTGCGTCGGTGGACCATACGGACATCTTGGTGCGGGAACCTGCTTCGCGAGCGATGGACTTAATCTCAACCGTTCCGTCGAAAATTTCGGGAACTTCAAGCTCAAACAGGCGCTTTACAAGGCCGGGATGAGTGCGGCTGATGAGAACCTGAGGTCCGCGGGTGGAGTTTCTTACTTCAACGACATAGACCTTAATGCGGTCGCCCTCGGTGAGGACTTCGGTCTTAATTCTCTCGTTGGGAGCCAGCATTGCTTCGGTGAACTCGCTGTTGGAGCTGATGCGGATGGAAACACTGCCGGTTCTGGGCTCGATGCGAGAAACAACACCGCTGAGGATTTCGTGTTCCTTGGATGTGAACTCCTCATAGATGATGCCACGCTCTGCCTCGCGGATACCCTGAATAATAACCTGCTTTGCAGACTGTGCCGCAATGCGTCCGAACTTCTTGGTTTCTACGGGAACCTTTACGGTATCGCCGAGCTTTGCGCGCTTGGTGATTTTCTTAGCCGCGTCAATCTGAATTTCCAGTGCAGGGTCGGTTACTTCCTCAACTGCGGTCTTGTTGACATACATCTCAATGCGCTTTCTGCTCTCATCAAGCAGAATATCAACGTTGTCTGCGCACTCGGGATTATCGCGGCGGAATGCTGTCAGCATTGCCTGTCTGATTTTATCGAACATGTATTCTCTGGGAATACCTTTTTCTTTTTCGAGATCTTCAATTGCGGAAAAGAATTCTGCGTTCATTTTTATTATACCCCTTTTTAATTATATCGTAACGTGCAGTTTAACCTGCGCGACCTGTGACTTCTTATATGTTTCGGCATCAACCGTAACATCGCCGTTTTCATAGCCCTCGAGCTTTCCGACTACGGTCTTCTTCCCGTTATGCGGCTGATAAAACTTAACTTCAACCTGACTTCCCATGAACTTCTCAAAATCGCGGGGGCGCTTGAGCTCACGTTCGGCACCTGCGGAGCCGACCTCAAAAACATAGCTGTCAGGAATCGGGTCTTCTTCATCGAGAATCGGGTCGAGTCTGCGGCTTATGCGTTCGCAGTCGAGGATATCAACTCCGCCTTCCTTATCAATGAAAACGCGCAGATACCATGTACCTGCTTCCCTGACATATTCAACCGCCCAAAGCTCGCATCCCTCGTCTTCGACTATGGGTTTTGCAAGGGCTTCAACCTTATCTGTAACCTTACTCATCTGATACCGCCTTTTTGTAACAATTTCAAAATGCTCAACAAAAAGAGTGGGCTTTGACCCACTCTGAAACGAACTACATACTTACTTTGATTATATTAACATGTTTACCTATATATTGCAAGCATTTTTTACGCCTGTAAAAACAATATTTTACAGGCGTAAACGTATTATCTGTAATATGCTTCAAACTGTTCAAGGCACAGGCCGTTATTCATAATGAAAGCAGCCGCCTCCTTGCCCACATAGCGGTAATGCCATGGCTCGTCATACCCCGTCAGGGTTTTGAGCTCTGATGGATAACGCTTAATGAAACCGTATTCCGCACAGTGATCATCAAGCCATGCATAGAATTCTCTGTCCATATTTTCATACGCGGGAATCTCATCGTAATACTGGTCAAGTATGTCAACGGCAAGACCGGTCTGATGTTCGTTCTTACCCGGCTCTGCAACAAACTTTGTTGCAAGCTCCTGAGCTTCTTCTCTTGAGTATCCGCCGTTATCCATAAGCTGGGTGACCTTTTCGTCATATTCCTGCTTCTGAGCATTGTAGGATATATAAGAAGTGCTGATATAAGGGGTAAATTCCTCAGCTTCAGCATCCTTCAGCATATCGTTCAGGGAAGCGATTGCCAGAGTGTAGAAATACTGGCCGGACTGCTTCGTAGTTTTGAGCTCAGGATAATAATCGTAAATCGAATTATCCTTATTTGCCAGCATATATCGCCATTCTTCAATATCAACATGGGGATATGTCAGGCCCTCGGGTGCTTTGACATGAATATCGCCGACCTCATCATATCCGTCGAGTGCGTCCTTGACTCCGCTGGTTGCAACAAAGGCATTATCCGCACCGCCGATTATAACCTCGGACGCCAGCTGAATGCGCGAATTAACAATAAGCGCAAGCAATGACAGCAATATAGCCATGCCGAAAAGGCTCAGCGTTTTTTTAGTCGTCAGCTTCATCGCGTCCTCCATAACACATAGTGTATGGATTATAACACAATTCGACATTTCATACAAGCATCAATACGGAGAAGCATCCTCTCCAAGCGCTTCACGCAGTTTTTCCAGGGCTTTTTTCTCTATGCGGCTAACGTATGAGCGGCTTATTCCGCACATTTGCGCCGTTTCACGCTGGGTTTTAGGCTCTGAACCGTCTATGCCATAGCGAATTTTAATGATTTTTGCCTCACGTTCAGTGAGCTCAGTGTCGATATACTCTCTCAGCTTTTCGCATATCTCAAAATTCCCTATCTTATCGCTCAGTTCCTCATCCTGAGAGATAATATCCATAAGCGAAAGGCTGTTTCCCTCTCCGTCGGTATCAAGAGCATCGGAAAGGCTAAGATCGCCCGAGGTTTTCTTTCTGCTTCTGAAGTGCATGAGTATTTCGTTTTCACAGCATCGGCTTGCATAGGTTGCAAGCCGTACGCCCTTATCGGGTTTATAGGTATTAATTCCTTTTATCAGACCAATCGTTCCGATTGAAATAAGGTCATCTATGTCATCCGTCTGGGTATAATACTTCTTGATGATGTGGGCAACCAGCCGCAGATTATGCTCGACAAGTGTGTTTCGCGCCTCAATATCTCCGTTTAACCAGCGTTCGATGCATTCTCTCTCCTCCTCGGCAGACAAAGGCTTCGGAAACGAGCCGTTGGGCGAAAGTCTGAGCATCAGCACTGTTCCGCCCAGAAGTACCATTATGGCAGAGCTCAGCATAAAACCACCTCCGCATATAATGTATTCGCGCGCTGGATGTCCAAATTCGCAGAGAAAATAAACTTGCAAAATATCGCAATGCAATATATTATTAACTAAAAAGAAACACGGAGGCAAAACACATGCACAAACCGGACGACGGCTTTTATCATGACCATGGAGACGGAATTTTACACTGCCATGATGACAAGCCCCTTGAAGATATAATCGAGCACGAGGAGCACGAGCATCCTCACCACAACTCATCCCACAGCCACACTCAGAGCAAGGCAGTCGTAAACCGCCTCTCAAGAGCCATAGGTCATCTTGAGAGCGTGAAGCGTATGGTCGAGGAAGGACGTGACTGCGCCGATGTTCTTATTCAGCTTGCGGCTGTGCGCTCAGCGCTCAACAGCACAGCAAAGGTGATACTGAAAGACCACCTTGAGCACTGCATAAGCAATGCCGCGGAAACCGGCGATGAAGCTTTCATAGAAGAGCTTAACACCGCAATCGACAAATATATTACATGAACAAAAAGAAAATCCCGTGAGCATGAACTCACGGGATTTTTTATGCTGTTTAAAATCAGGCCTTCATGCCTCTTGCGGTCATCCATACCATGCCTGCAAGATATGCTGCAAAAAATCCGCCGACTGCTACCATAATTAATTCCTCCATAAATAAAACGAAAACTTGTTTCTTTCTTACCTGATTACAGTATATAGCCATTATGCGAAAATGCAAGTATTTTTTAACAGTTTTAAGTTAGCCCTTTTGTGCGTATTGCACAAAAGAACGCATGGAATAATTAATTGCAGAAACTTGAAAAACTGCAAATTGCATTTTTGGAATTATGCAGCCCATCATGCTTCAAAATTCGTATTTGCAAGTTTTGGCGCAATTTCCCTTGCAAAAATGCAAGTTTTGCAAGGATGCTATTCGTATTACTCGGAACTTTACCGAATTAAATGGTTTGATTTTGAAGAATTTGATATATAAACTTGCATTTTGGGCATCTGAGACGCCGTTTTGTAACAGTTTTTTGCAAGTTTTGTTGCTGTTTTACATGCAGCGGCGTAAAAAAATCGTAAAAAATTGCAAAACACAGCTTTATAAGCTGTGTTTTGCAATTATATCCTGCATATTTGGATTGAACATAATTCAAAATATAAAAAATCCTGAAAAGCATAAGCTTTTCAGGATTTATATAAGATTAATTATTTTGCATTGAAGATTTTGAAGATGCTGTCAAAGGGATCGTCCTCATCGGAGCTCTGGGGAGCTGCTGCGGGCTTTTCCTCAGCTGCCATCTCTGCTGCGCCAGAGAAGAGGTTCTGTGCAGGTGCCTCGAACACGGGTTCAACAGGCTTTGCTGCGGGCTTGGATACAGGCTTCTTAACCTCAACAGTACCGTCTGCCTTCTTGCCTGCGGGTGCTTCCTCGAAACCGGTTGCAATAACGGTTACGCGGATTTCATCCTGCATGGATTCATCGAAGGTTGCACCGAAGATGATGTTTGCATCGGGATGTGCTGCTTCCTGAACCAGGTTGGCTGCTGCTTCAACATCCTCAAGACCCATATCCTCGGAGCCGGTGATGTTTATCAGAACACCGTGTGCACCATTGATGGAGGTTTCCATGAGGGGGCTTGCAACTGCCATGCGTGCTGCATCTTCTGCCTTGCCCTTGCCTGCTGCACGGCCGACACCCATGTGTGCGAAGCCTGCGTTCTTCATGATGCAGGTAACATCGGCGAAGTCGAGGTTGATGAAGCCGGTGTTCTTGATAAGGTCGGAGATGCTGGTAACAGCCTGACGGAGAACATCGTCTGCAATCTCAAATGCGTTTGCAAGAGTTACCTTCTGGTCGGTTGCATACTTCAGACGGTCATTGGGGATTATCAGCAGGGAGTCAACCTTGCCGAGCATGTCCTTAATGCCTTCGTTTGCCTGATCCATGCGGCGCTTACCCTCGAACTTGAAGGGCTTGGTTACAACGCCGACGGTGAGCACGCCTGCTTCGCGGGCGATATCTGCAACAGTGGGTGCTGCGCCGGTGCCGGTGCCGCCGCCCATACCTGCGGTGATGAAGACCATGTCTGCATCCTCGAGGCTCTTTGCGATGTTGTTGCGGCTTTCCTCAGCGGAACGCTTGCCGACTTCGGGATCGGAGCCTGCGCCCTGACCGTGGGTCAGCTTTTCGCCGATCTGAATCTTCTGGTCTGCATTGGAAACAGCCAGTGCCTGCTTGTCTGTATTGACAGCGATGAACTCAACACCCTGAGTTCCGGACTTTACCATTCTGTTTACTACGTTGTTGCCGGCACCGCCAACACCAACGACTTTTATAGTTACTACATTTTCGGGGCCAGTTTCGGCTTTGAAATCCATTTTAGTTCCTCCATGTAATTTTATATTTAATGAAGTGCGGTCAAAATTTTGCTTTGTATATTTTATACCTAAATCCCGCTTAGGTCAACAAGTTTTATACAATAATATGTAACTTATCTGTTAATTCGGGTTAAAATACACCTTATCATCCATCGATAAGTCCAATGTTCCCGTATCTGCCTCACCCAGCTGGCCGATTGCAGACAGAAGCTTTCCGAACTTATATTCGGTATTGTCAAGCTCGCCAAGCTTTATTGTGAAGCGGTTCTGATATCCGATTTCGGGGTTTGTTTCGTTGCTGACGTCAATTGCGGAGATGTCTGCGATAATTCCGCGGGTCTGAATCTGATACATAATCTCCTGCAGATAATCGAGCTTGCCCTCTTCCCCTTTTGCGGGCTTGAGTATTTCACCGACAACGGGTCCTTTGAGGGTCAGTCCGCTGATTCTGGCTATATCAGCAGTTTCGGATGCATCTATCTTCGCAAGGTACTTGCCGCTCTGGCTGATTGTCCAATATTCTTCACCGGCTTCGACATAGCCGATTGCATTACTCTCCTGCACGACTATGACGACTCTGTTGGGAAGAGTTCTTGTAATCGCAACTGCATCAACATAAGGAAGCTTTACAACTACTCTGCTTCCGGCGGCAATTCTGTTTATGAAAAACAGATTGTCACCTGTCTGTATACCGGAGGCAGAGATGACTTCTTCTTCGGAATAAAGACTGTTTCCTGATACCTCGATCTTTTTTATCTCAAAAGATATGCTCATCAGGAATATTATTGCCAGAACTATCAGGAAAAATGTAGCCGGCTTTTTTAAGGCGCTCAGCTTGCCGAAGCCTTCCTTTGCTTTTTGCTTAATAAGAAATTTATCATTCGTGTCAGGCATAGGTTTAAATCTCCATATACACATCTGCGCCAAGAGAACGCAGTTTATAATCAAAGCTTTCGTAGCCGCGGAATATGTGGCCCGTATCCACAACCTCTGTCCTGCCCTCTGCGGCAAGGCCCGCGATTATCATTGCCGCGCCGCCGCGCAGGTCAGTTGCGGTTACGGTTGCCCCTCTGAGGCTTTTTACGCCCCACACAACAGCATTTCTTCCGCTGACGGAAATATCCGCGCCAAAACGGGAAAGCTCTCTGGCGTGACAATAGCGGCTATCAAAGATATTCTCGGTAAATTCCGTCCTGCCTTCAGCCTTTAACAGCGCCGCCATAAGAAGCGGCTGGGCATCCGTGGGAAAACCGGGATAAGGCGCTGTCACCACGTTTGATACCGAGCGAAGTCTGCCGTCTGATATCAGTCTTACACTTCGCTGATTAAGTATTATATCACAGCCGGCTTCATTTAGGAAGTGCTGTAAGCATGAAAATTCTTTTAAATCAACGCCGCGAAGCTCAACATCTCCACCTGTGGCGGCGGTTGCGCACAAAAGACTCGATGCCGCAATTCTGTCGGGGATTATTCTGTGGCCGCAGTGCTGACTGTATTCAAAGCCGCTGATTACGATTTTATCTGTTCCCGCACCGTATATGTATGTGCCCTTTTTGCGCAGGTATTCCTGCAAATCGACGATTTCAGGCTCTTTTGCCGCGCCGCTTATTACAGTTTCGCCCTCAGCCATGCTTGCGGCAATCATTGCGTTTTCCGTTGCACCAACGCTGGGAAACGGAAGCTCGATATTTGCGCCGCGAAGTTTATCTGCTCTGCAATGTATTTCACATCCGTTTTCTTCGACCTCTGCGCCGAGGGCTTTCATGGCGGATATATGTAAGTCAACAGGTCTTGCACCGATTTTGCATCCGCCGGGATTGGTCAGATGCACCTCGCCGCATCTTGCAAGAAGCGCACCCATAAACAGCACGGATGAGCGCATTTTCTCCATCATCTCCACAGGCACGGTGTTCGAGCTTAAATTGCTCGAGTCTATGTAAACATCATTGCCCTGCTGTTCCGCCGTACATCCGAGGCTTCGCAGTATTCGGAGAGTATTCGTTACGTCACTGAGCTGTGGGACATTTAAAAGTTCGGTTACTCCGCCCGATATAACCGAGGCTGTGATAATCGGCAGAGCCGCATTTTTCGACCCCTGCACAAAACAGCTCCCGTTCAGCTTATGTCCGCCGTTTATATGCCATATTGCCATAAAAAAATTACCTCGCAGTATAAAATGTTCATGCCATTCTATGCCGCGAGGCTTTTATTGGTTATTTACATGTGCTCAGAATCTGCTGGGTTATGACTTCGGTTGCATCGTCAACTGAGAGTTTTTCCATTGCCTTTGCCATGCTCTCAAGCTCATTAGGAGAGGAAAGAATTCTCTTAACTTCATTGAGAAGCTCAATGGGCTCAAACTTGCCCTCTTCAAATATCTCAGCGCCGCCTGCGTTCTTAATTACGCTTGCGTTCTTAAACTGGTGGTTATTTGTAACGTAGGGTGACGGGACAAAGATTGTGGGTTTGTGCATATATGTAAGCTCGGAGACGGTTGAGGCACCTGCTCGACACAGAACTAAATCAGCCGCCGCCATTACTCTGGGCATATCGTAGATATATTCTCTTACGTCCATGCCGTTTTTCTCATAATCGGGAGCAATCTCGTTAAGAGTCTTCACCATGGTTTCATAGCCTGCTGTGCCTGCGGAGTGAATCATCTTAAAGCCTGCATTATCGCCTGCAAGACGGATGAACTCGCACATTGCCTCATTCATGTGGGATGCGCCGAGCGAGCCCCATACGGACACTACAAGAGGAGTATTCGCGTCAATGCCAAGCTCTGCCTTTGCGCTGTTCTTGGTGTACTGACCGAACTGTCCTCTTACGGGTGTGCCCGTTACAATCAGCTTATCTGGATTCTTATAGTGCTGCTTGCTTTCTTCAAATCCGAGAAGAATCTTATCTACAACGCTTTCAAGCATTCGCGTTGTAAGTCCGGGGAATGCATTGCTTTCGTGGACGACTGTGGGAATACCAAGCTTTGCCGCAGCCTTGAGCACGGGATAGCAGACATAGCCGCCTGTGCCGACAACGATATCGGGCTTAAAGTTCTTAACAATTTTTTTAGCCTTTATTGTAGAAACGATAACGTTAAATATTGACTTTATGTTATGAATTATGCCCTTAATGGATTTGCTTCGGCTGATATTGGTAACTTTCAGAGTTACGATGTCATAGCCGCCGCGGGGAACGAGGTCGGTTTCCATATGGCCGTCTGCACCGACGAAAAGAATCTCGCAGTCGGGCATGAGCTCTCTGAGTCTTCCCGCAACCGCAAGGGCTGGATTAATGTGGCCTGCTGTACCGCCGCAGGTAAACATGAATTTCATCTATATTCATCCTTTCTCAACCCGACCTTTTGGCGGGTATCTCTCTTGATGCGCTAAGTAAAATTCCCATTTCAGCCATCTGGATTAAAAGCGCGGTGCCTCCGTAGCTGAAAAACGGGAGTGATATTCCCGTGCAGGGCACGAGATTTGTGACAACCGCCACATTGAGTATAACCTGCACGGCAAGCAGGGTTGTTATTCCCGTGCAGACTAAAAAGCTGTATCTGTCCGATGCGTGCATTGCTATGTAATAGCCGCGGATAACAAGCAGGGCGAACAGTGCAAGAATGCACACCGCGCCGATAAAGCCCAGCTCCTCGCATACGACGGAAAAGATAAAGTCGTTATGCTCCTCGGGGAGATACAGATATTTCTGCCTGCTCTGTCCGAGACCGAGACCCGTGAGTCCGCCCGAGCCGATTGAATAGAGTGACTGCACTATCTGATATCCCTCGTCGGATGTCGAGGAAAACGGGTCGCGCCAGGTTACAATTCGTGTTGACGCATAGGGAAACATTGTAAGCAGTACCGCAAGTCCGCCGCCTGCGACAATGAATGCCGCAACGAACCATATAAGGCGGGCACCGCCCACAAATATCATAACACCGCCGATGGCGATGATTATAATCGAAGCTGAAAAATGAGGCTCAAGTACAAGAAGTCCTACTATTACGAGGAGTATGGCCGCAAAGGGTGCAATTCCGTACTTAAAGCTTTTCATCCTGCCGCGGTTGCGGCAGATAAGATATGCAAAGGAAAGAATGACGGCAATCTTTGCAATCTCCGAGGGCTGTACCGTTAGACTTCCGACGCCTATCCAGCGCTTTGCGCCGTTTGCAGTTACGCCGATAATCGGAACAAGGGCAAGCAGTACGATTGCAATGCCCAGTGTCAGCATTGAAAAGCGTTTATAAAAGCCGATGGGAAAGCGGGACATGAATATCATCACCGCACAGCCGAGTACGGCAAATATGAGCTGTCGTACGAAATAATATGCCGGATCGCCGCCCGTTATCTGCCCCGGGTCATAATAGGCTCTGGCAAAGCTTGAGGACAGCACCATTATAACACCGATAGTCAAAAGCAGTATAACGAGGATGAAAAACGGAGCATCGAAGCTTTTTCGCCTTGTCCCCTTTGATATCGGAGTTTTCGATATTCTTTCCTCGGTATACTGCATTCTGGTGCCTCCTTAGCGGGATTATCCCACGTAAGGAGTATATATTCCGATAAATGAAATTATTGCAAAAAGAAGGGAGACGCCTGTAAACAGACAAAACAGTTCTTTTTCCGACCACTTCTTACCTGTCCAGCCGCCCATTTCCAGGTGGTGATGGAAAGGTGCCATTTTGAAAACGCGCTTGCCGTGGGTAAGCTTAAAGTAAGATACCTGAATGATGTCGGAAAGTGTTTCCCAGATAAACACGATTCCCAGAGTTACAAGAATAAGGGGCATATCGAATGCAAACGCCATTGCGGCGATAGCGCCGCCGAGAAACAGTGAGCCCGTGTCACCCATGAAAACCTTTGCGGGGTTGAAGTTATAAACGAGGAATCCCAGCAGTGCGCCGAGAAGTCCCGATGCAAACACGCCGAGGGAGAGATATTTTTCGCCCAGCCAGAATGTTGTCACTACAAAGAACATACATACGGGCATCGAGGTGCCGGTTGCAAGTCCGTCAACGCCGTCGGTGATGTTTACTGCATTAACAGTGCCGACAATGATAAATGCCGCGAGAACGAGGTACAGCACGATGGGAATACGGACGTAAACCTTCCAGAACGGGATGAACAGAGAATTGCTGATATAGCCCATCTTGCGCAGGAGCAGTACGAATACAAGTGCCGCGGCAAGCTGAAGTGCAAACTTTGCCTTTGCGGTAAGCCCGAGGTTTGTTTTCTTTCTGAGCTTTTCCCAGTCGTCAAGGAAACCGATTGCACCGAAAACAAGTGCGAACAGAAGCACGAAAATATGTCTGTAATCGCCGTCAAGCATAGGCTTGAAGCCGACGGTCAGGCAGACAAAGGTTACCGCGCAGATAAACATCAGGCCGCCCATGGTGGGAGTTCCCGACTTTGACATATGCCATGTGGGGCCGTTTTCCTTTATCTCCTGCCCTGCTTTCATCTTGCGAAGCCAGGGTATATAGTACTTGCCCATTGCAGTTGCAAATAAAAACGCAAGCACAAAAGCCAAAATTAGCTGAATTGTCATATATTTTCCTCTTCTCTGTCTTATCTCTTAATATATTCAGCGACTACTTCTCTTTCGTCGAGATGAATCTTTTCCTT
>JAZLFI010000199.1:0-2004 GCA_045615725.1 Oscillospiraceae bacterium
CCAAAAGAGGAAGTCCAGACTTCCCAAAAGGAAACTTCAAGACTTCCCAAAACAGGAGGTGCAGAGTTCCCGAAAGGGGAAGCAAATTATAATAATAAAAACAAAACTGATCTTAGCTATACTGATCCATCTAATCATCCCCCGGCTGAACGAGAGATTGAGGAAAGCGTGCGAGAGCAAATAGATTATCCGTTGCTTGCGCAGAGTTATCCCTATGATGATCCGGATTGCCTGTTGGAGCTGATCTGTGAAGTGTTATGCAGCACAGCGCCAACCATACGAATCGGGAGTGAGAATATTCCTACGCCAAAGGTGCAGGAACGCTTCCGACGGCTCACCTTTGAGCATGTCTCCTATGTGCTGGACGCTTTTCGGGATACAACAACTAAGATCTGGAACATACGGGCTTATCTGTTGACGGCGCTGTACAATGCGCCCATAACAATAGGCCCGTATTATGCCGCCGCTGTACGGCACGACTTCGCATAAATCCGTTTCACCGTGAAACGGATTATTGCATATTACAAGACACAAAGGAGGAACTAAATGCCAAACGAAAAAACCATGCCCCGGCAAATCTCTATTGAGAAGATCCACGATCTGCCCGATATTCCCATTGTCAAACTTGCGGACAAATCCTATGGCGGGCTTGTTGCGTCAATGCTGCTGGACGGTGTAAAGGAGCCGGTCATTCTGCGTCAGCGAGAGGACGGAGAATATCAGCTTGTTACGGGCTACCGCCGCCGCAAGGCCGCAGAGCTTGCCAAGCTCAAGGAGTTGCCTGCACTGGTCTATGACATGACTGAAAAGGAGGCGCAGGAGTACCACAAGATTGCCAATACAAACCCGGATGCGCCGATTCCCGGCAAGCTCGTAGGAAAAGAAGCTAAGACACCGGCACCGGAGAAAACGCCGTCCAAGACGAAGGCAGCACCAGAGAAAAAAGAAGCGGCTACCCCGAAAAAGGAAACGGAGAAGCCCGCAGAAAGCAAGGCAGATGCGGTAGCTTCCGCAGCGAAGCCGGAGGAAAAGAACGCCGAAAGCAAGGCTGAGGTAAAGAAGGCCGAAATGCCCAAAGAGACTCCGGCCAGTACGAAAACCACTGAGATTCCGAAAAAGGACGCTGAAAAGGCTCCCGAAGCAACAGCGGAGAATCAGAAAGAGAAAAAAGCGGTCGAGACAGTGCCCGTCGCTCCTGTCGTTGCAGATAAAGAGAAAAGCCCCGCTTCTCCAAAGGAACTTGCCAAGAAAGCCGAGAAAGAAGAAGCACCTGTCGGCACTGCCGCCGTTGGCCCTACCGGAACGGCGATTACAAAGCTATTGGGCGAAAAGCTGACTCCGCCCACAGAGAAAGACAAGAAATCATTGCCTGTTCCCGGCGAGGGCGAAACCTTCTCCGCAATTCTGCATCCGGCCTATCTGAAAAAAGCGGACATTAACACCTTCTCCGTGGATCGTGACAGCGACGACTTCAAAGAGCTGTTTCAGTCCATCAAGCGTTTTGGTGTCAAAGACCCGGTGCTTGCCCGCTTCAATAAGGACGGCGAGCTGGAAATCCTGTCCGGTCAGCGCCGCCATCTGATCGCAAGTGAGCTGAACTATCCTGTTCCCACGATCATCCAGCAGCTTGACGATGACGATGCCCGTATCCTTGTGGCTGACGGCAACCTGCACCGTGAACATATTTCCACCTACGATCTGTCCCGCGCCCTGCGTATGAAAGCGGACAGCATGAAGCGTAAGGCCGGACGAAAGCTGCGAGGCGAAAAAGGCGGGCCGGAGACTGATGAGCTGATTGCAAAGGAAATGGGTATGAGCACAATGAAGCTCAACCGTCTTATGAAACTGTCCGAGGCTACCAAGCCAATTTGTGATTTGGTAGATGAAGGCTCACTGGCCGTTTCGATTGCCTATAACATTGCGTTCCTTCAGCCAAAGATTCAGGACACCGTGGCAGATCTGATCGGGATCAATGTTAAGGTCAACAATGAGAACACCGGGCTC
>JAZLFI010000200.1:0-7585 GCA_045615725.1 Oscillospiraceae bacterium
CCGTCCGTCTTCCCAGAAGCTTTATGTTTGCCGAGGAAACAATCAAGAGCGCTGTCCAGTCACATATAAGCCGCGGCAAGGTCGATGTATTTGTAAGCATCAACACCGCTATGGCAGACGATATGGCAGTCGTTGTAAACGGGCCTCTGCTTAAGGGGTATATCGACGCTATTAAGCATATTTCCGAGGAACACGAGCTTCCTGCGGACATGACTGCGATGAACGTAAGCCGTTTTCCCGACGTTCTCTCCGTTGAGAAGAAGGAGCTTGACGCCGATGCGGTTGCGGAGGGCATCAGAGCTATAGCCGAGCAGGCCCTTAATGACTTTGACTCCATGCGTCTGAGAGAGGGTGAAAAGCTCCGTGATGACGTGCTCGGCAAGCTCGAAACAATTGAAGGTCTTGTCACAGTCGTTGAAGAAAACGCTCCTAAAACCGTTGCAGAGTACCGCGAAAGACTTCTCCAGAAGCTTAATGAGGTAATCGGTACCGCAGGAATTGATGAGAGCAGGATTATAACCGAGGCCGCAATATTTGCGGACAAGGTTGCTGTTGACGAAGAGACCGTAAGACTCAGAAGCCATATAGCACAGCTTAAAACCATGATTAACGGTTCTTCTCCCACCGGCAGAAAGATTGATTTTCTTATTCAGGAGTTTAACCGCGAGGCAAATACAATCGGCTCCAAGTGCCAGAATGCCGATATCGCTCACACGGTTGTTGACCTCAAGTCTGAAATTGAGAAAATCAGAGAACAGATTCAGAACATAGAGTAAGAGGGAATAAGCTTGAAACTTGTTAACATAGGCTTCGGAAATCTTATTGCCGAGGAGCGAATTGTGGCAGTAGTGAGCCCCGAATCCGCCCCTATAAAAAGAATAATACAGGACGTGAGAGAAAAAGGACTTCTAATTGATGCGTCCTTTGGCAGAAGCACAAAAGCTGTTCTGTTTATGGACAGCGGCAATGTTGTATTATCAGCGCTATCGCCTGAAGCACTGGCGTCGCGCATGTCCAATAAATATGAGGAAGGTATGGAAAATGGCTGAACAAAAGGGAAAACTGATAGTAATTTCAGGTCCTTCCGGTGCAGGCAAGAGCACAGTTGTGTTCAAGGCACTTGAAGGCAGAAGCGATATTTGCTTCTCTGTTTCCGCAACAACAAGAAAGCCCAGACCCAATGAGGTTGACGGCAGAGAGTATTTCTTCGTTGAGCCGGACAAGTTCAAGGAAATGGTTGCAAACGACGAATTTCTTGAGCATGCCGAGTACGTTGCAAACTCCTACGGAACTCCCAGAGCATATGTCGAGAAAAAGCTTAACGAGGGTATGAACGTGCTTCTCGATATCGAAGTTCAAGGAGCGCTTCAGGTACATGAAAAGATGCCCGAGGCTGTTATGATATTTGTAATTCCGCCTTCCATGAAGGAGCTTGAATCCCGCCTTCGCAGCAGAGGCACCGACTCTGAGCGCAAGATTGAGGCACGCCTTATCCGCGCAAGAGAGGAATATGAAGCCGCAACTTTTTATGACTACATCATCATAAACGACGATGTTGAGGTTGCCGCAAACGAATTTTCGTCCATAATCACTGCAGAGTACTGCAAATATGACTTGAGAAAAAATTTTTTGAATGAGGTATAATTATTATGATGCTTTATCCTCCCGTGGCTGAACTCGTCGATAAGACCGGCAGCCGTTATCAGCTTGTAAACTTAGTCGCAAAGCGCGCACGCAGCATTTCCTCCGATGCTGAGGAAAACGGCGAAGCACTTGAAAAGAAGCCTGTATCCATGGCTATTGATGAGGTTTATACCGGAAAGCTTACTATCGAAGATAAGTAAGCACATTTTCAGCGGAGCAAAACTGCTCCGCTGGTTGTCTTATTAAGTTTAAGGAGAATTCGGCTTGACGCAGTGTGTTGTTGCAAAAATTGCGGTCTCCGCCGCAACATATTGGGTTGATAAGCCGTACGATTACCTCGTGCCCGAAAAGCTGCAGAGCATCGTAAAACCGGGCGTTAGAGTGACTGTTCCTTTTTCACGCGGCAACCGCCGCAGTGAGGGAATAGTCCTTGAAGTAACGGACCACAGCGACTATGAAAAGCTTAAGGCGATTACATCTATTCTGGATGAAAAACCCGTTTTAAGCCGTGAGCAGATTAAGCTTGCACTGTGGATGCGTGAGAGATTTTTCTGCACTGTATACGATGCGGTTAAAACCATATTGCCGTCGGGCTTCTGGTTCACTCCCGATGGAAGCAGAAGAACAAACGACAAGCTTCGCGAGATGATAGCTCTTTCTGTTCCTGCGGAAGAGGCATTTGAGATTGCGCAGAACAAACGTCGCAAGGCACCTCAGCAGGCGGCAATACTTGAGCTTTTGTGTTCGACGGGCTCAGTTCCCGCAAAGGAAGCGCTTCTGTTTACGGGCGCATCCCGACAATCCCTCAAAGCACTGATAAACGCAGAGCTTATTGAGCAAAGCTTTGAGGAAACTTTCCGCCGACCTGAGATATGGAGCGACGAAACCGAAGAACTTCCCGTGCTCAATGCTGAGCAGGAAACCGCTTTCTCGGATATATCGAAGCTTCTGAATTCAGGCAAGCCCGAAGCCGCACTGCTTTTCGGAGTAACGGGAAGCGGCAAGACCTCTGTTTACATTCACCTTATTGATAAGACACTTAACGGCGGAAAAACCGCAATACTGCTCGTTCCGGAGATTGCGCTTACACCGCAGATGCTTCAGACATTCTCATCCTATTTCGGCAACAAAATTGCCGTACTGCACAGCAGCCTGTCAGTGGGTGAGAGGTATGATGAATGGAAGCGCGTGAGAAGCGGTGAGGCAAGACTCATAATCGGAACGCGAAGCGCCATATTCGCACCCTGCGAAGATTTGGGGCTTATCATTATCGACGAGGAGCAGGAGGACAGCTATAAGTCCGAAAACTCTCCAAGATACCATGCCCGCGATATTGCGAAATACCGCTGTGCAAGGTCAAACGCATTGTTACTTTTGGGCTCTGCAACTCCCGATATCGAAAGCCGTTACAGCGCCGAGAGTGGAAAGTACAAGTTCTTTGCGCTTAAGGAACGCTATAACAGCATGCAGCTTCCCGAGGTGCGTGTTGTCGATATGAAACGCGAGATGCGTCGCGGAAACGGCGGCAATCTCAGCCTTGAGCTTCGAAATGAGCTTGAAGAAAACATCAGCCGCGGAGAGCAGAGCATACTGTTCATTAACCGCCGCGGAGCGAACAAGCTCATCAGTTGCGGTGAATGCGGATACGTTTATAAATGCCCTAACTGCAGTGTTTCCCTTACTTACCATAGCTCAAACAAGCGCCTTATGTGCCACTATTGCGGCTATTCGCGCTATCCCGACAAGGAATGCCCCGACTGCGGTGGCATACTGAGCTATATCGGCGCGGGAACACAGCTTATTGAAGAAGAACTCGTGGAGATTTTCCCGGATGCTGAAGTTCTTCGCATGGATACTGATACCGTAAAAGCCGCAGGCTCACACGAGGTTCTGCTTGAGAAGTTCAAAAATGAGCGTATCCCCATTATGGTCGGAACGCAGATGGTCACAAAAGGTCTGAACTTTGAGAACGTGACATTGGTCGGTGTAATTTCCGCAGACCAAAGCCTTTATTGCAGTGACTATCGCTCGGGTGAGAGGACATTTTCCCTCATAACTCAGGTAGTAGGCAGGGGCGGTCGCGGCGAAAAACCGGGACGCGCCATTATCCAGACCTTTACACCAGAAAACGAAATAATTAAGCAGGCGGCAAGGCAAGATTATGAGAGCTTTTATAAATCCGAGCTTGAGCTCAGAAAGCTTCAGGGAACACCGCCGTTTAGAGATATAATTTCCGTAACGGCATCGGGACTCAGCGAGGACCGCGTCCTGCACTGCTGTGCGGATATCAGAAACGTTCTTTATGCATCGGTTAAAAACCGCACAGACGTGAGTATACTCGGTCCTGCGCCGTTACCCGTTGTAAAGGTTAATAACCGATACAGATACAGAATAAATGTCTGCTGTCACGCCGACAGTGAGATGCGGAATATTATTTCTGCGATTCTAATCAAATTCAACTCAGATGCAAAGTACAAAGGGGTCAGCATTTTTGCCGATAATAACCCCTCGGATTGATTTGGAGATATAACTATGGCATACAGAAACATATATGAAAAAGGCGATAAGGTGCTGGGCATGGTCTGCCGTCCCGTTAAGAAGTTCAGTCCCAGACTCCACCAGCTTCTTGACGATATGGCGGAAACCCTTATGAGAGCAAACGGAGTAGGTCTTGCCGCGCCTCAGGTAGGCATTTTACGCCGCGCTGTTATTGTCCTAGAAACCAACGTTGATATCGAAGCAGGCGAGGAAGAATACATCATCGAGCTCATTAACCCCGAGATTATCGAAACCTCAGGTGAACAGACGGGGGCAGAGGGATGCCTCAGCGTCCCCGGCGAATACGGCATTGTAACACGCCCCGAATGGGTTAAAGTCCGCGCACAGGACAGAAACGGCGAATGGCACGAATATGAGGGCACAGGACTTACCGCAAGATGCTTCTGCCATGAGATTGACCACCTCGACGGTCATCTTTTCCTTGAAAAGTGCGAGCGTATGCTCACCGATGAGGAGATACTTGCAGGCGACCCCGACAACCAAGAGGAGTAATTTATGCGTATAGTTTTCATGGGAACGCCTGATTTTGCGGCGGCATCCCTCAAAAAGCTTATAGATGAAAAATACGAGGTAGCGGCGGTTTTCACTCAGCCCGATAAGCCGAGAAACCGTGGTATGCAGATGTCCTTTTCTCCCGTAAAAGAGCTTGCAATCGAAAATGATATCCCCGTATATCAGCCTTTAAAGATGCGCGACGGCGAAGCTCTCAAGACTCTTGAGGAGATTAAGCCCGATATTCTGGTTGTAGTTGCTTACGGCAGAATTCTTCCCAATGACATCCTTGCAGTTGCACCCCTCGGCGCAATAAACGTCCACGCATCGCTTCTGCCGAAGTACCGCGGCTCTGCACCCGTGCAGTGGTCGGTGCTCAACGGCGACAAGGTCACTGGTGTATCCACCATGTACCTTGCAAGTGAAATGGATACGGGCGACGTTATATATACCGACGAAACCGAAATCGGCGAGTTTGAAACCTCGGGCGAGCTTTTCGACAGACTCATGGTCATGGGCGCCGAGCTTCTGGACAAAACCCTGCGCGACATTGAGGCGGGAACTGCCCCCAGAACTGCACAGAACCACGACGAAGCAAGCTATGTTACCATGCTGGATAAAAGCATGTGCCCCATAGATTGGAGCAGGACTCCACGCGAGGTTAATAAATGGATTTGCGGACTTCAGCCCTGGCCCGTAGCTACGGCCGAAATCGGCGGCGATACGTTCCGCATATTCAAAGCCGAATATACCGATACCAAAACCGATAAAACAGCAGGAAGCATCGTATCAGCAGGCAAGAAGGGCATTGAATTTGCCTGCGGAAACGGTGAAACCCTTATGATAACGGAGCTTCAGGCACCGGGCAAAAAGAGAATGAAAGCGTCCGACTATTTGCTCGGACATCCTATTAAGATTGAGGACTGAAAATGGCTGACAAAGCAAGGCAGGCCGCATTGGACGTACTAGAAAAGTGCAGACGAAGCGGCGCATGGTCGTCCGAGGCGATAGACGGCGTTATAAAAAAATACGGTCTTGACTCAAAATCTGCGGCACTTGCTACTGCTTTAAGCCTCGGCGTCATTCAAAACGTGACACTGTGCGATTTTTATATCAACAGCTACGCATCAAATAAGATCGAACCGAAAGTCAGAGATATACTGCGCGAGGCTGTATTCCAGCTTCTGTTTATGGACAGAATACCAAAAAGCGCCGCA
This sequence comes from Oscillospiraceae bacterium, assembly GCA_045615725.1. Taxonomy (GTDB): domain Bacteria; phylum Bacillota; class Clostridia; order Oscillospirales; family Oscillospiraceae; genus F23-B02. Next base: position 5,913 of record JAZLFI010000200.1, read on the forward strand.
GTGAATGAAGCTGTGCTTCTCTGCAAAAGCCTCGGCTATTCAAGGGCAAGCGGTTTTGTAAATGCCGTCCTGCGCAAAATAAGTGGAAATCTTTCCAATCTGCCCGAAATCCCCAGAAATGATGAAGCGGAATATCTTTCGGTTAAATACAGTCATCCGAAGTTGCTTGCCGACAGGATAATTGCCGAAAAAGGCTTCGATTTTGCCGAAAGCTTCTTTGCCGCAAATAACATGGCGGCAGATACATGCATTCAGGTTAATACCTTAAAAACCGATACATACAGCCTTGAGGAAGAATTTCAAAACGCAGGAGTTGGCTTTTCTGAGCACGAATGGCTTAAGGATGCCCTTACCGTCAGCGGTAATGTGACGAAACTGCCTGGATTTGAAGACGGGAAGTTCTACGTTCAGGACCCTGCGGCAAAATGTGCTGTTTTGATTGCGGATTTAAAGCCCGATATGCAGGTATTGGACGCATGTGCCGCCCCCGGCGGAAAGAGCTTTGCCGCGGCAATTGTCATGCAGAACAAAGGTAAAATTACTTCCTGCGATTTGCATGAGAAAAAGGTGGGGCTTATAAAAAGTGGAGCAGAAAGGCTTGGAATTTCAATAATTTCAGCCGAATGCTTTGATGCAAGAAATGAGCGCACCGATGAATTTGACGCAGTAATTGCGGATGTGCCGTGCTCTGGTATCGGCGTTATCAGAAAAAAGCCCGACATACGTTTTAAGGATGAAAAAGAGCTGATCGGTCTTTGCGATATTCAGATTGATATACTGAATAACGTTTCAAAATACGTAAGAGCAGGTGGTGAGCTTATTTACTCGACCTGCACGGTTCTTAAAGAAGAAAATGAAGGTGTAGTTGATAAGTTTATATCTGCGCACCCTGAGTATAAATGCGAAGCATTCACTCTGCCTAACGGCAGAATTGCCGAAAACGGCATGTACACATTCTGGCCGAATGTTGACGGTACGGACGGATTTTTCGTCTGTAAGCTAAGGAGAACTCTGTGAAGAATATAAAATCAATGCTTCCCGAGGAGATTGAAGCTGATTTTGCCGCGATGGGTGAGCCGAAATACCGCGCAAAGCAGGTATTCAAATGGCTGAGCCGCGGCGTAAGCTCATTTGACGAAATGAGCGATATTTCAAAATCCCTGCGTGAGAAGCTCAAAGCCGAGTACAGCTTATATGCGCCAAAGGTGCTCAGTAAGCAGGTATCAAAGCTTGACGGCACAATCAAATATCTTTGGGAGCTTTATGACGGAAACGCTGTTGAAACCGTTGTAATGAGCTATGAACACGGCAACACCGTGTGCGTGTCTTCACAGGTCGGCTGCCGCCAGGGCTGTGCATTCTGCGCTTCCACAATCGGCGGACTTGTGCGATGCCTTGAGCCGTCGGAGATACTTGACGAAGTTCTGTTTTCTCAGATTGATTCGGGTAAACCCATATCAAATATCGTACTCATGGGTATCGGCGAGCCCCTTGATAATTACGATAATGTTATTAAATTCTTAAGGCTTGTCAATCATCCTGACGGGATGAATATCGGTATGCGGCATATATCACTGTCAACCTGCGGTATTACCGAGAGATTTGATGAGCTTGCCGAGGAAAATCTTCAGATAACTCTTGCGGTATCTCTCCACGCACCTGACGACGAAACG
>JAZLFI010000201.1:0-1444 GCA_045615725.1 Oscillospiraceae bacterium
CCGTCCTTAACATAGTCAAGGAATTCCTGACCGAGGCAGTCAACAACGGGCATGGGGCTTTCTGACCATACCGCGCTGAGAGCCGCGCCTGCCGCCGCGAGAGAATCAATATGCTCTGAGAAAAGGAGGCATGAGGGGCACTTGCCGAGAACGTTTGCGCAGTAAAGAATCATACCGCCTGTGGTTGAGCCGATTGTCTGCGGAAGGCAGAGAGCCTTGTTGAGCATGGGCTTCTGGTAGAGGTCCTTATTGTTCTGGTCATCACATTCGGTCTGCTTATACTTGCTGCCGATAATGGGAAGTTCACCAAACTGGAGCGCGCCCTGGAAAGAGGCAAGTGTGTTGAATCCGCCGTGAGAAACAAGTGCGGGAGCAGTGCATTTGCCCGCTACTACGGGACGACCTTTAAACTGTTTCATATTACTTTACCTCCTTTGTGATTATTGAAAGAATCTCATCACTTGTGTAATAGCGTGATGTTGTGTATGTTCTGAGCTTATTGGAGTTTGTGATAACCGCCATTGACTTTGCAAGCGGATTATTCATATACATAAGCGGGCAGATGTAGCTGAGAACAACGCCTGTTGCCTTGAGCTTCTGAGCGTAGGGAGTCTCGTTGAACTTCTCGATAACTCCGGGAGCCGCCGTGAATACTGTGGGAACGGAAACCTTTTTAAGACCGTTAGCTTTAAGACCGTCAGCAACATTATCTGTCCACTCAACAAGCTGATTGAATGAAAGATGGGGGCAGCCTACGAAGCAGAGCTTCGGAGTGGCGTTCTTATCTTTCCACATAACAGGATAACTTGCCTTTACTCTTTCAAGCTCAGCGTCGTCGATAACATAAGTCTTAGCACCGTCAACAACAAGAGCTTCGCCCTGTTCAACTGCTTCGGGAGTAAGATTTTCGATGTGATAAAGACCAACAGCACCGTTTGAAGCTGTAGCCGCGCCGAAATCCTTAAGGTAAGCGCAGGTGTCGCCGTCAAGCTCTGTGCCAATCCACTTATCAAGACCCTTGATAAAGGGAACATCTTCCATAACCTTCATGCCGATAGCTGAGCCGAGAATCTGAGCCTCGGGCTTCTTTGAGGTCTTAACCTCAACAACCCATGTTGCTTTTCTGCCTTCGTCGGTAAGAAGTCCGAAATAGGGAACGCAGCCTACGATTGAGCCGAAAAGCTCAATGATGCCTGAGTTACGGTTGCACTTCGCGCCGAGAACGGAGTTGGCGTAAACAACAGCCGATGACTCTGCCCATGAAAGAACCTCACCCTTGTTGGGCTTGTTGCCTACCTCGTCCATGTAGCAGGTGCAGGTGTAGGCATTCTTGTCAACAAGGCCGAGCTTTTCAAGCTGAGCGTCATATTTATCCTGAACGGAATACATGAACTTGTTGAATACAAAATTCTTAAGGTATTCTGAGGGAACATTGGGGCCGAGG
>JAZLFI010000202.1:0-5360 GCA_045615725.1 Oscillospiraceae bacterium
CGTATCCGTTTCACGAGTCATGATACAATTCTGCCCTAAAAATGCCGATAATGCCTGCATTTTTAAGGAGATTTTCAAGTTTATATCGCTCTCCTCAGCTCCGCTTTCGGCAATCGCGCCTCCGTCAATGCCGCCGTGACCTGGGTCAATCACAAGGGTATATTCGTTCTTATCGGAAAACGCGCCTATCTTATGCGCATTTAACCTTGCCGCAAAAATGATTATTGCAAGCGCAAGCAAAACAGCAATTACTGTCACAACAAGCTTTCTGAGCTTAACAGTTACGAACAAAAAAATCACCTCATGAACAAGCTATGCTCATGAGGTGATATATTATTACGCTTATTCTGCGATGAACTTTTCAAGGCGGTCTATGCCCTTATCAATGGTTTCAAGGGAAACAGCATAAGACCAACGGACAAAATTCTTAATACCGAATCCTGTGCACGGTACGACTGCAACGAGAGCTTTTTCAAGCAGTGCAACAGCAAAATCATCAGCATTTTCAATGAGTTTTCCACCGAGAGTTTTGCCGATGAGGTTTTCTATGTTCATCATTACATAGAAAGCTCCGTCCGGGTCAAGACAGCTTACTCCGTCGATTGCGTTAATGCGCTCAACAATATGCTTACGGCGCTCGTCAAAGGCCTTGCGCATTTCAGCAACATTCTCCTGCGGTCCGCTGATTGCTTCGAGGGATGCAACCTGGCTGATTGTGCAGGGTGCGCCTGTTGAATGGCTTATGTAGTTTGCCATAATCTTGGATATCTCTTTATTTGCAACGCAGTAGCCGATGCGCCAGCCGGTCATTGCATAGGACTTGGAAACGCCGTTAATGAGCAGAGTGCGCTCCTTAACTTCATCGCCGAGGCTTACAACAGAAGTAAACTCAAGTCCTTTGTATACGAGGTTGTGGTAAATCTCGTCCGCAATTATATAGAGATCATGCTTAACGCATACGTCCGTAAGAGCGATAAGCTCTTCCTTGCTGTATACCATGCCAGTGGGGTTTGAGGGGTTATTGAGCATTAAGCACTTGGTATTCTCGGTGATTGCTGCTTCAAGCTGTTCGGGGGTAATCTTGAAGTTCTGAGCCTCACCTGCTTCAACGATAACAGGTGTACCGCCGGTCATATTGACCATTTCGTAATAGCTTACCCAGAACGGTGCGGGAATGATTATTTCGTCACCGGGGTTTGTGATTGCCTTGAGTGCAACATACACGCAGTGCTTTGCGCCGCTTGCTACAACGACCTGAGTATAATCATAGTCAACATTAAAGTCATTTTTGATCTGATTTGCAATAGCTTTTCTGAGCTGAACCATGCCTGCAGCGGGAGTGTACTTGGTCTTGCCCTGCTTGATTGCCTCAATACCTGCAGTGCTGATATTTTCAGGTGTATCAAAATCAGGCTCGCCTGCGCCGAAGCCTACGACGTCGTAGCCGTCAGCTTTCATCTGCTTTGCAAGAGCATCAACCGCCATAGTTGTTGATGCATGAACTGACTTTGCAAGCTTTGATACTTCTTTCATTATAATCATCTCCATTTTTTAATGGAATTATTATAATCGCACTGAACACAGTTTTCAATTATTAAAATGTATAAAAATCAAGCATTTTTTAGCGATTTAAAGTGCCATTTCAGTGAAAAATAACCATACAGCTTACAGTAATATACAAATAAGCATTCCACTGCCCTCGTTTATGATGCGCTGGAGGGTATCCTGAAGCTTTATGCGGGCATTATCGGGCAGTGAATTAAGTTTATCCTCAATGCCGTCTTTTGCTATGTCATACAAGGGTTTTCCGAATATATTTGACTCCCACAGCTTCGACATATCGCCGTCATAACCCTGCAGAAGAAAGCTAATAATTTCTTCCGAAGCTCCCTCCCCGCCCACTGCGGGACTCACTTCGGTTTCAATTCCCGTTTTCAGCATATGTATCGCCGGTGCGGTGGCCTTGAGCTTTACGACGTACTTCCCTCCCTGCTTGACTATCTTCGGTTCTTCAATCTCCAGCTCCTCCTGAGCGGGCAAAACAACTCCGTAGCCCTTTTCTCTTACATCGCAGAGTGCCGATTTAACGCGGTCATATTCCCTCTTCATTTTGCCAAGCTCAATAAGCTGTGTCAGCATTTCGCCGTCATCGGATATTTCAAAGCCTGTTTCGCGCCTTATTATGTCATAATACAGGGATTCGGGAACCTCTATTCCGATATTTATTACACCGCTTCCGAGATCTGATTCTTTGATAGCTGCACCTTTTACGGTTTCGATTTCTGAAAGTGAATCAAGAAAGCTGTTTACATCGCTGATTTTCTCTACCTTCTGCCCGAGTTCTGCCATGAGGCTGTAAAGCTCTCTTTTTTCCTCAAAATCATCGCTGAGCTTCTCAAACCATGTTGGAAGCCATATTGCAAGCTCTGATGCGGGAAACTGGCCCAAAACCGTGCTCATAATCTCGGTAATGTCGCTGTCCGTAAGTGTCTGGCAGTTAAGGCGCATACAAGGAACATTAAATTTCCCCTCAATCTCCTCCGCAATTTTTATTGCTTCTTCACTGTCAGGATAAGCGCTGTTGAGAAGCACCGCAAATGGTTTGCCGATACTGATAAGTTCATTAATTACTCGCTCCTCGGGCTCAACATAGCTCTCACGGGGGATATCGCATATTGTTCCGTCGGTGGTGACTACAAGACCTATGGTAGAGTGGTCGGTTATTACCTTGTGGGTCCCCTCTTCCGCGGCTTCGGTCATGCTGACCTCGTGGTCAAACCAGGGTGTAGTCACCATGCGCTCCGTACCGTCATCGAGAAGTCCGCTGGCGCCGTCAACCATATATCCTACGCAGTCAACAAGTCTGACTGATAAATTTATATCCCCGTCAAGGCTGATATTGACCGCTTCCTCGGGTACGAATTTAGGCTCAGAAGTCATAATCGTTCTGCCCGAACCGCTCTGCGGAAGCTCATCCTTTGCACGTTCACGCGCATATACATCATCAATATTCGGAATGACCAAAGTTTCCATGAAGCGCTTGATAAACGTGGATTTTCCCGTTCTCACTGGTCCCACAACGCCAACCATGACAGCGCCGTTTGTTCTCGTATAAATATCCTTGTAAATATCAGTTTTTGACATATAAAAACCTCCGCAGTTTTCTCGTTTGTACGAGTCTATGAACTGCGGAGGTCATTTATTCTGTTTTCAGAAAAACTGCGCTGTCTGGCAGTGCTTTTCGGAAATCTTGATTTCACATGCTTCGAACTGAGCCTTAAGCTTATCAAAAATCACTGGAACAATAACGTTTTCCGTGCAGAAATGGTCTGCATCAATAAGGTTAATTCCAAGCTCCTTGGCATCGAGGAAGTTGTTGTATTTTACGTCAGAGGTAACGTAGGTATCACAGCCTGCAGTCTTTGCAAGCGTGACCTCATTTCCGCCTGAGCCGCCCATGACGGCAAGCTTTTTGACCTTTAGCCCGGCATCAAAGTATCTCAGTCCGTTTGAGCCCAGCGCAGTCTTACACTTTTCCAGAAACTCAGGCAAAGGCATTTCGCTTTCAAGCTCACCAACACGTCCGCAGCCCTGTTCTTTTCCGCTTGCATCAGTGCCCGTGTATTCAAGATAAGTGGCCGAAACACCGCCCAAAGCTTTCATAAGTGCATCGTTGACTCCGCCCTCGGCAATATCGAGGTTTGTGTGCATGCATATGGCGGAAATATCGTTTTTAATAAGCTTAATTATCTTCCTGCCACCCAAGTCTGAATACAGCACATCTTTCATGGCATCAAATATTATCGGATGATGTGAAACGATAAGCTCAGCACCATAGGATATAGCTTCATCAATAACCTCGTCGGTTATATCGAGCGCAACAAGAATTTTTCCGACCTCGGCATCTTCATTGCCGACAAGAAGCCCGACGTTGTCAAAATCCATTTTTAGCGCGGTAGGCGCAATCACGTTTAAGTATTCAAATACGTCCTTAACCTTAGTCATATATCAGTATCCTCCAATTCGCGGAGTATGTTTCTTAAAATCATGAGCCAGTCGTCAAGACCGCTTCTGCGCGCCTTTTCAAGACTCTCGACAGCGGATTTAAAGCGTTTGACATGAATGGCAATATGCTCGGAAAACAGTTCTTCGTTCTTAATTCTGACAAGCTTTCCCGTGAAAAGCTCAGCATCTGAATAGTGTTCGCTTTTTCCGGGCTTGGCACATATTATCTGATAAACCGTGCCATTTTCTTTTACAAGCGCTTCATCGGTAATCTGAAATTCGTTGTTAATAAGCCAGTATCTGAGTATCTCGGGCTTGGTAACTGGCTGAAGAATAAACCTGATGTCTTCCCTTGCGCACCACTCGGCGCGGTCAAGTATTCCCGTGATTGTGTCGCCGCCCATGCCGGCAACGATTATCGTGTTGACCGAATCGGGCTCAACGCCCTCAAGTCCGTCGCACAGCACAAGGGTTACCTTGTCCTCAAATCCCGCTTCAAGCAGACTCCTGCGGGCTTTGTTGAGCGGGCCTTCATTTATATCTGTTCCGATAATATTGCCCGTATATCCGCGTCTGCACAGCATTACGGGGATATAGCCGTGGTCTGTGCCGACATCGGCAACACCGACACCGTCTTTAACATATGATGCGATTTTATCAAGTCTTTTGCTCATAAATCTCCGAATATGATAAAAAGCCGGTCAGTCCGGCTTTTTATCACAATAATTTAAAATCAAATCAGCCAATACCCATAAGGAATGCCTTAAGGTTGATGATAAACTCGTCAACGTCAACACCGTGTGCTGCACATGCTGCTTCCATAGATTCGCTGGTAGCAAGTGCGCAGCCGAGGCAGTGCATTCCAAGCTCCTGGAATACGGGCATCGCTTCGGGATAAGCTTCAAGAACCTCAGAGATTATGCTTTCTCTGCTGATTTCAAAAATATCCATCATAACAAAAAGCCTCCAAATAGTGATTTAAAAAAGAACGGGACGCCGCGCTTTTAACGAGCGTCCCACTCTATTCCTGCAGGATTATTTCCTTATGCCTGCTCTTCCTTCATCTTTGCAAAGCATTCGCTGCAGTATACAGGACGATCGGACTTGGGCTCAAAGGGAACCTTTGCCTCGCCGCCACATGCTGCGCAAACTGCGGTGAAGAACTCACGGGGACCACGAGCTGCGTTCTTGCGTGCGTCGCGGCATGCCTTGCAGCGCTGGGGCTCATTCTGGAAGCCGCGCTCTGCGTAGAATTCCTGTTCGCCTGCGGAGAAAACAAACTCCTGACCACATTCCTTGCAAACTAAGGTCTTGTCTTCGTACATTTCGAATCCTCTCTTTTGAAAAACTTGCCT
>JAZLFI010000203.1:0-1811 GCA_045615725.1 Oscillospiraceae bacterium
CGATTTTGCAAATAAGCATTACCCCGAAGCCGAGGAAAAATACTACTGGGCGGCGCAGGACTGCATGAGCCTTGACAGTATGCCATATATCGGTCAGTACGCGAGAAGCACAAGGAATTTTTACGTTGAAACGGGCTTTAATAAATGGGGCATGACGGGCTCAATGCTCTCGGCGATGATAATAAGTGACATGCTTACTGGGAAGAGAAATGAGTTTGCTGAGCTGTTTAATCCCTCAAGAAGCATATTTAAACCCCAGCTCGCAGCAAACAGCGCAGAAGCGGTAATCAATCTGCTCACGCCGACAGCGAAGCGCTGTCCTCATCTGGGCTGTGCGCTCAAGTGGAACAAGGCTGAACACAGCTGGGACTGCCCCTGCCACGGCTCGAGATTTTCGGAGGAGGGCAGGGTACTGAATAACCCCGCAAACGGAGATAAAGACATTAATTAAAATGTTGATTTTTATGAGCTGTTACATTAAAATATACGCATATAAAAAAGTCTGAAAGGATATTGCGTATGAAGCTCATAATTGCATCCAATAACGCTCATAAGCTGAAAGAAATAAAAACTCTTCTCGGCGACAGATTTGATGAAATCGTTTCCATGAAAGAGGCTGGCATCGACCACGAAACAATCGAGGACGGCACGACATTCATGGAAAACGCCATAAAAAAGGCGCGGGAGATTGTCGAAATATCGGGTTGCTGTGCAGTCGCCGATGACAGCGGCATCTGCGTTGATGCCCTTGACGGTGCCCCCGGAATTTATTCTGCCCGTTTCTGCGGTGAACACGGCAACGATGAGGCAAACAACGCTCTGCTGCTTGAAAAGCTCAAGGGAGAAGAAAACCGCAACGCACACTATACCTGCGCAATAGCGTTCATTTATCCCGACGGCAGAACGGTTTGCAGTGAGGGAATATTCGAAGGCGTTATTGCCGAAACTCCTGCCGGTAACGGCGGCTTCGGCTATGACCCGCTTTTCTATCTCCCCGAATACGGCAAGACCGTTGCACAGCTGGGCACAGAGGTTAAGAACGAGATAGGCCACAGAGCAAAGGCGCTCAGAGGCCTTTTGGAGAAGCTTGAGGCTGAAAATGAACTTTGATAACATGCTTGCCTATACCGAGGCACTGAGCAAAAACAACAATCGCACATGGTTCCACGATAACCACCGCGACTATGAGCTTGCGCAGGACGATTTTATCTGCCTGCTTGATATGCTCCGCTTCATGCTTGCAAAGGAAGCCCCCGAGCTTGGCGACAGCCTTATGTTCGTAAGCCCAAAGGCATTCATGTACCGCATCCCGAGAGATATGCGCTACAGCAAGAATAAAGAGCCATATAATCCCTCGTTCCGCGGATATCTCTCGCCGATGAAGAAAAGCTTTCTGCCGCTTAGCTACTATGTCCACATATCCCACGACGGCTGTTATATTGAAACAGGCGCGTGGCCGTGGAAGCCCGAACAGCTGAACACACTCCGCGACCATGTTGCGCGAAGATACTGGGAGCTCGACGATATTGTCCTTGATAACGGCCTTGAAGTTTCGGGTAAGGAGCTTAAGCGCATCCCGAGAAGCTATGACCCTGAGCATCCTGCAGGGGAGTGGCTCAAGCATAAATATTATCTTGTGCAGTATGATTTCACGAGCGACGATATGAAAGACTTCGATACCTTCTGCGAAGCCGCGTCAAAGGCAGTTCGCCGTTTTGAACCATTCCGCAAATTCCTGAGCGAAGCCTTTACGGGCTCCGTTCCAGACTTTGACGAAGACGATATTTACTGAAAGGTGATACCATGACCGA
>JAZLFI010000204.1:0-16823 GCA_045615725.1 Oscillospiraceae bacterium
CCCTGCTGAATTTCAAAGCTCTTGAGACCGTCAACAGAGGGAAGCTCGGGATACTCCTCGGAGTCCATGCCCATGAAGCTGAATTCGGTCTTGCCGCACTTTACGGTGGTCATACCTGTTTCATCGGAAACAATGCTGACAATGCCGTCGGGCATTCGTCTTACCATTTCGCCGAAAAGCTTAGCTTCCAGAACGATAGATCCGGGCTCGGAAATTTCTGCTTCGATGTTTGTATAAATACCTTTTTTGAGGTCATATCCGGTTATTCTGAGGGATTCGCCGGCTTCGAGAAGAAGACCTTCAAGAGTGGGTATAGGGCTTTTTGTTGCGGTTGCTCTTGAGCAAGTTGCAACTGCTGTCTGAAGAAGATGTTTTTCGCAGGTAAGTTTCATATTTTTATCCTCCCGACTTTAAAGTCGTTTTTTATAAATAAATAAATCTTAAAATTTTCAGTAGTAGCAGTAGTAGGGCAAAAAATTGTTGAAAAGTCCGAAAAGAAGTTGATATTTAAAAATTTCGGCTGTTGATAAAAATGTTCATAATTTTTATGTTTTCAACATGCTTAAACTGCCGTATTTTTTGTGAACATAAATAAACAAACAACTAACAGCTTTTCATAAAATCTATGTTTAAAAATCAGTTTGAATTTATGTTGCTTGTAATATCGCGGACAGTAGATGCCATTTTGGGATCGGTCTTAATAAGATCCTCAATCTTTTTTATGGAGGCAAGAACAGTAGAGTGGTTTCTTGCTTCGTATTCTGCACCGATATCCTTAAGCGAAAGGTTTGTGAGGGTGCGGATGAGATACATGGAAATCTGACGTGCGGTTGCCGTGTTTTTGGAACGGTTCTGTCCTCTCAGATCCTCTTCTGTAAGTGAATAGTATCTTGCGGTTTCTTTAATGATAAGCTGGGGAGAGGGAATGAATGTTCCGTTGCGTGTGACGTCCTTTATGGCGCGTTTTACGGCGGCGGTGTCTATTGTGCTGTCGAGTATCTCTTTATAGGCTGTGAGGCGTTTTACGACGCCCTCAATCTGTCTTACGTTTGAAGTAAGGGTTTCCGCTATATATGTTACCGCAGCATCATCGAGAACAAGGCCGAACTGCGCGGCTTTATTGCGGATAATTACCATTCTTGTTTCAACGTCAGGGGGCTGGATATCTGCCATGAGTCCGCCCTCAAAACGGGTGCGGAGACGGTCATCCAGAGTTGACATCTCAAGAGGCGGTCTATCGCAGGTGATTACTATCTGATGTCCTGCCTCGTAAATGTTGTTAAAGGTGTGGAAGAATTCGTCCTGAGTGGACTCCTTGCCGGCAATAAACTGAATATCATCGACGAGGAAAAGGTCAACATTTCGGTATTTGAGTCTGAACTCCTCGCCCTTGCCCTCGCGGATGGACTTTATCATTTCGTTTGTAAACTCATCGCCCTTGATGTACGCAATCTTTGCGGCGGGGTCTTTCTCATGGATTGCCTGTCCGATTGCGAGGAGAAGGTGGGTTTTGCCGAGACCTGAGTTGCCATAGATGAAAAGGGGGTTATACGCACTGCCCGGCTTTTCCGAAACTGCGACTGCGGCGGCATGGGCAAACTTGTTTGAGTTGCCGACTATGAAGCGGTCAAAGGTATAGCCTGCCATTTCGGGAAGGGAATCTTCCGCGGACTTATTTGTCTCATAATCGTTTATCTCGTCGCCTGCCAGAACCTTAAGGTCAAAGTCAGTGGAGAAAATATCGGAAAGAGCATCTTTAATCGTTCCCGCAAAACGGCTCACAATGATGTTGCGCTTAAAATCAGAGGGGGTGTGGATTATCAGAGTGCAGGAGTCAATTTCAACAGGCTCGCAGTCTGAAAACCATGTTGTAATGGCTGTGGGAGTAAGCTCCTGAGAAAGAACATCAACCACTGCAGACCAGATATCGTTTATAGAATTCATGTTCAATAAAAACACCTCATTTTCCGCCGATATTTTATCGCTTAATTATACCAAATTACTATTGGTAATGCAATAGATTTATATATTAATATAGTAGGAAAACAGCGACTTTTTCCACATTTTTTGATAAAAATAGAAAAAAGAAAAAGCAGATGGTCAAGCACCTGCTTTTTCTTTGCTTTCGCTCCATGCGGCGACGAATTTTCTCGCCTCGTCGATGGTACGGTTTTTGTTTTTTATCTTAACGCTGACGCAGGGCTTTGAGCCCGCTTCAACTTTGAGAAGCCCCTTGAATTCGGGCATGGCGTAGATATAAGAAACTCTTGCCATGTCGAAGTCATCGAGAATAAATCGGAGAAGTCCGCTTTTCTGCGAAATGTCCTTTATTCCCGCTTTGCCTGCCTCACCGCGAAGAAGAGCAACGTGGATGAGTGAGTTTACGCTGGGGGGAGGGTCGCCGAAGCGGTCAATGAGCTCATCGGTGAGGTCGTCTGCCTCCTCCTCGGTGCGTATAAGGGCAATTCGGCGGTATATATCCATGCGCTGTTCCGAAGATGGAATATATCGCTCGGGAATGTTTGCCGCAACAGCAAGGTCGGCGGAGCATTCCGCGCGCTGTTCGCTCTTTATGCCTTTTTCCTCCAAAACGGCTTCCTGCAGGAGCTTCATATACATGTCGTAGCCAACGTCAATCATGTGGCCCGACTGCTCCGCACCAAGCAGATTGCCCGCACCGCGGATTTCAAGGTCGCGCATTGCGATTTTGAGGCCCGAGCCGAACTCTGCAAACTCTCTGATTGCCGTCAGACGCTTTTCCGCTATCTCGGTGAGGACTTTATCCTGCTTGAAGGTCAAATACGCCGAGGCGCGCCTTGTGGAGCGTCCTACGCGGCCTCTTATCTGATGGAGCTGGGCAAGACCCATCTTATCCGCGTCCTCGATGATGAGCGTGTTTACGTTGGGAATATCAATACCCGTTTCGATAATGGTGGTGCAGACGAGTACCTGTATCTTGCCGTCGGCAACATCCTCCATGACGGAGGACAGCATATCCTTATCCATCTGACCGTGGGCAACACCAACGGAAACCTCGCCGCAGACATCTTCAAGCATGTTTTTGAGCTTAACTGCCGTGCGCTCTATATTTTCAATTCGGTTGTGCAGATAGTAGACCTGACCGCCGCGCTGGATTTCGCGTCCGATTGCGTCGCAGATAACGCCCCAGTCATGCTCCATGACGAAGGTCTGAACGGGAAGTCTGTCCTGCGGCGGCTCTTCGATGCCCGACATATCGCGTATGCCGGAAAGCGCCATGTTGAGAGTTCTTGGAATGGGCGTTGCGGAAAGGGAGAGGACATCAACGCCGCGGGACATTTCCTTTATATGCTCCTTGTGGGAAACTCCGAAGCGCTGCTCCTCGTCGACAACGAGAAGCCCCAGGTCCTTGAATTTAACGTCCTTTTGCAGAAGTCGGTGAGTGCCGATAACAAGGTCGCACTTGCCCGTCTGAATATCTTTGAGAGTCTGATTAATCTGAGCGGGAGTTCTGAAACGGCTGAGTACGCTTATCTCAACTGGGAAGCCGAAAAATCTCTGCACCGCTGTCTGATAATGCTGCTGCGCGAGCACGGTTGTTGGAACTAATATTGCCGCCTGCTTTCCGTCCATGATGCACTTCATAACCGCGCGGAGGGCGACCTCCGTTTTGCCGTAGCCGACGTCGCCGCAGAGAAGTCTGTCCATGGGAACGGAGGACTCCATATCCGCCTTTATCTCGGCGATGCATTTGAGCTGATCGTCCGTTTCCGTGTAACCGAAGTTTTCCTCAAACTCGGTCTGCCACGGGGTGTCGGGTGAAAATGCATAACCGGGAATTCGTGCGCGTTCCGCGTAAAGCTGAATGAGTCCCTTTGCGAGGTCCTTAACCGCCGCCTTTGCCCGTGAACGGGTACGCGTCCAGTCCGCACCGCCCATTTTTGAAAGCTTGACGGGTTTATCCTCGCCTGCGCCGAGATATTTTGTCACCATGTCAAGCTGTGTTGCGGGAACGTAAAGAGTATCCGTGCCTGCGTAAGAAATCTTGACATAGTCCTTTTCAAAGCCGTCAACCTTCATTTTGACGATGCCTGCAAAGCGACCTATGCCGTGGGTTTCGTGAACGACCAGATCGCCCGCGGAAAGGTCGGCGTAGGAATTGATTTTAAGCCCGTCTGCGGGCGATTTTTTGCGCGTTTTTCTGTTCTCGCGTACTCTTATCATCTGAGAATCGGAGATAATCGCAAGCCTGAGTCCGGGGTACTCAATACCTGCTGAGAGTGCGCCAACCGTTATATAGCATGAGCCCTCCTCGGGCATCTTCCCAAGCTTTTCATACAGCAGAGCTTTGATGCCGTTTTCCTTGAAAAAGTTCTGCAAAACCTGGGCTCTGCGCATGTCGCCGGCAAGCACTGTAACGCGGTAGCCCTGCTTTAAATAGAGGGCAACATCGTCCGCTGCAGTCTGTGCAGAGCCTGCGTAAGAGGGGAGCTGTTTTGCGGGTATGCTGACAAGAGTTTTCGGTTCAAGAGGGTATCTGCCGACGGTAAATGCATCCGCCATATAGACGGGCCAGTCGGCAAGCCTTCTGCATATTTCGTCGAATGAAAGGCGGAAGGACTCGGGCGATGCCGCGACCATGCCCTTCTTGTTCAGAGCGCCGATATCCTCACTTAACTGCTTTGAAAATCCCTTTGCTCTGTCGGTACATCTTGAGGGCTGGTCAAAGACGATTAAAGCCTCGGGCGGGATATAATCCATGCCGCAGGCAAAGTCGTAAATTATTGGCAGATAGCGGTCGGCATCGGACATGGAAAGACCCTGCTTAAGGCGCTCGGAGTCCTCACGCAGAGTGGCCGCAAGCGCTTGAGCCTGCTCACTTTTTTTGCGTTTGTCGCATTTATCCGCATAGTCGTCCATAAGGGCGCAGACATTCTCCACACCGCTTTTTGAAAGAGAAGGCAAAACCTCTGCCGCAGGCAGAATACTGCATGAATTTATGGCCTCGATTCTGCGCTGAGTCGAAACGTCGAAGAAGCCCATGGAGTCGATTTCGTCGCCCCAAAATTCAATTCTGACGGGGTCGGGATACATGGGCGAGAAGAAGTCGAGAATACCGCCGCGGCGGGAATACTGACCTGCTCCCTCGACCTGCTCCGTGCGTGCGTAGCCACAGCGCAAAAGCGCCTTTTCAAGCTCCTCGGGCGGACATTCCCTGTCGTCGGAAACGGTGAAAGAGGCCTTCAAAAGCACCTCAGGCGGAATACATCTCTGCATCAGCGCGGAAATGGTTGCGACGCACATATTTGCTTTGCCCCGCGCAAGAATGTCCAGCGCGGAAATTCGCGCCTGCTCGGACTGGCGCGATGCGGCAAGGGTGGGATAGAATGTAAAATCGCGTGAATTGAGCGTGAGCGGCTTTTCGCCGGTCATACATTCAAGGTCGCGGGCGAAGCTTTCCGCCGATGCCTCGTCGGGACAGATAACAAAAAGAGGTCCGCCGCATTTTTCATACAGAGCCGCTGCAAGATTGACTCTGTGAACTGCGGAAAGACCCGAAATGAGCGCAGGAAGTCCTCCGCTTTCCAACAGGGAGGGGAGGGCGGCTGCTTCTTTATTCTCGAAAATCTGCTGATTAAGTATCTGCATAGTAATATATATTATAGACTGCCTAAAACTATTTTTCAACAATGAAAAAAGCAGGAGTAAAAACTCCTGCTTTTAGGTTTGTTGTTTATCAGCCTTTTGCACCGGAAACATCGGCAAAGCTTACGTACTGGAAGCCTTCCTCGGTGAAGAGGCTTGAGAAGTCGTAATTCTTGTATTTTCCGACGAGCTCTACGCGTGCATCCTTAACCCACTGCTCAAACTGTGCAGTGAACTGCTCCTGCGCAACGAGCGCGCTCAGAGCCATGGGATAACCGTCCTGACTTGAGCAGAGGTCGGTGCCCTTAAGGGGCAGACGCATGATTACATGGTAGCCGTAATCGGATTCAACAACCTCGGAAACCTTGTATTCGCCGAGCTCTCTTGCGGCGGTATCAAATTCCTCGACCATGGTACCGGTGGTGAAGCAGTAGCCGTCGGGATAGCTTTCCTTGCCGGTATCCTGGCAGTTTTCCGCCTTGAGCTCATTGAAGCGTTCAAGACGCTTTGCGTCGTCCTTGATGCCGTTAAGCTCGTCAACGAAGCCCTGTGCCTGAGCCTTGAGCTTTGCCTGTTCCTTTTCACTGAGCTCCTCGCCCTCGTCGTCGGTCTTAAGAAGAAGGATATGGGTTGCGGTGATGTAGTCGTTTTCATCAGCGTAAGCCTTGATGTCGTCCTCGGAGATGTTTGCGCCGTTTTCACCGTACAGCTCGTTGATGATGTCGGTGTAAAGGAAGTTGGATTCTATCATGCTCTTGAAAGTATCGACAGTTGCATAGGACTCGCTGAGAACTTCTGCGAAATCCTCTTCGGTGCCGTCTTCACCGCAGTAGTAAGAGATGTAGTTGTTGATAACTTCGCTGACCTCTTCCTCGTCTACGGTAAGACCCATTTCGGCAGCCTTTGCAAGGATAACGTGCTGCTCGGTAAGAGCGCTCTTTGCGTCCTTGAAGATTATGTCGGTGGTGGTGCTGTCGGTGAAATCGGTGGCGCTTCCGTTATAGCTGTAATACTGGTTAAGCTGATTGGTTGCATAGCCGATCCAATACATATATTCGTCCCAGCTGACCTCATCGCCGTTAACGGTCATTACGGTGTCAGAGCTTTTCTGGCTGCATCCTGTCAGGCAGAAGAGTGCCATTAAGGCTGCGAGCACCAAAGAAATTATTTTTTTCATTATTAAACTCCTTCTTAAGGAAAAATTTTCAGATAACGCAGAGATTCTATCACTATTAACATGACGAATCAATAAACATTCTGCGAAGTTAACAAAAAGTTCTTTATATATCCTTGCGTCTTTCGTAGCAGGTGAAGCGGAAGTTTATGCCGTTTTCGCAGAGAGGCTCGCCTGCATCCACCATAATCCAGCCCTCGTCCTCGTCAAGATTAGGGAAGAAGGAATCGGACTCGGGGCAGAGGTCAATTTTTGTAACATAGACTCGGCTGAGTGCGGGGTAGAACTGTTTGAAAACGCTTGCACCGCCGATTACGAAGCTTCGCTCTTCTCCGACAAGCTCAACTGCCTCGTCAAGACTGTGGACAACCTCTGCGCCCTCAATCTGAATATCCTGCCGGGAAACGACGATGTTGCGGCGGTTTTTAAGCGGCTTTCCGCTGGGAAAATCTTCGAGAGTTTTTCTGCCGACAATGACGGTTGATCCGTCGGTAAGCTCTTTAAAAAGCTTGCGGTCGGCTTTCAGAACGACGGGCTGGGTGCCTTTTGCACCTATGCCCCAGTCGGAATATACAGCAACTATTGCATCCATATTTTTACCTCAGACAGCAACGGGAATTTTTGCGGTGAAATCGTTGAATTCATAGCCTTCCATCTTGAAGGAATCGCGGTTGAACTTGTAGAAATCATCAACGGAGGGGTCAACGATGAACTTGGGTGCCGCCTTGGGCTCGTTTGCGATTATCTCTTCAATCAGGGGAACATGGCGGTCATAGATATGCGCATCGGCGATGACGTGAACAAACTCACCCGGCTCAAGACCGGCAACCTGCGCCATCATGCAGGTGAGGGCGGAATACTGGACAACGTTCCAGTTGTTCGCCGCCAGCATATCCTGAGAACGCTGATTGAGTATTGCGTTGAGCTTGTTTCCGCTGACGTTGAAGGTCATGGAGTATGCGCAGGGGTAAAGCGCCATTTCGCTCAGATCCGCGTGGTTATATATGTTGGTAATAATGCGGCGGGAAGCGGGATTGTGCTTAAGGTCATAGATGACTCTGTCAACCTGATCCATATCTCCCTCGGGGTAGTGGTGCTTTACGCCGAGCTGATAGCCGTATGCCTTGCCGATGGAGCCCGATTCGTCTGCCCACGCGTCCCATACGCGGGCACGCAGGTCATTAACGTTATTGCTCTTTGCCTGCCATATCCAGAGAAGCTCGTCTATTGCGCTTTTCCAGAATGTGCGGCGGATTGTGAGAATGGGGAACTCTTCATACAGGTCATAGCGGTTTACGATACCGAATTTCTTTACGGTGTGGGCAGGTGCGCCGTCTTCCCAACGGGGGCGAACATCGAGGTCAGTATCCCATATTCCGTTTGTAAGTATGTCCTTGCAGTTTGCAATAAAAATCTCGTCAGCTCTGCTCATATTTTAAGCCGCCTTTCTTATACACAGATAGATACATTTTACCACATTAACCGCTCTGAGTGCAACGGCATATTATGCGTAGAGGTGGTGAAATTTGAAATACGAAATCATCGGCGGCGATGAACGCTTCCGCTGTCTTGCAAAGCGCCTTGAAAAAGAGGGAAACGAGGTCGTCTGCTTCGGCTTTGAGAGGGCAGAGGGTGACGTAGAAAAATGCGGCGAAATAATAAATGCCGACTGCTACATTCTGCCGCTTCCCGTCGAGAAAAACGGAGCCTTGAATGCGCCGTTTTCGGAAACGGAGAGAAGCGTTCACGAAGTCCTTTTCGATATTCCGGACGGGGGACTTGTCATGGGCGGAAAGATAAGCGGAAAATTGAGAAACAGCTCTGAGTGCCGAGGCCTTGAGCTTTATGATTATATGCAAAGACCAGATTTTATTGTGGGTAATGCCGCACTAACCGCGGAGGCGGCGCTGTGGCTTCTCATGAATGAGTGCGAAACGGCGCTTTACGGGAAAAAGGTGCTAATTATCGGCTACGGGAGGATAGGAAGAATTCTCGCGCTGAGATTAAAAGTTATGAACACAAAGCTGGGCGTAATGTCGCGAAATCCTGAGGTGCGTGCCATTGCGGGTGCGCTTGGCTATATGCCTCTTTCGCCGAGGGAAAACATCTCGGGCTATGATATTGTTATTAACACAGCACCCGGGCAGGTGTTGCCTGAGGGGGCGTTTTCCGCTCTGGAAAAGGATGCACTGCTTTTGGAGCTTGCATCTGCACCGGGAGGCTTAAGCTGTGCCGAAGCCGCGGAATTCGGACTGAAATTTATTGCCGCGCCGGGACTTCCTGCAAGGTATTCGCCGGAGAGTGCGGCAGAACTGATTTATGACTCAATAAACGAAATTTTAAAGGAGAGGGAAAATGGAAAAGTATAAGGTGGGGCTTGCTCTCTGCGGCTCTTACTGTACATACGAAAAGATATTCAGGGAACTTCCTGCGCTTGCGGAAAAATACGAGATTATCCCAATTATAAGCGAAACTGCATCCCGCACGGACAGCCGCTTCGGAGAAGCAAAGGAGTTTTCCGCGCGCCTTGAGGAGCTGACAGGGAAAAAGCCCGTTATGAGCATTGCCGATGCAGAGCCACTAGGTCCTGCAAAGCCCATGGATGCTCTCATTATCGCTCCCTGCACGGGAAACACTCTTGCAAAGCTTGCCGCAGGTATAACCGACAGCGCGGTCACCATGGCGGCAAAGGCACACTTAAGAAACGGAAAGCCCGTCGTAATTGCTTTTTCAACAAACGATGGGCTTTCGGGCTCGGCACCGAATATTGCGGTGCTACTAAACCGTAAAAACTATTATTTTGTTCCTTTTAAGCAGGATGACCCCGCAAAGAAGCCGAACTCTCTGCAGTCGGATTTTTCGCGAATGGGCGATACGGTAGAGGCGGCATTAAGCGGCAAACAGCTTCAGCCGATTATCGGTTAAGAGGTTTCGCTTCCAAGTTTGGATAAAACCTCTTTAAACCAGTCGGGAAGCTCGGTTTCAATCTCGACGGGCTCACCCGTTCTGGGGTGGATGAACCTGAGCTGTCTTGCGTGGAGACACTGTCCCTCGAGACCTTTTTCGGGGGAGGGAGCGCCGTAGGTGAAGTCACCCAGGAGAGGATGACCGATATGCGCCATATGCACTCTTATCTGATGAGTGCGGCCAGTTTCCAGCTTGCAGCGCACATGGGTATAGCCGTTGTACCGTCCGATTACTTCCCAGTGCGTGACGGCCTCGCGGGAGTTTTTATCCGTAACCGCCATGCGTTTGCGGTCCGTGGGATGCCTGCCGATAGGCGCGCTTATTGTTCCGCTGTCTTCGCGCAGACGGCCTTTTACAACGGCCTCGTATACGCGTGAAAGGCTGCGGTCGGAAAGCTGTGCGGAAAGGGCAAGGTGGGCAAAATCGTTTTTTGCAACGATTAAAAGTCCCGATGTATCCTTATCAATTCTGTGGACAATTCCGGGGCGTTTTTCTCCGCCGATTCCGGAGAGGGAATCGCCGCAATGGAACATGAGCGCGTGGACCAGCGTTCCGTCGTAATGACCGGGTGCGGGATGCACTACCATACCGCGAGGCTTGTTTACGACGATGACGTCATCGTCCTCATAGACAATGTCGATGGGGATGTCCTGAGGCTTGAGCTCGATATCCTCGGGCTCGGGAAGACAGACGGAAAATTCGTCTCCTTCGGTGCATTTATAGTTTTTCTTTACGCGCTTTCCGCTGAGTAGGACGAAGCCCTCGTCGATAAGACGCTGTGCAGCGCTTCGGGTCAGACCTTCAATAGAGCGCGCAAGGAGAGCGTCGACTCTGTCGCCGCTCTCCTGTGCTTTTACTGTTATTAATTCGGATTCTGACATAGATTAAAAATCGTACTTGAACTCGTTGAGGATTGCATCCACGGAAAATTCGTCGGAGCTCAGATCGAGCTCAACAGCGCCTGCAGGCTTTTTTTCGGCCTTGGGAGCTGCCGTTTCGGCGGGCTTTGCCGCGTCAGACATCTCTTTTTTCAGCTCGCTTATATTGCTGCCCTTGGAGGCTGTCCAATAAGCATCATCGCGCTTCTTGGGTTCGGCCTTGTCGGAAATGGGCATAGCTGCTTCTTCGGGAAGCTCAACGCTTTCAATTTCGGCAGCGACAATATCTTCTTCGGGAGCCGGTGCTTTTTCAGCTTCAGCCGGCTTGTTTTTCCTGGACTTCTTTTCCTTTTCGGGCTTTGCTTTTTCTTCCTTGACTTCTGCCGTAACTGCTTCTTCATCTGCAGCTTTTTCAGATTCTTCCTCATTGCCCTTGTAACCTAACAGAAGGTAGAGAATGAAAAGAATGCAGGCAAGAACAAGGAAGATGTCGGCGACGTTGAAAACTGCGAAGTTAACAAACTCCAGCTTAAACATATCGACAACATAACCATAGATGAAACGGTCGATGCAGTTGCCGATTGCGCCGGCGACGGCCATTGTGCAGCAGATAGAGGCAAACTTGCCGGGGAAAACGTGTCTTGCAATGATGATAATAAGAGCAAGAACGAATACTGCGGCAACAATAACGAATATCATTCGTGCGTTTTCGGCAGAACTGAGGAAGCCGAATGCCGCTCCGGTGTTGTGAACATTAACAAGCTTTACAAAACCGGGTATGAGCGCGGATTCGCCTGTATCAAGCACAATATTAACGGTGGTCCAATACTTTACCCACTGGTCCGCAATTAAAATAATTACGGCTAAAATAGCATATAGCATTTTTTATCCTATCCTTTTATTTGTACTTTTTCACCGGCATAAAATGCCGGTGATGAAAGTAGAATTACTGGATTTTTGCAACGACTGCGGCACAGCGCGGGCACAGACCGGTTTCGGGGTCTGCCTCGTTGGAGTGCATCCAGCAGCGGGGGCACTTTACGCCCTCAGCTTCCTTGACGGAAATGCTGAGACCGGAGTTTGCTGCGCCGACACCGGATACTGCGCCTTCTTCTGCTTCCTCGTCGTCCTTGATCAGGCACTCGGAAACGATGAGAAGTTCTTTCAGATTCATGTCGCTGATTTTTTCGACAACAGCCTTGCTCTCGCCCTTTGCACGGAGAGTTACGGAAGCCTCCAGAGGCTTGCCGATGCGCTTTTCTGCACGTGCGGCTTCGAGAACGCCGTTTACGTCGTTACGTACGGAGATGAGAGCATCCCACTTTGCCATTTCCTCATCGGAAAGAGCGTACTCGGTGAAAGGCTTATTCATCACGTTGAAGACTACGTTGCGGGCATCATCATCTGCTCTGTGGGGCATTGCCAGCCAGATTTCGTCGCAGGTGAATGCGAGAACAGGAGCAAATGCCTTGGTCAGAGTGTCGAGGATGAGGAACATAGCGGTCTGTGCACTGCGGCGCTTAAGGCCGTTTGCTTCTTCACAATACAATCTATCCTTAATAATGTCAAGGTAGAAATTGGAAAGCTCAACAACACAGAAGTCGTTGATGAGGTGGGAAATTACGTGGAATTCGTACTCATTGTATGCCGTGTCGATCTTTTCGATGAGAGCGTTCAGGCGGGTGATTGCCCATCTGTCCAGTTCTTCCATATCCTCGGGCTTTACGAGGTCGTTTGCATCGAAGCCTGCCAGGTTGCCCAGGCAGTAGCGGGCGGTATTGCGGAACTTGAGGTAGTTCTGGCTCAGGGATTTGAAGATTTCCTTGGAGCAGCGAACGTCGACGTGGTAGTCAGCGGAGCCTGCCCACAGACGAACCATGTCTGCGCCGAACTCGCTGATAAGCTCATCGGGGTCAACGCCGTTGCCCAGGCTCTTGTGCATTGCCTTGCCTTCGCCGTCAACAGTCCAGCCGTGAGTCAGGCACTCTCTGTAAGGAGAGCCCATGCCCAGAGCGCCGACCGCAACAAGCAGGGAGGACTGGAACCAGCCGCGATACTGGTCGCCGCCTTCCATGTACATATCGGAGGGCCAGAAGCCCTGATCGCGCTTCATTGCGCAGAAATGGGTGGAGCCGGAGTCAAACCAGCCGTCCAGAGTGTCGGTTTCCTTGGTGAAGTGAACACCGCCGCAGTGGGGGCACTTGAATGCCTTGGGCATAAGCTCTTCGGCTTCCATTTCAAACCATGCGTTGGAGCCCTTTTCCTCAAAAATCTGTGCAACGGACTCGATGGTTTCTTCGGTGCAGACGGGCTTACCGCAGTCAGAGCAGTAGAATACGGGAATGGGAAGACCCCAGCGACGCTGACGGGAAATGCACCAGTCTGCGCGCTCACGAATCATGGAGCCGAGACGGTCCTGACCCCATGCGGGGAGCCAGCGGACGTCTTCGCATGCCTTTACTGCGTCCTCTTTGAAGGAGTCAACAGAGCAGAACCACTGAGGAGTTGCGCGGAAGATGATGGGGTGCTTGCATCTCCAGCAATGGGGGTAGCTGTGGACGATTTCTTCGGAAGCAAAGAGGGAGCCTGCTTCTTTCATATCGTTGAGGATTACGGGGTTGGACTCTTCAACTACCATACCCGCGTACTTGCCTGCGTAATCGGTGTGTTTGCCCTGGTCGTCTACGGGGACAACCATGTCCATGCCGTATTTCTTGCAGGCCATATAGTCGTCTGCGCCGAAGCCGGGTGCGGTGTGGACACAGCCCGTACCGGAATCCATGGTGACATAGTCGGCAAGAATCAGACGGGAGGTCTTATCGAGGAAGGGATGCTGAGCCAGCATGTTCTCGAAGAAGGAACCGGGATGCGCTTCGACAATCTCGTATTCCTCGAAGCCGCCGACAGACATGACCTTATCGGTAAGAGCCTCTGCCATGATGTACATCTCGCCGTTGGGAGCCTTTACGATGACGTAGCTATCATCGGGGTGGAGTGCGATGGCAAGGTTGCCGGGCAGAGTCCAGATAGTGGTTGTCCAGATGACGAAGAAGAGCTTGGAGTGGTCGAGATGCGAGAACTTGCCCAGGTCGTCGTTCATCGGGAACTTTACATATACGGTGGTGCAGGGGTCGTCCTTGTATTCAATCTCAGCCTCTGCAAGTGCGGTCTCGTCGTGATAGCACCAATAAACGGGCTTGAGGCCTTTGTAGATGTAGCCCTTCTTGTACATTGCACCGAAGACACGGACCTCGTCGGCTTCAAAGCCCTTGTCCATGGTCTTGTAGGGATGCTCCCAGTCGCCGATAACGCCGAGGCGCTTGAAGCCGTCCATCTGGATGCCGATGTACTTTTCTGCGTAGTCATGGCAGGCAGAGCGGAAGTCGGCAATGCTCATTTCTTTGTGGTTGAGCTTCTGCTCCTTGATGATAGCAGACTCGATGGGCATGCCGTGGTTATCCCAGCCGGGGATATAGGGGGTGTAGTAGCCGCGCATTGCGTAGCTTCTGGTGATGAAGTCCTTGATGCACTTGTTCAGTGCGTGACCCATGTGGATGTTGCCGTTGGAAAACGGAGGTCCGTCATGGAGATTGAACTGGGGATTACCCTCGTTCTTCTTCAGCATTTCGTTATAAACGTCCAGCTCCTGCCAGTGCTTGAGCATTTCGGGCTCGCGCTTGGGAAGACCGGCACGCATGGGGAAATCTGTCTTTGGCAGATTCAGTGTTACATCGTATTTCTGTGCCATTTTTTATGCTCCTTAGCTTAATCTTTAATCTTTATCTTTGGAAAACAGGTGAAATAAACCTGTTGATAGAAACGCAAAAAAGCGTGCCATCCTGCACGCCTTTTTGCCGAATATCGGTAAAATTAGGTCAGAGTTAATCAGACATCCTTGGAGAAGGAAAAGACCTGAGTGTTACCGGCTTCGAGCGGATCGGGCTCTGCAACAGGTGTGGTGTCTATTTCAATTTCCTCCTCAGGTATTCGCTCCTCTTCGACTTCTGCGTTGAGACCGAGCTCTTCGCGGGAAGCAACGTTAATTGCCTCGAGGCGATTAAGCTGCTGACGGCACATGGAAAGAGCAGTGTCGAGGAACTTTGCAGTGCTGATCTTTGCAGCCTGAAGACGTGCTTCTTCCTGTGCTACGCGCTCGTCAATGCTGCCAATGGTAGCAGCTGCCTGTGCGTCTGCTTCATTGACGATTGCGGTTGCGCGGGAGCGTGCGTCGCTCTCGATCTGAACGCTGAGCTTCTGTGCGGACAGCATAGCCATGTTCAGAGCGCTTTCGTTGTTGCGGTATTCTTCGATCTTGTCAACGAGGACCTTCATCTTTGCCTTAAGAGCGGCATTTTCCTTCTGGAGAGTGCCGATTTCGGTTGCGAGAGTGTCCATGAAATCGTCAACGCCGGCCATGTCATAGCCGTTAATGATAGCTTTTTCGAATACCTTTTCACGGATTTCTTGAGGAGTTGTCATTATCTTATCCACCTTTCGATGTGTTGCTTTCTTTTTTTATTTGACTTTGGCTTCAGAAGTAGAAGCCGGAGCTTTCGAAGTCTTCTATGGAATCGCCGACAAGGTCAACATTTGTCGGGGTGAGGATATAAGCCTGTGCTGAAACGCGCTTTATCTTACCGCCGAGGGCATAGGCAACACCGGAAAGAAAATCTATCAGACGGCGCTGAACCTCTCTGTCAGCCTTTTCAATATTAAGGAGAACGGCGTGCTTTTTGCGGAGATTGTCCGCTATACCGGCAGCCTCTTCAAAAACTTCGGGGTTTGCAAGAACCAGTTCCATCTTGCTGCGCTCAACTGCGGGAGCGGCGGCAGGGCGAACGGGCTCACGGTCGCGCTTTGAAAAAACGCTCTTAGCAGGTGCGGGATCTTCAAAATCTGCGGGAGCGGGCTTTACCGGCTCTTCACGGAAATCGTCGAACACGTCCTGTTCGTCATCGGTCATGAAAAAATCTTCATCCTCATCGTAAGGACGGGTGATTTTTTTCAGCTCATCCAAAAATGCCATTGCAGATACCTCCGCTGTTATTTATGAACACCATAGTCACGCGCGCCGAATATACCGGTGCCGACACGGACGATGTTTGCACCCTCGCTTATAGCGACTTCGTAATCCGCGCTCATGCCCATGGATAGATAGTCCATAGAGCTATTATCGTATTTTTTTGCTCCAATGTCAATAAAAAGCTGCTTCATTTGCGAAAAATAGGGCCGATTTTCTTCCATGTTCTGGCAAATCGGCGGGATTGCCATGAGTCCGCGCACTTTTACATGACCAAAACCGCCGATTTTGCCCATGATTTCATCCAGCTCATCGGGACAAAAACCTGATTTTGCCTCTTCTGCGCCTATATTAACTTCGAGCAGAACATCCTGCACAATACCGAGGCTTTCCGCCTTGCGGTCTATTACTTCGAGAAGCTCGAGAGAATCAACGGAATGGATGAGGGAGACCACGCCGACAACCTGCTTGACCTTGTTTTTCTGAAGATGGCCGATAAAATGGAGCGGACAGCCCTCGTATGCGCCCTGAGCGTTTTTCTCGGTAAGCTCCTGAACGCGGTTCTCGCCGCAGATATCTATGCCTGCCGCAACCGCTTCGCGGACGCGGTCTGCGTCGTTCATCTTGGTTGCCGCGCAGAGAAGAATGTCCTCGGGATTTCTGCCGCAGGCAATCGCCGCCGCGGCAATTTTGCTTTTAACTTCTTTTACGTTTTCAGCAATGCTCATAGTTAAACCCAGCTTTCAGTTTTCCGAAAGGATTATCTCCGTGCCCTCATGCAGAGAGCGCTCGTCGCAGAGATAAAAATCGGAGGATGTATATATGATTTCAACCGCCGCAGTTTCTTTCTGTCCGGCGGAGAGAATGTAAACAAAGGGGGCGCCGTTTTCATCAAAATGAACGGCGGTGCGGGGAACTCTGATTCCCTCGCAGTCGGATACGGAAATCTCCGCTTCGTAGGCTTCTTCCGTGGGGATAAAATCCGCACAGCTTCGCACGATGAGGGTGACGATGTTTCCGTCAGTGGAGAAAACCTCGGACTCGGTTTCGGGTCCGGAGGAGATTTTGAGATTCAGCTTCTGATTTTCGTTCAGAAGGGGGGCCTTTTCCGATTCAAAGGAAAAGTACCAGTTGACCTCGGAGGCTATCGCACCGATAT
>JAZLFI010000205.1:0-14240 GCA_045615725.1 Oscillospiraceae bacterium
GTTGCAAAGCTTATGGAGGGCGAGCGCGAAAAGCTTCTCCACCTCGACGACATTATTCATAAGCGCGTTATCGGTCAGGACGAAGCGGTGCAGAAGGTCACAGAGGCAATTCTGCGCTCCCGCGCAGGCATCGCAGACCCCAACCGCCCGATTGGCAGCTTCATGTTCCTCGGCCCCACTGGTGTGGGCAAAACCGAGCTTGCCAAGAGCCTTGCCGAATGCCTGTTTGACGATGAGCACAACATTGTGCGCATCGATATGACCGAGTATATGGAGAAATTCTCGGTTTCCCGCCTTATTGGTGCACCTCCGGGATATGTGGGCTATGACGAAGGCGGTCAGCTTACCGAAGCCGTCCGCAGAAAGCCCTATTCAGTCGTGCTCTTTGATGAGATTGAAAAAGCACACCCCGATGTTTTCAACATCCTGCTTCAGATTCTCGATGACGGACGTATCACCGACTCTCAGGGCAGAACGGTGGATTTCAAAAATACCATTATCATTATGACATCGAATCTGGGAAGCCAGTATCTGCTCGAGGGAATCAGCACCGAGGGCGAAATTGAAGACTCCGCACGGGAAATGGTCATGGCAGAGCTTAAGCGCTCATTCAGACCTGAATTTCTCAACCGCCTTGACGAGATAATCTGCTTCAAGCCTCTTAATAAGGAAAATCTTACACACATCGTGGATATCCTCACCGAAGCGCTGCGGGCAAGACTCGGCGAGCGCGAGCTGGGGCTTGAGATTACGGACAGCGCAAAACAGCTTATCATAGACCGCGGATATGACCCGATTTACGGTGCAAGACCGCTCAAGCGCTATCTCCAGTCAAGCGTAGAAACTCTTATTGCACGCGAAATTATCGGCGGCGATATGCAGGCAGGCCACGTTATCCGCGTGGATGCCGAAAACGGCAATCTGGTCTGCAAATAAAAAATAAAAACCGATGGCAAAAGCCATCGGTTTTTTCTTATCTTAATTTAATGCAGTAATAAGCCAGAAGCTGTGTCTTTTCGTTCTGGTATGCACTCCATACCTTGTCTGCCAGTTCTTCGGGCTGATTGTTCTTTCGCTGTGTTGCTCGGATTTCCTCGATAATGTCCTGCATGGCATTGTCGCAGTCTTCCTCAAGGTCGTAGAACCTGTCAAAGTTTGTGTAGGCATAGACCATAAGACTTCGGTATTTGCCCTCAGGCTGCTGCTCGAATTCCTCTCGGATTGTTTCCACAAGCCTGTCCAGATTTTCCATGTGGACATACTTGACGGCTTCGATTTCAGCCGCCGCGAGAGTTAGCTTGTAGGTCTGACTGTTGACGGTACCTGCGTTTCGCAGAACTTCTTTAGCGACCTCAGAGTAGCTGACTTCCTCGTTGACAATCAGCGGAGCATTTTCCTTGAATATGGAATAGTCCCAGTTGGACGTATCCGCTTTAAGCAATCGGTCAATCTGCCTGTGGCAGACAGCGGAAGTGTCCAACAATTCTTCGGCAGTTGCATTTTTCGCAATGATGTATGACTTCAGCAGGTCATACTGCGACCATACAAAACAGCCTGCCAGAGCGGCGAGAATAAGCATGAAGTAAACGGCGATTTCGGCGAACAGCTTGCCGCGCTTATGCTTTTTAACGTCGAGCGGCTCTTTCGATGCCTTTTTAAGCATCTCAGTTTCGGGAAGAACGCCTGTATCCATGAATTTTTTGTATTCATCGCATACTTCATTTGGGTCACCGAACATGACCATGCGGCCTTTGTTCAGCCAGAGTACCTTTGTGCACTGTTTTCTTACAGTGGAAAGGTTGTGGGATACTATGAGAGCGGTTGTACTGCCGTTTCCGACGATTTCCTGCATGCGCTCCTGACTGCGCTGACGGAAAGCACCGTCGCCGACAGCGAAGACTTCATCGAGAATGATGATGTCGGGCTCGACGAGGCTCGCTATTGAGAAAGCGATGCGGGACTTCATGCCCGAGGACAGCGTGCGGAAGGGGTTGTTTTCAAACTCCCGCATTTCCGCATAGTCGATTATCTCATCATATTTTGAATCAATATATTCCTTGGAGTAACCGAGAAGCGCACCGCGCAGATATACATTTTCCTTTACGGTCATTTCGCGGTCAAAGCCTGCACCAAGCTCAAGCAGGGCGCAGAGGTTGCCGTTTTTGGTTACGGTGCCCGTTGCGGGGGTGATGGTGCCTGAAATGGCCTTCATCATTGTGCTCTTGCCTGCGCCGTTCCTGCCGATGACGCCGAGCATTTCACCGCGCTCAAGGGAGAACGATACGTTGCGCAGAGCCCAGAAACCTTTTGATTCCTTATTCTTTTTGAACAGACCTTTTATCAGATCCGCCGCATTGCTTGAGCCTGATTTGCGGTAACGGACGGAAACATTGTCAAGTACAAGAACTTTGTTGTCTTCCATACGGCACCTCCTCAGACAAAGAGTGCAATCTTGTCGCGGTGGAAGTTATATGTAACGAAGCCGAGAACAAGACAGAACACAGACATCAGACCGAGCACCAGATGATATTCAGGTGAGGGAACGGTTGAATGTATTACAAGCTGACGGAAATAATCTATGCACATGTAAAGCGGGTTGCAGCGCAAAAGACGCTGCATTATTCCGGGCAGAATTGAAACATTGTAGAATATTGCAGAGGCATACATGATGATTCTGCAGATTATGGGCCAGAGATAGTTTATATCGCGGAAGAAGATATAGATTGTCGAAAGGAACATTCCGATGCCCAGGTTAATCATGTAAAGGCAGATTATGGGGTAGAGCAGATATATAAATCTTGCGCTGAATGCAATTCCGTCAACAGCGACGAAAATGAAATAAACTGCAAGCGATACGAGAAAGTCGATAAACCTTGCCACTGAAAGGGAAAGCACGAAATAGTGCTTGGGAACCGAAACCTTGCTGTAGATGGGAGCGTTTAAATACAGCGCAGTCATGATGCCGCGGGTCGCTGAGTTAAAGTAGTTATACAGAAGCAAACCCGAGAAAAGATAGATTGTATAGTGAGGCATGTTACGCCCGAAGAATGTGCCGAAAATGATATCCATTGTGATGAGCAGAAACAGCGGTGAAAGTGCGCTCCAAAGGATACCGAAGGTCGTGCGCTTGTATTTCTTTACAAAATCACGGCGTATAAGAGCTCCGAGCAAAAAGCCTTTGTTGTTGATGTTTTCGTTTGACACGTTAAATTCTCCTGTGTGGAAAAAATAAAATGACGGTTAATAACTAAATTAACCGTCATTATAACATATATATGTGAATATTTCTACATTTATTTTCCGCTTACGAAGCGCTCATAATCCTCGGGGGCGTTAAAGTCGCAGGTCAGATTGGAGACGTTTATAAAATGTGCTCCGATTTCGCGGCTTTCAAGGGGAAGTGAGGCATGCATGTGATAAACCTGCCAGCCTTTACATTCCTGAATTTCGCCGTTTAAGAACATTTCTCTTATCCTGTCAACATAGGACGCGAAAAGCTTTCCGTCACGAACCAGGGCGGCGCATACGCTCTTTTCGTTCCCGAAGAAAAGCACGCTTTCATCGGATGAGTCGTTTACAATTCTTGCGATTGTTTCCTCGGCATAGAACACGTCACCGTAGAGAAAGCAGACGTTGTCATCAATAAGCTCTGCGGTGAAGCGGTCTATTTCAAGGACATTGTTTTTCGGCTCATAGCGGGTCGCACCGGGGATGCTCAGCTCTTTGTTGTGAGAGGTGATGATAACATCCGCGTCGGAGTCTGCCTCGTGCAGAAGACGCACAGTTCTCTCCATGAGAGTTTCGCCGTCAATGGGGATGTCGTGCTTATCAAGACCCATATAGTTTTTCCAGCGGCGGCCTTTGCCGTCAGCCATGATTATATATCTCATTTTATTACACCGTGCTGACGATAGAAATCGCCCAGCTTGCCGTAGCGCTCTCCGCCCCAGAGCTGAATGATGTTGACACCGGAGGAGGTGTTTCCCTCAATTACCGTGAAGCCATCGGGAGTGGGCAGAATATCCCAGGCGATAATGTCAAGATAGGGGAAATGGGCGGATGCATCAAGAACTCCCGCCTTGATATTTTCCCAGTCGGGAATGACGACACCCTGAATGGGGCTTTTTGTGTCGGGGTGGACTTCGTAGATTTCGAGATCGTGCAGAGTTCTTGCGGCGCTGAGTCTGCCGGATTCAATGTCAACCTTGGCGATAAGACCGCCGCGGCTTCCGTTGTCAACTGCGCCCGTCCAGCTTGCGCCTATGCGCTGAACCGCAAAGCAAAGCTCAAACTCGCCGCTTTTCTCGCTGCGGAGAACAATCATGCGGATCGTATTTGCCGAGCCTGCGTATATCCTGTCGAGGTATTCCGCCTGCTTTGCAAAGGCACATATGAGCCAGCTTTTGCTCTTCTGGAGAGTTTCGATAAGCTCGTCGCTTGTGACGGGATTGCCGTTATCGAGTATTTCGCCGCCGTTATACTTTACGATGTGAATGCCGAGACCCTTGCCGATGTTTATGGGTTTTACGACAAATTCGCCCTCTTCTCTGAGAAGCTGAATGAGGTCCGCGTGATGAGCGAGCTTCCTACCGTTCATACCCGCAATTCGACCGTCCTTCTTTACGGCAAAAAGCTCGGAGGTGGGGCAGAAGCTCTTAATCATTTCCGAGAATACAACCTTGTTGTTAAGCATGTGGCTGTAGGGGTCGTTAATGCTTCGGGATTTGTACCAGTCGAACTCGGAAAGATACTGTTCCTTGTCATTGTTCTTAAAGTCATATAGCGCAACCTGATCCACCATATAGCCGCCGTTTACGGCATAGTGAATTCGCTTGTACAGCGGAACGCGGAAGTGATTAGGAGCGCACAGCACCCTCACTATCCACAATACCATCAGCTTTATTTTGTTCAGCAATACTTTCATTAATTGCATCGCGTTTATCCTTTTCCATGCAGTTTATAACTAAGTTTGCAATCTTGTCGGTGGCTCTGCCGTTTAAGTCGGGCAGATATTTTTCCTGGAAACGCTTGTAGTTTTCGAAATCGTAATTATCCTCGTCAATAGCCTTGAGAAGCTCCTTGGGATCGGAGAAGGTGCAGTCGGGGAACTCGTCAAAGAGCTTGACGTTAAGACCGTTGTGGCTGAGATAATCCTCATAGTCAAAGAGATAGAAGTAAACCGGCTTGTTGAGGATTGCGGCCTCGATTGTTACTGCGGAATAGTCGGTGATGACAACATCGGCGACGGAGAGAACAACGGAGGTCGGCAGACGGCTGCAGGTTAGGCCGGGGCGAACCGATGCAAGACGCAGCTGCTGGTTGGGGTGACGTTTTACAACGAGCCACTGATCGTCGTCAAAGTCAAAGCTTTCAACAAGCTCCTTGGGGTCGAGAATATGACCCTTGCGGAAGGTGGGAACATAGAGAACAATTTTCTTGCCGCGGAGCCACGGATACATTTTATAGAAGCGCACACGGCTTTTCTCAACGTTTTCGCGGAGAACGTCCATTCGGGGCAGACCTACGTTGTAGAGCTTTTCTTCGTCAACACCGAAGGATGCGCAGTAGAAGGGGTTGAATGCTCTGCCGCCTGCGATGATAACATCGTAGTTGCGGTGCATGCGCATTTCCTTGGCAATCATGTCGCTTCTGCCGAACTTTTTGCCGATTGACTGATAACCCGACTTCTTAATCTTGCCCATGGCGTGCCATAGCTGAATTACCGCAAGCTCGTCCTTGTGGTTGAGAACGGAAACCGCAGGCCAGTAGGCATCCAGTATACAGACGCGGGAGGTGGCAAGATAACGCATGCTCTTAAGAGTTGCACCTGCAAAGCGGAGCATGCTCTTTACATTGCTGTCCGCACGCTGGGTTATCATAAGTATTTCCGCATCGGGTCTGAGCTCAAGGATGCGCTCCTTAAGACAGATAAAGTCCTCCGACGGAGTGTCAGCCTGGCGGCTGAGGAATACAATTCTGTTTTGACGCGTGGGTGCAAGCTTCATGAAAAAATAGATGAAGTTCATAACCCAACGCAGAAGTATTACTAAAATTCTCATATTACTCCAATCTGAGCGATAATGCGCTCATGCCGGCAATAGTCAAATGTAATCACATTATTTTACTATGTTTTTCGCAAAGCTTCAATAGTAATTTGCAAGACTTGAAAAAAGAAAAAAGTAGTATATAATAAATAAGTTAGACAACATATGAAAAGAGATGCGCGCCATGTCAGAAAATTATAAAAAGAAATTAGTAAGAGCATATATAAAACATGCGGCTAAGGTTTCGGGCAGAGACTGCAAGGAAATCGAGGCGGATATGTTTAACGCGAAGCGCGTTTTCGGCCTGAGAAAGCGCGAATATCTTCTCAAGGGAATGTACAAGATGCCCTATTCCGAGATAAAGAAGCTCTACGGAAAAAACACGGCAAAAAATGCAAAGCCCGACCTTGACATTGAGCTTGTTGCGGAGCTTAAAGGCATTAGCTATGAGCAAGCAAAGGAAGAGATGGACAAGCTCAAGGTAAAGCACGATATCCTTTACAAGGAATACACAAAGGAAAAGCTCTATAAATACAAGACCAAAAAAGGTCTGAACAGACGTATCGAAAAGATAAAAGCGAAGAACGAGAAGTATCTGCAGGAGGTCTGTGACGATGCAGGCTGGACCTATGAAAAGGCCAAAAGCGAGGCAGACCGCATAAAGAGACGCTACGGAATTTCATATAAGCAGTACTCCCGCTACCGCTTCTACTCTATGAGTGATGAGGAAATATCCGCAAAGCTCCGCCACTGGACAGACAACTCCAACAAATACGTGCAGAAGGTTATGGAGGAGAGCGGCTGGACGGAGGAGCAGGTGCGCCGCCACATGAAGCGCTACGGAGTACTCTACGATATTCTGCAGGCATACTATGTGCTTTACCGCGCATGGGAGCTTTCCGACGAGGAAATGGACAGCTACGCACGTCAGAAAAACAGCGAGACCCTCTGGGCAAAATACAATGACCCTGAGCAGACACGCGTCCTTGCCGATAAATATCTGTTCGACGATGTATATAAGGAATACACAGGCCGCAAGTTCTGGGTGAACCGCAACAGCAGCTTCGAGGAATTCTGCGAGTTTGCCGAAGGCCTTGAATATCTGTTCTGCAAGCCCATTGAGTCCGGCGGCGGACTGGGCACGGAAAAATATCAGGTTACCGATGACCTGCGTGGGCTTTACGACACCCTTATGGGCAAGGAAAGACTGCTGGTTGAGGAATGCATAAAACAGCACCCCGAGGTTGACGAGTTTATCCCCGGCTGTGTCTGCACCATCCGAGTTGTAACTCTTATGGATAAAGCCGGTGTTCACACCATCTGCGCCGGAATGCGCTTCGGACATGACGGCATAACCGATAACTTCAGTCAGGACGGAATGGTTGCCGATATCGACATCGAAACAGGAACTATCGTAACCGATGCAATTGATAAAAAGGGACACGTTTACGAAACCCACCCCATCTCCGGCAAGCGCTTCAAGGGCTTCAACGTTCCCAACTGGGACATGGTTCGCGAGGTTACCGAAAAGGCCATGACAGTTCAGGACGGCGTAAACTACGTCGGCTGGGACGTTGCGATATGTGAGGACAAGGCGGTGCTAGTCGAGGGCAACGCGATGCCCGACCTCGTGCTCATTCAGGCACCCTATGCACCCGAGAAAAAAGGTATGAAGTATTTGTTTACCCCGTATATGGAGGATAAATAATTGAAGAATAAGCTGAAAAAGATTAAGGCCAAAATAGTTGAAAGAGGACCTAAATCGGGACTCGGAAAATGGCTTCTGGTATCCGTATATATCCTTGCTCTTAAGCTGTTCACCAACTACGGTAAGCTTGAAAACAAAATATATGAGGTTATCTTTGAAAACAAGCCAGAGCTTCAGAACGATAAGGAAGCGGCAAAGAAGCTTTACCGCGAGATTATCTACTGCCGCTTCATGTACGGAATAATCCCGAAGGAGTATTTCATCTACGGATTTGAGTATCTTTCCCACGAGGGCAAGATGCTGTATGTAACCCGCGGCAACAAGTATAAGTATTACAGACGCTTCAACAACAAAAACTATGCAGAGTTTTTGAACAAGAAAACCGAAACCTATCGCAAGTTCGGAAAGTTCTACGGCCGCGAAATGCTCTGCATGTACGACAATGACGATTATCCCGCTTTCTGCGAATTTATAAAGCGCCACCCCAGATTTATCTATAAGCCCGCTCAGGATTACGGCGGACACGGCATCAAGATTTATGACAGCTCACTGTATGAGTCCGACGAGGATCTGTTCAGCATCCTCATCTTCGGCGGCGCATGCGTTGTTGAGGAGCTCATCGTTCAGGGCAAGGAGATTGCCCAGTTCCACCCCGAATCCGTCAATACCGTGCGCATAGTAACCTACCGCACAAACGAAGGCGAGGCACTCACTCAGTGGTGCTTCCTGCGAATGGGTGCAGGCGGAAGCCATACCGATAACATGAGCGCAGGCGGCATCTCCGCAATGATTGACTTCGAAACGGGCATTATCTGCGACTGCGGACGTGACTATAAGGGTGATAAATATATGTTCCATCCCGACACGGGCATACAGCTTATTGGCTTTGTAGTTCCCATGTGGGATCAGGTCAAGGAACTTGTTCAGGAGCTTGCAAACGTACTGCCTCAGGTTCGTTTCGTCGGCTGGGATCTTGCATATACCGACAACGGTTGGATATTCGTCGAGGGTAATGCCCAGCCCCAGTGTGTTGCGCCTCAGATTACCGCATATAACGGCAAGCTGGGTACATACAAGGCAATGAACGAAATCTATATGAGAGAAAACGGGATGAGCGGGGAGGATTAAACATGAACGAAAAAGAAAAAGTATTAACCTCCGTAGGCTTTACAGGCGACCTTTCATTCAGCGGCTATTTTTCAGGCTGTGAAGATGACGATGAGCTTTTAGACAGCGGTATAAAGGACTTTCTCGACAGCAATGACTATAACATTGTAAACTTCGAAAGCCCCGTAACCCCGTGCCGCATAACCAAAAAGCGCCGCCTTGTTCACCGCTGCGGCTCAGAAGCGCTGTATTTTGTAAAACGTAATATTAAAAACCCCGTTCTGTCATTTGCAAATAACCACATGATGGATTACGGATATATCGGGGTTATCGACTCTATGGATGCGGCAAACGAAGCCGGAATTCCTTTTATCGGCATCGGGCTTAACATCGACGAGGCATGCCGATATGTCATCCTCGGTGATGAAATCAAGGTCGGCGTGCTGGCAGTTGAGTACAAGAAATATCTTATTGCAACCCAGCATTACGGCGGCCCACTCCATGAGTCCAAGAAGGACTATATAAAAAGAGCAATAGAGTCACTTAAGTCCCAGGTGGATTATGTTGTCATGGTCTACCACGGCGGCGATGAGTTCATGCACACTCCCATGCCCTTTACCAGAAAACAGCTGAAGCAGTATCTCAGATGGGGCTGTGACGTGGTTGTTGCTCATCATCCCCATACTGTTCAGGGCTTTGAGGTTGTTGGACAGAAAGCCATATTCTATTCCCTGGGAAATTTTGTTTTCGATACCGATTACCAGCGCGTAATGGACGATACCGAGTTCGGTATGCTTCTTAAGATTGATTTCGGCAAAGACGGATTTTCTTTCAGCGGTCTGCCCACATTTATTGACCGCCAGAACAGGAAAGTGCGCACCGGCGAAAATCTTCAGTATTTCACTGACATCAGCAAGGAAAATTACAGAAAATTCTGGAGCACCGAGGCATACAGACAGCTTGATGTTAAACAGCGCGCAAAGGACCTCAAGGAAGTCGAACAGCAGGAGCGGTTTGAACGTACTGAGGCAGAGCGCGTCCGCGTTGAACAGCTTGAAATGGCGGCGGAAATGAAAATATCTGCCGCGGATAAGAGCGATGAGGAAATATCCGATGCCGCCGCCGCGGCAATGACAGACCCCGACGAGGTCGAGGCAAAGAAAAAGCTCACCTTCCGCAGTTTTGCAAAGGGCGCATATAAAAAGCTTATTGTAAAACGCCAGGAAAACTATAAATCCTTTGTCCGCAACGTCGGCAGAACAAGAGCAAAACTGCTCTATAAGAAGTAAGGAAAAAACAATGCAGGATACCTACGGCAGAAAAATTGAATACCTGCGTGTTTCCGTAACGGATGCGTGTAATCTGTGCTGCGGATACTGCATGCCGGAAAACGCAAAGGGCAGCTGTCCCTGCAAGCAAAGCATGAACATAGACGAGTTTTACGAAATTGCTTCCGCGGCGGTAGAGCTGGGCGTGAAAAAGCTCCGCATAACAGGCGGTGAGCCTTTGGTGCGAAGCGATATAGCTGAGCTTTCAAAAGCCCTTGCATCTATCCCCGGAATTGAGGATATCGCCATAACCACCAACGGCACTCTGCTGGAGTATAAAGCCGAGGCCTTGTTTGAGGCGGGAATTAAACGTATAAACATCAGCCTTGATACTCTCGATGCAGAAAAGTATGCCGAAATAACCCGCGGCGGAAATCTTTCGGATGCGGTGCGCGGCATAAAGGCGGCACTGCGCGTCGGTATGAACCCTGTCAAGATAAACACTGTTTTAATCGGCGGATTTAACGACGATGAAATCGAGAGCCTTGCAAAGCTTACAATGGATTATCCCATTGATGTCCGCTTCATCGAGCTTATGCCCATAGGCTTTGCCGCACCGTACGGCAAAGAGGCTTATATCTCAAATGAAACCGTGCTTAAGAAGCTTCCTCAGCTTGAGCCTGCCGAAAGCGAAAAGGGAACAGTCGCAAGACTGTATAAGCTCCCCGGTGCAAAGGGAAGAGTTGGACTCATAAGCCCGCTGAGCAACCACTTCTGCGCCGAATGCAACCGACTGCGCCTTACCGCTGACGGATGCCTGAAGCCCTGCCTGCACTCTGCCGAGGAGATGCCCGTCCGAGGACTTCACGGCGATGAACTCAAGGAAACAATTTTGACCGCAGTTTCCCACAAACCGAAAATGCATGTCGAGCTTTCGGCAACGGAACGCTCGGAATCACAGCGAAGCATGTACCGCATAGGCGGATAAAATAAAAACTCCTTCCCGTTGGGAAGGAGTTTTTATTATTATTTTTATTCAACCGAAATCATATAGTAGTAAACGGGTTGTCCGCCGTTCACAACGGTGACCTCTGCATCGGGGAGTTTTCCCTCAAGAATAGCGGCGGTCTTTTCTGCATCTGCCTCTTTTACGTCCTCGCCGTAGTAAACTGTGAGAAGCTCGGGGTCAAGATCCTCGACTGCCTCGGCAATTTTTTCGGTGACCTTTTCCATGTCGGTGAAGCTTCCGACAAGCTTGCCGTCAAGCAACGCGAGATATTCACCTGCGTGAATTTCGTATCCGTCGAAGTCGGAATTGCGAGCGGCATAGGTGACCTGTGCGGTGTGGACATCTGCAAAGGATTCAGTCATCGCATCGCGAATTTCCTCGGTCTCTCCGCTTGCGTCAAAATTCAGCATCGCGGTAATTCCCTGGGGAATAGTCTTGGTGGGAATAACAACGACCTGCTTTTCGGTAAGAGGCGCACTCTGCTCGGCGGCCATGATGATGTTCTTGTTGTTGGGAAGAACAAACACGACCTCCGCGGGAGTGCGGTTAATTTCCTTGAGAATGTCGTCGGTGGAGGGATTCATGGTCTGACCGCCGGTGACTATGGTGTCAGCGCCCAACTCTCTAAACAGCTGTGCCATGCCGTCGCCCGCGCAGATAGCAACAGTGCCGTAGCGCTTCTCGGGCTTTGCAATCTCGAGCTCCTGCTCAATCTGCTCCAAATCGTCGGTGCTCTGTGCCTTTTTGCCTGCAAGAATATCCTCGTGCTGAGTGCGCATGTTCTCAATTTTCGCAAGCTCCAGGGTGCCGTACTTCTGGGATTTTGTCAGTGCCTCACCCGGAATGTTGGTGTGAACGTGAACCTTAAAGGCCTCGTCATCCTCGCCGATAACAAGGCTGTCACCGATGCTGGAGAGATATGCTCTCAGCGGAGTGAGGTCTACATTGGGATTTTCCTTGCGGATAATATAAACGGTGTCGAATGCATAGGTAATCTCATCTGTGCCGATGGAATCGAATGCACCGCCTTCGTTTGCGATAACATCTGCATTAACCGCCTTGTCGGGAGCGGAAATCTCGCCCTTGAGGCATTTGAGCATAGCCTCGACGATGACGACATAACCCTTGCCGCCTGCATCGACAACGCCTGCCTTGCGCAGAACGGGGTTCTGGTTAATCGTGTCGTCAAGAGCGTCGTTGCCTGCTGTCAGCGCCTTTTCGAGCATTTCCTCAACGTCGTTGCCCTTCTTGCCATACGCAACAGCGGCGGCGGCGGAAAGACGTGCAACGGTGAGGATTGTGCCCTCGGCAGGCTTCATAACCGCCTTGTATGCCGCGTCAACACCGTCGTTCATTGCAAAAGCAAATTCCTTTGCGCCGACGACCTCCATGCCCTTTATGCGCTTGGAGATACCGCGGAAGAGCAGGGAAAGGATAACACCGGAGTTGCCGCGTGCACCGCGCAAAAGTGCGCTGGCAACGCAGTCTGCAACAGCGTCAACCGAATTGAAGCTCTTTTTGCGAAGCTCAGTTGCAGCATTGTTCATGGTAAGTCCCATGTTAGTGCCGGTGTCGCCGTCGGGAACGGGGAAGACATTGAGCTCATTTATTATCTGTGTATTTGAAGCAAGTGCCGCGTCCGCGCAGAGAATCATCTCCTTGAACATGGCGGCATCAATATATTCTCTCAAGTGAAAGTACCTCCTGTGAGGATTTTGAGTAATAGATTATCCGATTATTATGGTGTCAACAAAAACGTCAACGCTCTTAATGGGAACGCCCGTTGCCATTTCGACCTTGTAGCTGACCTCTTTGATGATACTGCGGCAGACAGCGCTTATATTAACGCCCGTGTCAACACCGATGTGCAGTTCAAGAGAAAGCGTTCCGTCGTCGTTAAAGCTGGTGAAAACACCCTTGGACATGGACTCACGTCTCAGAAGCTGGAGAGGACCGCCTTCCTTACTGCGGCCTGCCATACCTTTAACGCCGAAGCAGCTGGTTGCCGCATCGCCTGCAATATTGGTGAAAACCTCGCTGGTGATGCTGATTGTGCCTTTTTCGCCTGTAATGTTAACCATATTGAAAGACTCCTTTCCGGTTAATAGCGATATAAATACCATGATATTATAATACATGAAATCCGAAAGTACAAGTGGAAATTGATATAAAACAAAGTTTTCAACACTTGCAAAAAATGAGTAGAATATAGTTAAACTCGGTTGATTTAAGAGGCCTTTTGTGTTATCTTATAATTTGAGATAAAAATTTATCAATATTTTTGTTCATGAACCACCACTAATGAATTTTGGAGGAAAAAATATGGCAAGAAAATTCAAAACCATGGACGGTAATGAAGCAGCTGCACACGTAAGCTATGCTTTTACTGAAGTAGCCGCAATTTACCCCATTACCCCGTCCAGCCCCATGGCAGACTTCGTTGACCAGTGGTCTGCAAAGGGCCAGAAAAACATCTTCGGCAGCACCGTTAAGGTACAGGAGATGCAGGCAGAGTCCGGCGCAGCCGGCGCAGTTCACGGTTCACTTAACGCAGGCGCACTGACCACCACCTACACCGCATCTCAGGGCCTGCTGCTTATGGTTCCCAACATGTACAAGATGGCAGGCGAACTGCTTCCCGCAGTATTCCACGTAACTGCACGTGCACTGGCGAGCCACACCCTTTCAATCTTCGGTGACCATTCCGATATCATGGCATGCCGTCAGACCGGCTTTGCAATGCTGGGCGAAGGCAATGTTCAGGAAGTCATGGACCTTGCTCCCGTTGCCCACCTTGCAGCAATCAAGGGCAGAGTTCCTTTCGTAAACTTCTTTGACGGATTCCGTACCTCTCACGAGATTCAGAAGGTTGCAGTCTGGGATTACGAGGATCTGGCAGAAATGTGCGATATGGATGCTGTACAGGCATTCCGCGACAGAGCACTGAACCCCGGCCATCCCACCATGCGCGGCTCCCACGAGAACGGCGATATCTTCTTCCAGAACCGCGAAGCATCCAACAAGTACTACGAAGCAGTTCCCGAGATAGTTGAAGAGTACATGGGCAAGGTTAACGCAAAGCTCGGTACCGACTATCAGCTGTT
>JAZLFI010000206.1:0-1313 GCA_045615725.1 Oscillospiraceae bacterium
CCGCCTTCTATTAACGCACGGCAGATTTCAGAAAGCCGTTCAGTCCCCATATATATAACAAGCGTTCCGGGGCACCGAGCATACCATCCCCAGTCAATTTCCCCATCTCCTCCTTCGTGTCCCGTAACAAGCGTTACCGAGCGGGAAATACCGCGATGTGTTACCGGAATCCCGACAGACTCAGGAACAGCAATCCCGCTTGTAATCCCCGGCACAAATGAAACCTCGATGCCAAGACTTCGAAGGTATTCCATCTCCTCACCGCCGCGCCCGAACACAAACGAATCTCCGCCTTTCAGCCGCACAACCCGTTTTCCGGAAAGTGCTGCCTCGCCTAAAAGCCGGTTAATCTCATGCTGCGGCACAGGATGATTTCCGCCGCATTTTCCGACATCAATGAGTTCTGCAGACTTTGGAAGTGATGCAATAATATCCTTATTGATAAGCCGGTCATAATAAATCACCTCTGCAGATGCGATTTTCTCCTGTGCAGCAAACGTAAGAAGTGATAAGCCGCCCGGACCTGCCCCGACTAAACATACTGAACCTTTTTTTTGTTCCGCTTGTGCGAGAGTTCTTTCTGTCATACTCACTCCCCCTCGATTTTCTTTCGTGCTTCCATGAGCAGCTCTTCCGACTTTTCAAAAAGAAGCCGTCCTGCAGCATGAGCATCCTCTAATGAGAAGACCTCGGCTACAACACGCTCCGCTTTTGTTCCGTCGAGCGACAACACTTCTGCGATAAGACGGTGTCCCTCGCAGTACGCTCCTGACGGCGTAAAACATCCCGCACCAAGTTCTTCCATCACTGCACGCTCTACTGATGTGGAAAATGCCGTCTCAGCATCATTAAGGGAGGCAAATGCTTCGCGGAGTTCTGGCGTGTTGCGCGATACAACAGCAATTGTTCCCTGATTTGCCGACGGTACAAAATCATCTGCTGACAAACGGAATCCGTTTACCGTAAGGCCGAGGCGAACAAGACCAGCTTCAGCTAAAATAATTGCATCGTACTCGCCGGATGTAAGTTTTGAAAGACGGGTGTCGATGTTTCCCCGCAAATCTGCAACATGCATTTCAGGATGTCCCGTGTAGTATCTGAGAAGCTGTGCTCTTCGTCTCAGAGATGAAGTGCCAATACGGTAAACCTCAGACATGGGTTTTCCGACAACGAGAAAATCAAACGGCGGGTCGCGTTTCAAAACCGCTGCGGTTATAAGACCTTTTGGGCGTTCAAGCGGAATATCCTTCATGCTGTGAACAGCCGCATCAATCCTTCCTTCGAGAATTGCCGTATCAAGTTCACGAACAAAA
>JAZLFI010000207.1:0-1042 GCA_045615725.1 Oscillospiraceae bacterium
CGCAAAGCTGTAAAACCGAAGCTGCTCGGCATGTTTATTGCCGTCTGCACAGTCGGAATTATCCTTGTGAGCTATCTGTTCAATGCAATTCAATTTTTAATTTTATAAGGAGAATACTACTATGTCACTGTTCGGAAAGAAGAAAGAAGAAAAGAAAGAAGCCGAGTGCGGTTGCTCCTGCGGTTGCGGCTGTGATACTGCCGAAGTCAAAGAAAACGCTGCATCATCCACTTGCTGTGGTGAAAAGGTTGATGGTATCTGCTGCATCAAGGTTCTCGGCTCCGGCTGCAAAAACTGCCATGCTCTTTATGAGAACGCACAGGAAGCGGTAAAGGCTGTCGGACTCAATATTGAGGTCGAATACATCACCGACCTGCAAAAGGTCATGGAATACGGTGTAATGCAGATGCCCGCCCTTGTGATCAATGAGCAGGTCGTTTCCATGGGAAAAGTGCTGACCGCAGAAGCTATCAGACAGTTGATGCAAGCATAAGGACGTACCATTTCCGCTTTTTTAGCTTCAATCGGTACTATTTGGTCGCTCTTTCACAAAAAAGAGGCGCCAGAGGCGTCTCTTTTTTGCGTCAGATCAGAGTCGGGCCGTTGTCGTTGGAATCGGATTTCCGATCCGGACGGCGGAGAAGGTCAAAGATCCTGGGGCGTGCGGTGTCGGCGCCTTTGTGCGGCGTGAGGAAGTCTGC
Source organism: Oscillospiraceae bacterium (assembly GCA_045615725.1). Lineage (GTDB taxonomy): Bacteria > Bacillota > Clostridia > Oscillospirales > Oscillospiraceae > F23-B02. The sequence goes on from JAZLFI010000207.1 coordinate 702, forward strand.
CTTCGCGCCGCTGGGATCGCCGCGGGAGGGCAGAGGCGTGACAATATCCTCGCTTCCGCGGCCGACCAGGAACATACCGCCCGTGACCTCGGACAGTTCGTCGTCTGTCAGTTCGGTCAGCTTCTTCGTCAGAGCCTCGGCTTCGGCCCTGAGTTCATTCAGTTCGTCTTTCGTCTTTGCCATAAGGATGCCTCCCTTTCTGTTTTCCGTATACGAACGGCGGGCCATAATGGCTGCTTGTTTTTTTCATCTACCATAGCACAGCCGGAGTGCGGACGCAAGGGGTGGATTATTCCGGCAAACTGTTTTATAATGGTATCCGAAAAGAGGTGCGCTTTTTG
>JAZLFI010000208.1:0-2599 GCA_045615725.1 Oscillospiraceae bacterium
AATTATGCCGAGCAGATGCGCATCCTCAAGGAGAACGGACCTCAGCGGCTGTATTTCATATGGGGTCCCGAGGACTATCTTTCCGATATCTTTGCGGGAGAAATTAAGAAATGCTGTTTGCCCGAGGGCGAGGACGATTTCAGCTACCGCAGGATAGGTGAGAGGGAGTATACCGCCCGGCTTCTGCAGGAGGCTATTGACTCCGTGCCGTTCCTTTCCGAGCGCACTTTTGTTGAGGTAAGAGGTCTTGACCTTAACAGACTGCCTGAGGACGAAGCGGAAAAAACCGTCAAGGCACTGCAGGATATCCCCGAATACTGCACTGTTGCCTTTGTCGAGCCCGGCTCATTCGAGGCAGATAAGCGCAAGAAGATTTATAAGAGCCTTTCTCCGCTTTGGAGCGAGCACTATGTCACCGCTCAGCAGGGTGAAAAGCTTGTGAACTGGATTGTCCGTCGATTTGATGCTGCGGGAAAGCGCATTGAGATTAATGCCGTTCAGCGCCTTATTACCTTGAGCGGCGACCTTATGAACAGACTCATTCCCGAGATAAGCAAGATAGCAGGCTATGCAAAAGGTGACGTAGTCACTGTCGAGGATGTGGAAGCTGTTGCACACCATATTCCCGAGGCCGTCGTTTTTGAGATGACCGACAGTATCGCGGATAAAAACTGCGGCAGAGCACTCAACCTTCTCGATGAGCTTCTTGCCGATAAGGATAATGAGCCTATTGCGCTTATGGGCATGATAGGCTATCAGGTGCGCAGACTGTACGGCGCAAAGTGTGCGGCGGATAAAGGTCTGGGCAAGGACTATGTATCAAAGCTTTACGGCATACGCTTTGACTTTCTTGCAAATAAGCTTATTGCGTCTGCGCGCAAGTTTACGACGCAGCAGCTTTGCGAAGCGGTGAAAATATGCGCCGAAACCGACTATAAAATGAAAAGCTCAAGCGAAGACCCCAACGAGCTTTTGAAGGAATGCGTAATGCGCATAGCCGCAGGAGACAGATATGTATAAGGTTTCCGAGGTCATAGTCTGCGAGGGACGCTACGATAAAAACACCTTATCTCAGGTCGTTGATGCGGTTATAGTCGAAACCTCGGGTTTTGGAATTTTTAACGATAAGGAAAAGCAGAAGCTTCTGCGTCAGATGGCGGAAAAACGTGGGCTTATCGTTATGACCGATTCCGACGGAGCGGGATTTGTAATCCGAAACTTCATAAAAGGTGCCGTTGACCCGAGTCTTGTAAAGCACGCTTACATACCCGAAATAGAGGGCAAGGAAAAGCGTAAGACAAAAGCTTCAAAAGAGGGTTTTTTAGGTGTCGAGGGAATGAAACCCGAGATTATTATTGAAGCGCTGAGACGAGCAGGCGCTACAATAGACGGCGAGGAAACGACTCAGATTGCCCGAATAAGCAAGGCAGACCTATACGCAAAAGGGCTTACGGGAAAGGAAAACAGCTCCGAGCTCAGAAAAAAGCTACTCAAAAAACTGGAGCTTCCCGAAAAACTCAGCACCGATTCCATGCTTCAGGTGCTGAATGCCCTCATGACGAGAGAAGAATTTATGCGAATTGACACCAAATTGTTGTAGAATTATAGAATATATTGTGTTATAATAATTAACTAGTAAACATAATATTGTGTATTTTGGAGGAAAATAGTATGAGATGTCCGTTCTGCGGTTTCCTTGAGAGCAAAGTTATCGACTCACGACCTGCCGAAGAGGGAACCACTATCCGACGCAGAAGAGAATGCCTCGCATGCCAGAAGCGCTTCACCACCTATGAAACAATTGAGCATATGCCTCTCGTTGTCGTAAAGCGCGACGGCTCACGTCAGACTTTCGACAGAGCAAAGATAATAAACGGCGTTGCACGTGCATGCGATAAGCGTCCCGTACCTTATACCGAGTATGAGCGCATTGCCGATGAAATTGAGCAGGAGCTCCAGAGCGCACTTGAGCGCGAGGTAAGCACCGTCGAAATCGGCGAAATGGTAATGCTCCGCCTTAAGGATGTTGACGAGGTTGCATACGTCCGTTTTGCATCCGTTTACCGCAGCTTCAAGGATATCAATACCTTCATGGACGAGCTCACCAAGCTCCTCAGCGACAAATAATCAGAAAATACTGCCGAAAGAAATGTGCTCCATGGTTTTGAGAGAATCAAGATGCGCCATCAGCATTCCGAAGCTTCCCTCGGCGCTGCCGATATCCTCGGCGGATATGTCCGAGATGTACTCGAAGAACGCGTCGGTGGTGGAGTCAATTTCAGTGTGCCTTATAAAAATATGAGTATAGCCGTCGCGGCTGAGCCAGTCAGTGGCGGCTACATTTATGAGCTCATGCGCTTTTTCAAAATCGCTGTTTTCTGCGGCTGAGTATGATTTCTCAACTTCGCTTTCGAGTGTTTGCACCATGTTGTCCATGACATGAATATTATAAAGAGAACCGAGAAAGAGAAGTAAGAGCAGTATAAGAGCAGTTATTTCCTTTTTCATTTATTCTTCTCCTTCGGCTGACAGAATATGTTTCCGTTGTCGGAAAGAGTGAAGAGATAGACTGACTGAGGGTTATTGATTTTCTGCTTTT
>JAZLFI010000209.1:0-19159 GCA_045615725.1 Oscillospiraceae bacterium
CGGCGAAAATGCCCTTCTCGTTCAGGATATCCAGCTTTTCGAACACGAACTCCTTATTCCACGGCTTTATTGTGGGGATGCCCATACCGCCGATTTTCTCCATATCATTTGCGGCATTTTTGAGCACCTCGGGGTCGACTCCGTCGCCCGTCAGTGCGCAGACGCCGTAGTTTGCCGCGGCAGGGACGAGAATATTGTTGTATGTAATATCCGTGTGCTTATCGCCGTAATGCATTGAAAGTGCACCGAGGGGCGCGATGAACACGGGGGCGGAAAACTTCTTTCCGAAAAGCTCAAAGGAAGTATCAACGGGCTTATTGGGGCAGAGTGTGTCCATGTTGACAAATATCTCCTGCCACTTTTCATAGTTGCGTGCGGCAACGTTGCCGGGATATTTACTGCCCGGGCCGGGCATGGCGTTTCCGCATGCCTTTCCGTTGCACACGGGGCACGCCTTGCAGTAAGGTCCTATCATATCTCTTGATTTTTCAAGAATTTCATTATATGTCATGGTTTTTGCCTCCCTTTATATTCATGCCTTCATTATAAATTAAACCCGACAAAATTCAATGATTTTATTTCAAAGCTTACGTTAATGTAAGAAATTACACCGAAACTGTAAGCAGATTAGATTGCGATGCAATTTCAGCGGGTTTATTATATAGTCGAAGAGTGTTGATTTTTTCACAGACTATGTTATAATTAGTTCGTTTTCAAAAATAGGTATTATGGAATTTTAAATGGACATGAAAGAAAAGATTAAAAATTTCGTACCGAGGCATGTAGGTATACAACTTCTTATTCTCCTTATAGGGCAGCTTCTGTCCTACTACGGATCAAAAAAAATTATTGAAAACAGTCCGCATATGTACATCGGGATGCCGCTTGACAACCTTATTCCTTTAATCCCCTGGACAATTATAATTTACTACGGATGTTTTCTGTTTTGGGCATACAACTATGCGGTCATTCTGCGCAATGAGCCCGAAGGCACTTACCGCTTTTTCAGTGCAGAGCTTCTGGGCAAGCTTATATGCTTCCTCTTCTACGTTATGCTCCCCACGATTATGGTAAGACCCGAGGTTACCGGCACCGATATTTTCTCAAGAATAATCAGCATGATGTATTCAATCGACGCCCCGGATGCCCTTTTCCCGTCCATGCACTGCTTTGTCAGCTGGATGTGCGTAATCGGTCTGCGCGGCAAGCCCGAGATAACACGCAGGCACCGCATTCTGTCGGTAATCGCGGCTTTCCTCGTTTTCATCGCAACGCTGACAACCAAGCAGCATGTTATTATCGATGTAATATCGGGAGTTGCGCTGGCTGAACTCGTTTACTTCGTTACGGGACTTTTCTGCAAAAAGGCTCCCACTCCCCAACACACATGATATGGAGTTTTAAATATGATTACTGTTTACAACAGCGCATCTGTGCCCGTCAGGCAGAGCCTTGTTGCATCCAAGCTAGGTATAAAAAACATATTCCGTTATGAGATACCCAAGCATTATGTAGAAAAGCATCTCAATTACGTTGACCGCAGCGGTCACGCAGTTGCCGCACCCCACGGGCAGACGGGCTTTTTCCGCTTCCTCTATGACTGCTCGGCGGGCAATCTCCTGATGCACGGCATCACCCTGCCCGTAATGTCAAAGATAGTCGGCTCTTTCCTTAACAGCGGCGCATCGAGAGCACTCATTCCGTCGTTCATACGCCGCAACAGCATTGATATGAGCGAATACTCCTCAGGTCCTTATCTGAACTTCAACGAGTTTTTCTGCCGCAGGATAAACAGCGGCGCAAGACAGATTGATGAAAATCCCGATACAGTTATCTCCCCCTGCGACGGCAAGGTGCAGGTATTCCCTATCAGCGAGGATTCCGAGTTTGAGATTAAGGGCATCTCCTATACCATTGACAAGCTTCTGAGAAACGAAGCCCTTGCAAAGCGTTTTCAGGGCGGCACACTCATGCTTCTGCGTCTGGGTGTCAACGACTATCACCGCTATGTTTTCCCCGTCAGCGGAAAGTCTGACGGCTATACCCGCATAAGCGGCAAACTTCACACCGTTAACCCCTATGTCGCATCGCGTATCCCCATTTACAGCGAAAACTCCAGAGAATACACCGTTATCGAAACCGAGGATATGGGCAGTGTTCTCATGATGGAGGTCGGTGCGCTCATGGTTGGCAAAATTGTGAACAGCCCCGTTTCGGGTAAGGTCAGCCGCGGTGATGATAAGGGCTACTTCAAATTCGGCGCATCCAGCATCGTTCTCTGCTTTGAAAAGGGCGCTGTCATCCCCGATATTGAGCTTCTCAGAAACACCGAAAACGGCGCGGAAACACTCGTTAAGCTTGGCGAGCATATCGCAAGGATTGATAAGTAACATTTAAATTTTACCTGCATATAATGGAAACAGCAGTCAATTTTTTGACTGCTGTTTCTATTTTGTCTATTGCAAAAGTGTTTTACAGGTGTTATTATGAACGCTGTTCATAAAACTTTTCAGGAGGGAAACCATGCCGAAGATTATCGAAAATCTGCCTGATTCCATTCTTCAGGCCGCAAATGAAATTCTGCTTGAGCAGGGTTTCGGTGATTTCAGCATACGCGCAGTCGCCAAAAAGCTCGGTATTGCACCTGCAACAATATACAACTACTATCCCTCCAAGGAAAACATCCTCGAGGAGCTGGTTGACCGCGCATGGCGCGGACTCATGGGCACCATAGACAATGAGCTTGCGGAAATAAGCGAGCCCGTTGAAGCACTCAACAGGATTTACGAGCTTCTTAAGGGTGCAATGAATCCCCTGTTTTCCCACTGGCTCACGGCGGACACAAAGGTCATGCCCCCCGACCATCCCGACGAGAAATCAATCATGGCAAAGAAGCAGGAAATCGGCGCGGAGCTGACCGAACGCATTGAGACGATTTTACTGCACTGCGGCAAGGATGCGAGCTTCGCTCCCGTTTACACGAAGCTGTTTATCATGTGCACACACCACAACAGTCTCGCCTTCGGCGACATCATATCGGCAATAAAGGCCTTGGATTAAGGCTTTGCAATAAAAGGTTTAAGAAAAGGAATATCCCATGAAAAAGAAAAACTTTGCACTCATCGCAACAATCTATCTGCTGGGTCTGTTTATCGGCGCTATTGACACGGGTATAATCACCCCTGCCCGCCCGATTATTCAGAATCAGCTTGGCGTTGACGCCAACCTCGGTATATGGATGATTACCATCTACACCCTTACATATGCCGCAATCATCCCCATTTCGGGTAAGCTTGCGGATAAGAAAGGTCGCAAGCCTATCTATCTGCTGAGTATTGCACTCTTCGGCACTGGCTCACTTATCTGCGCATTTTCCGCAATCGCGGACAGCTTCCTCATTCTCATGCTCGGACGTATTGTTCAGGCATCGGGTGCAGGCGGCATCATGCCCGTTGCAACCGCCGAATTCGGCACAAGCTTCCCCGAGGAAAAGCGCGGTATGGCACTGGGTCTCGTCGGCGCGGTTTACGGCATTGCAAACGTTCTCGGCGCATCCGTCGGCAGTGCAGTCCTTGACATTGCAGGTGTTGAAAACTGGCAGTGGATTTTCCTCATCAACATCCCCATCTGCATATTCATCGTCATCGCAGGCATTATTGTCCTGCCCAACAACCGTGCAGATGAAATCAAGGCCACCGACAAGCTGGGAACTCTGCTGATGACTCTCATCATCCTCTCCCTGCTCTACGGACTTAAAAATCTCGACTTCTTCGACTTTATCCCCTCCTTCACCTCGCTGAATGTTTGGCCCTTTATTCTGCTTTCCGCACTGCTCATCCCCATTTTCGTCAAGGTTGAGCGCAAGGCGGAGGACCCCATATTCCACATAGAATACGCAAGCAACCGTCAGATTATGGTCACGCTCGTACTCGGCATCGTTGTCGGCTGTTCCATGATGGGCATGATTTTCATTCCCCAGTTCTCCGAAAACTGCCTCAAGATGGCATCGGGCAGCGGCGGCTATTTCGTCATAATCCTCGGCGTATGCTCCGGCGGCTCTTCCATGATGTCCGGCAAGCTTATTGATAAGCGCGGCGCAAAGCCCGTCATGGCGGCAGGCTTCATCACCACTATCATCGGATGTCTGTACCTCTCCTTTATCGCGGTTAAATTCGTAAATCTTCTGAATGTTATCATTTCCCTTGTTATCATCGGCTTCGGTCTCGGTCTTACAATGGGCACTCCCCTTAACTACATGATGCTTCAGAACACAAGCGACGAGGAAAGTAACTCCGCGCTTGCAACCCTCTCCCTTGTCCGCTCTATCGGCACCGCCATTGCTCCCGCTATCATGGTCGGCTTCATCGTCCATGCCGCAGGCGGTATGCAGACCGAGCTTATGAACGTTCTCCCCCAGCCCGAAATGCCCGCTCTTACACAGCAGGCGGAGCTTGACGGCATCGTTCAGCAGTTAAAGGACGCAAACAAGGATAATCCCGACATGCAGGAAATGCTGTCTCAGATGGACAACATGGATATGAGCAGCATGAGCATGGATATGTCCTCCATGGAAGGCGACGGCATTGAGCTTCCCGACGAAATTCTCAGCGGTCTGCAGAATGCCGACGTAACCACCATTGTTGGAGAAACCAAAAACATGTCCAACTATATGTTTGACAACATTCTCCCCGACGTTTTAGTCAAGGCTCAGGACGGCATCAACGAAGGCATTGACGGTATCGGCGAGGGTATCGACGGTATCGGTCAGGGCATCGCGGGCATGGAATCCGGCGTTACCGAAATGGATGCGGGCAAGGCCGAGCTTCAGGAAGGCATTGACGGCGTAAGCCAGGGCATCGCAGGCATGGAAACAGGTCTTGCGCAGCAGGATGAGGTCATCTCCGCAATGGAACAGATTCTCGCAGGCGACATCATCGGCGGCGTCAAGAAGCTTTCAAGCATGGATACATCAGGTGCTCCCGAGGGTATGGGCGATAATATGTCCATTACCGATATTGCAAAGCTTCCCCAGAAGCTTGAGGAGCTCAAGGCCGCACGCGCCCAGCTTGCGCAGAAGATTGAGGACACCAAGGCTCAGCGCGACGAAATGCAGGACGCACTGGCTCAGATGAACGCAGGTCAGGATGAGCTTCGCGGTGCCGCACAGTCGGCAAAAGATCAGCAGGCGCTCATGGTAAGAGCACAGACTCTCATGGCGGAAATCCGCGACCAAATGCCCGAAATTTTCGACCAGGCCAAGGCGGACTACATAAACTCCATTGACGAGCACAGCGCGGATATCGAAAAGGTATATCAGGACACCGTAAACACAGGTTACAGAAACATGTACCTCTTCCTCGTTGCGGTGAACGTCGTCGGTCTGCTTCTCCTTATGCTCTATAAGGAAGACCACAAAAGAGCACTTGCGCAGTAAGATTAAACGCAAAAACAGCAGTCACATCTGTGACTGCTGTTTTTTCTTAAAATTTTTGAAGTTTTTTCGCTATTTATATTGACGAAAGCGGTAGAAAAATATAAAATGTATATCGGCTTTAAGCTATTTTACAGCAAACGAGGTGTAATACCATGACAGGTCAGTCAAACTTCTGGGATGTCAGCGTTTGGTCGCTGATAATTACATTCGCAATTCTGTTCGGCGGTATGCTCATCGCCAACCTTTTAAGACGTGTTATTCCCGCTCTTAGAAAATCGCTTATACCAAGCGCAGTTCTCGGCGGATTTCTCATCCTTATTGTCGATGCAATCTTCAAAGCAATCTTCGGTCACTCAATGTTCAATGTTGCCACCCTTGAAGCTATGACCTATCACGGTCTCGGTCTCGGCTTCGTTGCTCTCGGTCTTCGCTCCAGCGATAAGGTGAAGAGCAAGAAGGCTAAGCGCGACGTATTTAACACCAGCACCGTCGTTGTCGGAACTTATCTGCTTCAGGCTATCGTCGGTCTGCTGATTACCATTACCCTGTTCTATCTCATCGGAAGCTATGCCGCAGGCGGCATTCTTCTCCCCATGGGCTTCGGTCAGGGTCCCGGACAGGCTTACAACTGGGGCAGCATTTATCAGAACTACACCGAGTATGCCGCATTTGAAAACGGCGCAAGCTTCGGTCTTACCATTGCCGCTATGGGCTTCATTGCATCCTCCATCGGCGGTGTTTACTACCTGAACAAGCTCCGCAAAGCAGGCGATGCACGCGCTCAGATTGAGAACGCCGACGAAATGGAAGACCTCTCTGCCGAGCAGGTCACTGCAAAGGGCGAAATTCCCCTTGCAGAATCCCTCGACAAGCTCACCGTTCAGTTCGGTCTGATTTTCTCAACCTACTTCATTTCCTTTGCCGCGATGTACGGTCTTACCATTCTGCTTGATAAAATGGGCGGCTTCGCTGTCAACACAATCAAGCCTCTGCTCTGGGGATTTAACTTCCTCGTTGGTACCGCTTTTGCGATACTCATGAAGAACACCCTTCATAAGTGCAAGGAAAAGGGACTTATCCACAGAGAATACACCAACAACTTCATGCTTAACCGCATAAGCGGTCTTATGTTCGACCTCATGGTCGTCGCTTCCATTTCCGCTATCGACCTTTCCGCGTTCAAGCACCATGAATTCTGGCTGCCTCTCCTTCTCATCTGTGTAGTCGGTGCGGTTGTCACCTACTGGTACAACAAGAAGGTCTGCTACTATCTCTTCCCCGAATACAAGGAAGAGGCCTTCCTTTCCATGTACGGTATGCTGACAGGTACCGCAAGCACCGGCGTTATTCTCCTGCGTGAGATTGACCCCCTGTTTGATACCCCCGCATCCCACAACCTTATCTATCAGAACCTCTGGGCAATTATTCTCGGCGCGCCCATGCTCCTGCTCCTCGGCTTTGCCGCACGCAACATCACATGGACATGGATTACCCTCGGTGCCGTTGCCGTGCTGTTTGTAATCATGCTCGTCATTCAGCTCAGAGACAAGATTTTCAAGAAAAAAGCATAAAAACTCAAAGCCCGAAACAAAACAGTTTCGGGCTTTATTTTCGCATATATCAAATTATACAAAAACCGACCTTTTATACCCTTAATATTTCTTGCAAATTTATTTCCCGATAGAAATTGACTGCAAGCACGATTTGTGAGAAAATAAGCCATAAACTTTTATCATTCGGAGGTACTAAGATGGATACAAACAAGCGTCCGGAATCTATGGCAAGAATCACCACTCCCGAACTCGCGGAGGCATTCATTGCCGAGCAGGTCGAGGCTATGCGCGCTCAAATCGGCGACAAGAAAGTTCTTCTCGCTCTCTCCGGCGGCGTTGACTCTTCCGTCGTCGCAGCCCTGCTTATCAAGGCTGTCGGCAAGCAGCTTACCTGCGTTCATGTAAACCACGGTCTCCTGCGTAAGGGCGAGCCCGAGCAGGTCGTTGACGTTTTCAGAAATCAGCTCGACGCAAACCTCGTTTATGTCGATGCTGTTGACCGCTTCCTCGACAAGCTGGCAGGAGTCAGCGAACCCGAGCAGAAGCGCAAGATTATCGGCGCTGAGTTCATCCGCGTATTCGAAGAAGAAGCACGCAAGCTCGACGGTATCGAGTTCCTCGCACAGGGCACCATCTACCCCGACATTCTCGAGAGCGACGGCGTTAAGGCACACCACAATGTCGGCGGTCTTCCCGAAGATCTCCAGTTCGAGCTGGTTGAGCCCGTCAAGCTTCTCTATAAGGACGAAGTCCGCGTAGTCGGCAAGGCACTCGGCCTGCCTGACAACATGGTTTACCGCCAGCCCTTCCCCGGCCCCGGTCTCGGCGTTCGCTGCACCGGCGCTATCACCCGTGACCGCCTAGAGGCAGTCCGCGAGTCCGACGCAATACTCCGCGAAGAGTTTGCAAACGCAGGTCTGCAGGGTCAGGTATGGCAGTACTTCACCACTGTTCCCGATTTTAAATCCACCGGTATCCGCGAGGGCAAGCGCGCATACGAATGGCCCGTCGTCATCCGTGCCGTCAATTCCATTGACGCAACGAGCGCTTCCGTTCCCGAGCTGGACTGGGCACTGCTCAAGAAGATTACCGACCGCATCCTCGCCGAGGTTCCCGGCGTATGCCGCGTTCTCTACGACATGAGCCCCAAGCCCGTTGCAACCATCGAGTGGGAATAAGTTTTCGACGGTTTACAAGTTAAAATATACAAGGCGGCAGGGATTTCCCTGCCGCCTGTTTATTTTTCGAAAGCATTAAGTTATAATGAAAGTGTAACCATCCTTTCCTGAAATCCGCTATATAGGATGAAGGCCTTACAAAACCCCACGAAAGGAGGCTAAGGCTTTGGAAGACGAAAGAATAATCCAGTTATATTTTCTGCGTGATGAAACGGCGCTCGAACACACTGCGGAAAAATATGGAGCGCGACTTCGTTCCCTTTCATTTGGCATCACTTCCGATGAACAGACAGCGGAAGAATGCGAGAACGATACATATCTGGAAGCTTGGAACGCAATTCCTCCAAGTGAGCCGAAAACATACTTCTATGCTTTTCTTGCACGTATTGTACGGCATATTTCCATTGACCGCTGTCGCGAGCGCAAGAGTCTTAAACGCGACGCGCATTTTGTTGAACTGACTGACGAGCTTGCATCGTGTCTGCCTGCATCTGACGGCGTTGAAAGCAAAATGGATGCAAAAATGCTCGGTGAAGCAATCAGCCGCTATCTGCTTACGATTTCCGATGAGAAGCAGGTTATGTTCATGCGCAGATACTTTTATCTGGATTCGATTGCCGAAATTTGCAGTCGCCTTTCAATCAGCGAGAGCAAAGTGAAAACCTCGCTCTTCCGAATTCGCAACAGTCTCCGCGATTATCTCATTAAGGAGGGTTACGCGCTATGAATAATAACGAAATTTTAGACAGCATCGAGTATGTCGATTCCGCGCTTATAATCAAAGCTGAAAGCTACACTGCAAAGAATAACAGCCATTGGCTCAGATGGGCTGCGCTGGCAGCATGTCTTTGCCTTGTTATTCTCAGTGCAGTAGCAATCCCGAAGCTCACAGGCGGTAGCACCGAGCCGAATTCCGAGGCTGCCGTAAATCAAAGCTCGGGCATCTTATATACAGACCGCATTACCCTCACGCTTCCCGAAGAGATTGACGGTGCGCAAGTCGAAGTTGACATGATTGGCTGTCTTGTATACAAGGGCTCGGTTTATACGCAGGGTGCATCATATCACGGAGATTTATCTTCCGTCGAGCATCTTGTGGGCGATTACATCGGCGAAGCTAAGGGAACTCTTGAGGAATGGTCAACGCAGGATGAATGGGCAACGGAGTTTGCCTCCACGTATTCAGGCTCCGTATACTCCGTGAAAGGCTACGACGAGGATTTCAGGCTCTGCATTTATGTGCAGTATGGAGATGAAAAATGGCTGCAGTTCCTCGATAATTTTGACGGAATCGCCTTGAGCACGGGCAAGGATTTATTTGATGACAGATTCCATATCAGAAACAATATAACAGATGTAAATTATCTCACCCACTATGACTGGAACTATGTCGGTCCGAATGAGCGCACCTATAAGAAGCTTCCTGTTTCCGACGAGCAGTTTAACGAGTTTATAGACCTTCTTTGCTCCAGCCCCTTTGAGCGGATTGACTACTCGGAAAACCCGAGCATTTACGATACCGAAATTCAGGGGCATTTGTATCTTGAACTGAAAGACGGCACCTGCGTTCAGCTACAGCTGATTGACGGCGGATACGTCGGCTGTGTTGAGCTCGGATGGTTTTTCGTTCATATGCCCGGCGACGTATTTGATGCAGTGCTCAACGCATGTCAGTAAAGCAACGAATATTTTTAAGAGCTGTCTTTTATCGGACAGCTCTTTTTATGATATAAACTGCAGATGTTAATTTCCGTTGCTTGCGCAAAACGGCACGCGATAATATAATATAGCCATCAAAACAAGGGAGAACGACCATGCTTGCCCAAAACATAAAAACAATTAGGAAAAACAAAGGCTATTCTCAGGAAGAGCTTGCCGAAAGGATACACGTTACGCGTCAGACCGTTTCAAAATGGGAGAACGGTCAATCGGTACCTGACGCAGATCTCCTTAAGTCTATGGCTGAGGTACTTGATGTTTCGGTGTCTGAGCTTATTGATGGCGATGCGGAAAAGATTATCGAAAATGAAGTTATCATAGACCAGCTTGCGCGAATTAACGAACAGCTTATTATTAATAACCGCAGGGCAAAGAAACGTACTTTCGCAATTTTAGCCGCCGCCATTGCAATCGTCGCGATTATTGCTTCAATTGTCGCTGTTCGTATGATTAAAGAAAGACGGGAAAAAGGATATTCAGTTACCGATTATGAGCACTTGGGCGTTCTGACCTACACAATGCCCGACAACCGTTTTTATCATGCCAAAGACGATATCATGATAAGTCCCGAGGAAGACGGGAAATACCGCATATCGGGAAAGATATACAAAGATTATGATGACATGACGGAAATCTGGGTAGCGGAATGCGGCGCATTTAATCAGGAACTGATTGACGAATTTTTAAAAGACCACCCCGAAGCCTCAGATTATTTCACAGGAGAGCACGGAAAGCTCCCGAATGGAACGGAGTTCTTCATTGCCGACACCGATGGCGGAATGGATGAAGACGGATGCTACTATGCAGGTTCTTACTACAAAGCTTTTATTGCGCTTGACGGATATTTGTATGAAATAGACGTTAAGAACGGATGCGATGTAGAAGGATGCGGAGAACTGGTGATTTCATCAATGTCAATTGATAAAACCTTGGAAGAAGAATACGTTTCGTATAAGTAATATACAGCTGCCGTTTTTTGTTGAATATCTTGTATTTTTGTGATTAAATGTTAAATATATAATAGATTGGTATACATACGTTTTGATATCAAGACACAAACGACTTTGAAAGGAGCGTTTCCATGATCGGAAGACAGGTAATTCAGACTAACCGCGCGTTTACATTGGAAGAGCTGGAACAGTTCATGCAGGAACACTGGGACACTGAGCAGTATAATCACTTCGTCATCGGCAAACCCACGGCAGCATCTGTTGAGCAATACATTCTGCTGCCTGCCACAACTCGCTTTATGGTTATCGTATTTTCCCGCAAGGCCGGCGGACTGTTTAGCAAGGAGAACAAGGTTGTACTTTCCGTGTGCGACACTCCGAAGGGCGCGGAGCAGGATATAATCAGATCTCTACCCTCCCACAATGCTTTCTTCGGCGCATGGAAGATTAACGCCACCATGTCCATGGAAGAGGAACGCAAGGGTCCCGCAGAGGAGATTCTGCAAAAATACGCTGCATATATGAGAGAGCTTCTCAGCGCGGCAGGCTATGCGCTGTAACGAAAAAACAGAGCAAAAACGATAGGCTATTAAACTGCGTAAAGGGTGCGGATACCTCCTCTTTTGAAACCATCACGGCAGATGAATATCAGGCACTTAAGGGTGCAGATTGAGCATAGAGTCTGAAAATGGCAAAGAGCTGTCTGATAAAAAATCAGGCAGCTCTTTTTAATGCTAGCACGGCTTTGTGTTCATAATTTTCATTTACTTTTTCTGTATCTTCGCGTATAATGTAGAAAAAAATGTATTAGGAGGCTTTTCTATGGGAAAGCATCGAATAATTTGCTTTATAACAGCGCTATGTCTGATAATTACGCTGTTCCCCGCCATGTTTATGGCGGTCAATGCTGATAATACCTGCGAAGCACCGAAGGTCAGCATCAGCAATAATACGGGTAAGTATTCCGGCAAACCGCAGCTCAAATGGCAGGCGGTAGACGGGGCTGAGGAATATTACATTTACCGCTCCACCGAAGAAGACGGTACTTATACCCACACCTACACCACCTGCGGCTGTTCCTACACCAACACTCTTGCCGTTCCCGGAACAACCTATTACTACAAGGTAGCCGCAGTTACTGCAGAAGGCAGTGAATCCGTTTCCGACATTGTTTCAATCGCGGCATTATGCGATGCGCCTGATGTATCCTGCCAGATGGTTGACGGTACCACCAGTCAGGGGGATGCCTATAAGCAGCAACCGCAGATTACATGGGATGCCGTTGACGGTGCTGTTTCCTATAAGGTATGTCGCGCCGACACTGCAGACGGCGACTATACCTTGCTCACAACCACGAAAAAATGCAGCTATGTTGATACAAGCGCAAAACACGGTCAGACTTATTATTACAAAGTCTCCGCTGTTGATTCAACAGCTTCCGACAACTATTCTTCAGCAGTCAAAGCGGTAGTGACATGCGTTGCGCCTGAGATATCCTATAAGCTTGTTAACGGTACCACCAGCAAGGGAAAAGCATTTACTCAGCAACCGCAGGTTACATGGGATGCCGTTGAAGGTGCGGTCAGCTATAAGGTGTATCGCTCCACCACTAAGGACGGCAGCTACACACTACTCGGAACTGTAAAAAAATGCAGCTACACCAGTGCTGCCGCAAAACACGGTCAGGTTTATTATTACAAAGTCGCCGCTGTTGATTCCGCAGGTAATGCCACCAGTTGTGAACCAATCAAGGTGGTAGTAAAATGCCCTACACCTGAGGTGACAATAAAGCGCGTCAACGGGATTGCCAATGATAAGCCCTATGTCGGCAAGCCCATGCTGGAATGGCTGGTGGTAGACGGCGCTACATCCTACAAGGTTTATCGCAGCACCAGCAAGGACGGCACTTATAAATGTATTTACACCACTTCAAATACATATATGACAAATTATTCCGCAAGCAGCGGCACCACATATTACTACAAGGTCAAAGCAATCGGCAAGGACACTGCGGCAAACTCCGCTTTCAGTAAAATCAAGTCCCTGACCACCACTGCTGCCACTCCGAAAAGCAAAATCCCGGCCAAGACCTACAGTATTACAGTCAACTACCAGACAAACACAGTCAACATATATACATACGGCAAGGATGGCAAGTACAACATTCCTGTAAAGGCAATGATATGCTCTACCGGTGATGCCACTCCCCACAGCGGCAAGTATTCCCTTGCAAACACAAGCAAATGGAAATGGCAGCCTCTGTTTGGCAACGTAAACGGTCTTTACGTTACTCAGATTACAGGCAACATACTGTTCCACTCCGTTCCTTATACCTCCTACGGCGATCCCGCATCGCTGGAGTATTGGGAATTCGACAAGCTGGGCACAGCCGCCTCTATGGGTTGCGTACGTCTTCAGGTCAAGGATGCCCGCTGGATATATAACCACAAAAGCGACATTAAGGCGGTCAGGTTCTACGCTTCAGATAACCCCGGCCCCTTAGGTCAGCCGGTGGCTCCCAAGATCTCCGGCAACAAAACCTGCCGCAACTGGGACCCCTCCGACACGAACAGCGACAATCCCTGGCTTGATGCAAAAATCACTGCCGGAAACTATGTCGGAATGCAGGCGGACAAGGCCGTAATAGCTGCTGGTGAACGTGGCTTTAACGTTCAGCGTATTGCATATAAGCACAGCTCCGAACCGGAGGGCACCGTCATTGCTCAAAGCATAAAGAGCGGTACCAAAGCCGCCATGAATGCCAAGCTTACTCTGACCGTCAGCGCCGGAGAATAAACTACACATAAAAAAGCTACCTGATTTTTTAATCAGGTAGCTTTTTTATCGTCAACATCCATAAATGAGGCATACTTATTCACAGCACAATAAACAAAATTCAAATTCAAAACCCCCTGGGGGGCTTAAAATCGCTCAGATTATTCATTATAATTTAACATGCTAATGAATAACACTGAGGTAATCCGATGAAAACAGCACTTGAAATACAAAAAAAGCAGAGAAAGAATCTTTATATTGTCTTTGCTCTTATCATAGTTGTACTCGCCATGAGCTTTGTATGCCTGTTTGTGGGATCATCGCACATGAGCATTTCCGACTGCTTTGCGGCACTCATGAAAAAGGGCGGCAGCGGCAATATCCGAATTATATGGAACATCAGAATTCCCCGAGTTCTTGCCGCTATCATAGCAGGCGCGGGGCTTTCTATCTCGGGTCTTATCATGCAGACTACGCTGAATAACGCAATGGCATCGCCCTCCACCCTCGGCGTTTCCAACGCGGCGGTATTCGGCGCAAACCTCTCAATCATCGCTTTTGCAGGCGGCTTCCTCACAACGGGCAACAACGTTGCAAACTTTGCCGTCGGCGCAAATCCCTATGCGACCAGCCTTATGGCATTCGTATTTTCAACCCTGTCAATTCTGCTCATTCTGAGCCTTTGCAAGCTTCGTTCGTTCTCACCCAACGTCGTAGTTCTCGCGGGTATCGCAATAGGCGCCGTATGGACTGCCGCAACCACGATACTCCAGTTTTACGCAACTGACGTCGGCATCTCCGCCGCAGTTATATGGAACTTCGGCGACCTCGGACGCGCAACCTATCGTACCGACCTCATCATGCTTGTTGTCGTTGCCGTGGGGCTTATATTCTTCGGACTCATGTCATGGCGCTACAACGCCATTCTCAGCGGTGAGCACACCGCGTCCAGCATGGGCATAAACGTTGACAGACTGAGATTTTTCTCAATGCTTGCCGCATCTATGATTACGGCGGTATGCGTATCCTTCCTCGGTACAATCGGTTTCGTCGGCATCATCTGCCCCCACGTCACGAAAAAAATTCTCGGTCAGGACCACCGCGTTTCCGTTCCAGTTTCGGCGCTGTGCGGAAGTCTGCTTCTGCTCCTTGCCGACACTCTTTCAAGAAGCATGGGAAGCGGATCTGCCCTCCCCGTCGGTGCAATTACTTCCCTTCTCGGCGCCCCCTTCTTCATCGCGATTATATTCTCTAAAAAGGAGCATGGCTGATGCTGAAAGTTGAAAATTTATCTTTCCGCTACGGAAAGCGCTCTCCCGCCGTGCTCGACGGAGTCAACCTTGAACTTAACGACGGCGAAATCGGTATTCTGCTCGGCAAAAACGGCTCGGGTAAAACTACTCTGTTCAAAAACATTCTCGGCATTGAAAATCCCAGCGGCGGCTCGATTTTATTCGACGGCGAGGATTTGCTCAAAATGTCAAAGCGGGAGCGCGCACGCAGAATTGCATACGTTCCCCAGCACATCCACTTCGGTGCGCTGAGCGTATTTGACTCAATTCTCATGGGTCGCGTTACCTATTTCGGTTTAAACGCGGGCAAAGAGGACTATGATATAGTCGAAAAGATTATTTACGATATGAAGCTCGAGGACTTCGCCGCAAGAAACGCCGAAGAGCTTTCAGGCGGTGAAAAGCAGAAAATTGCAATCGCCAGAGCCATGGCGCAGGAGCCGAAGCTTCTCGTATTCGACGAGCCGACAGGCAACCTCGACATTGCCAACGAACAGCTCATCATCGAAGAGGCAAAGAAGCTTGCCCGCGAAAAGAACATTGCAATCTTAAGCTCGCTCCATGACTTCAACCAGGCTCTCGATTTCGGCGATAAGTTTTTCTTCATGAAGGACGGCGTTGTCAAATATTCGGGCGGTGCAGAGTGCATAAACGAAGAAAATGTCAAGGATGTTTTCGATGTAAACATGAAGATAATGAATATCGACGGACAGAAAGTTGTATTGGGAGGTACTCACTTTGAAAGCTAAGAAATTATTTGCACTTATTCTTGCTGTTTTGATGATGCTCTCCGTCTGCGCCTGCGGTGCAGAGGATACAGCTCAGACCGACGGTGATGTTACGGTCACTGACATGATAGGCAGAGAAGTTGCCGTAACACCGGGCAGCTACAAGAATGTTGTCTGCATCGGTGCAGGCGCGCTGAGAATGTACTGCTATGTCTGCGACGTAAACCTGCTCTGCGGCGTTGAGGACATTGACAACCTTTCTCTTTCCGAGCGTCCGCAGATGTTCGATTCTGTTGCAAGACCCTATATGCTGGCATACGGCGACGTATTCTCTTCGCTCCCCTCCTGCGGTGTGGGCGGTCCCAATGCTCAGGCGGCTGAGGCAGAGAAAATCCTCTCCTGCAACCCCGACATTGTTATTTCCGAATACGAGGATGTTGAAAAAGCCGATGCATTGCAGGAACAGCTCGGTGTTCCCGTTATCACGCTCAAGACAGGCCCCAACGGAATATTCGACGATGCATTCCGCGGCAGTATGACTCTTCTCGGCACAATCTTCGGCACCGAGGACAAAGCCGAAGCACTGCTTTCCTTTGTGGATGCCGAGATTAAAGAAATTAACGAAAGAACGGCAAATATTGCAGATGCCGACAAACCCGCCGTTTATATCTGCGGTCTTGGCAACTGGGGCACCACCGATCACCTTATGACCAGCGAAACCTACAAGTCATTCGAGGCGGCTAATATCAAAAACGTTGTAAGCGGTTTAGGCACTCCCGGCGTTACCGCCATTGAAAAGGAGAAGTTTGCTTCCATCGGCGAAGATATGGATATCATGTTTATCGACACAGCCGCGGTTAAAAACATCAAGCCCCTCTATGCCGAGGACAGCACCATGTTCGACACCTGCAAGGCATGGAATGACGGCGAGGTTTATCTCCAGATGGCGTACAACGCATATTACACAAATTACGAGATTTCCCTCATAAACACATGGTTTATCGCAAAGACCGTATACCCCGACCTCTTCGATGATATTGATATAGGCGAAAAGGCAGACGAGATTACAAACGCATTTCTCGGTGCTGAGCTTGCGGACGAAATCTTCGCATGTCCCGCCAGCTTCGGCGGTTATCAGCAGATTGATACGGCAGAGTTTTTCAAATAAGGAGCAATCACCTTGATAGATAAAAATGATGTAAAAGAATACTTTGACGGTCACGCATCCCATTGGGACGCTGAGCTTATCCGTCACGATGACCGCATAAACACCATTCTCGATAACGGCGGCGTTATTGAGGGTGTAAAAGTTCTTGACGTCGCCTGCGGCACGGGTGTGCTCTTCCCCGACTACATTGAGCGCAAGGTCGCAAGCGTTACGGGAGTTGACATTTCCCCCGAGATGGTTAAAATCGCATCCGAAAAATTCCCCGGGGAAAACATAAAGGTTATATGCGCCGATGTTGAAAACATTGACTTTGACGAGCCCTTTGACGTTGTCATGGTATACAACGCATTTCCCCACTTCCCCGAGCCCGATAAGCTCATAAAAACGCTGGCAGACAAGCTGAAAAAAGGCGGCAGGCTCTCCGTTGCCCACGGCATGAGCCGCGCACAGATTGACAGCCACCACAGCGGAAGCGCACACGCGGTATCCATGGGGCTCATGCACGAAGACGATTTAAAAAAGCTTTTCGAGCCCTATTTCGATGTTGACGTCGTTATCTCAAACGACTGCATGTATCAGGTTTCGGGCACTAAGAAGTAATAAGAGGTTTTGGCATGATTGTTTTTTCTGATATAAACAAGCTTCAGGAGCTGGCGGACGGAGTTCCTCACCACGAAAATGAAGAGATTATCGCACTTGCCGATAAGGTTAAAGAGGGTGATGACGAAGCGCTCTATCAGCTTTTCTACGACCTGCTTCCCGTATTCTGCACGGAATACAAAGCGCAAACCGGCGTCACCGCAAAAAACTCAGAGCTTCTTCAGCTTTGTCTCGATTCGTTTATCCGTGCGCTTCAGAGCTTTGACTTTCACGGCAGCGGAAGCCTTGCAGAGCATATAGGAGATTACATCCGCGAAACTCGCAAAAACTACGTTTCAAATATCCGCGTTCCCATTGATGCACTTAAAAAGATGCTTGAGGGTTAAAGAAAATACCGAAGCTCAGAGGAGCTTCGGTATTTTCTTATATGATGCTTCGATGAGGCCAAGCGATATCCACATGAACGGCGCCGTTATGAACATGCTTATGCCGAAGAAGGCTTGAATGCAGTAGCACAGCACTGCCCCGCCCGTAACGGCGATTGTCGTGTTTTTTTCGCCGTGTTTTATCCATTTTGATGCGGCGATTACCAGCGCGGCAACATAGGCAATCAGCGCGAATATGCCCTGATGATAAAGCACGTTCAGATACTCGTTATGGGCGGTATCGATATGGGCGGTTATGAGCTTATCCGCACTTGCATCGTAGCGGGTAAAGGGTTCTATGCTTTCATACGAAAGAGTGTCGGGACCCGCTCCCAAAAGCAGTCTGTTCGGTACAAGCTCGAGTACGTTTTTCCATATATAAATTCTGCCGCTTCCGAAGCTTTCGGACGCGTTTCCGTGCATAAGCTCATGGGCTTCGTGAAGCGTTGTGATGTCTGTATCGCAAAGATACACAAAACCTATGCCGCAGAGGATTGCCGCAAGTAGAATGAGTGCAGCGGTTTTCCGCTTCTTTTTCCCCTTGATTATGACGGGGACTGACAAAAGCATGCCGCCGAAAATGCCCACGATGCCTGCCGCGACATTCATTTTCACAAGCACAAACAGTGACAGCGCAAGGGGCAGGATAAGCGCAAAGCGCATTTTATCCTCAAGCTTTACTAAGCTTACAAGCATTATGGGAATTGCAACGCAAAAGAAAGCAGCTAATAGCCCCGTATTTCCCACTGTGCCGAGATACTGTCCGATATAGTCTTTGCCCGAACCGTAGAAGTTCATGCCATCGGGATAAAGGGAAAAGGGATTATATCCGAGAAGCTGAATTATGCACACTGTGCACATCAGCGCTGTACCAATACCCAAAGGCCAGAGCATCCACTTCCCCGCTCTGCCGTAGAGCGACACGAGCAGAAACACAATGCAGTAAACTGAGATTGTAACTGCGCCCTCATAGCGGGTTGCGCCAAGCCACGACTTTGCCGAGTGGTGGGAGCAGGCGGCGGACAGAAGCGTTATGAGCATATACGCGATAACGAGCCACTGCACTGCGGAAAGCTCTTTCGGCTTCGGAAGGCTCTTTCCGACAATGGCCGCAATTACTGCCGACACTATGTATAAGCCGCTGAGAACGAAGAAAACGCGGAGCTTTGCCGCGGTTATTGCGCGGTAGCCCTCTCCGTCAAACCACAGCAGAAACACCGTCAGCATGAGGGCAATATATATGCCCGTTATAAAAGCGGGCATAGTTTTTTTCGTAATCTTATATGACATTCTTACTCCGTGAAGTGAACGTGGCTGTTTATATGGTCCTGACAGAA
>JAZLFI010000210.1:0-1365 GCA_045615725.1 Oscillospiraceae bacterium
ATCCAGAAACCCGGTACAGATTGTGCATCTGACTGATAGAATCTGCGGTATCTGCGGTGTTACTCACTCGCTTTGTTTCGCCCGTGCCGTTGAGCAGATTGCAGAGATTAACGCTCCTGAACGTGCGGATTATGTGAGAACCATCATCGCAGAGTTTGAACGTATCCAGTCGCATTTACTTTGGGCAGGCGTTGCCGCCCACGAGCTTGGGTTTGATTCACTCTTCTATCTCGCATGGCGCGTCCGTGAAGATGCGCTCGATGCAATCGAGGTCATCACCGGAAACCGCGTTAACTACGACATTATCCAGATAGGAGGTGTCCGCCGCGATATTACGCCGGATATGCTGCCCAAAATTCAGAAGTGTCTTGACTCGTACAAAGACCTCTTTGTAAAACTGAAGAAGCTCTTCCTCGAAGACGCAGTAATCAAGTCCCGCTGTGTCGGATGCGGCATTTTAACAAAAGAAAAAGCCGCTGCATATTCAACGGTAGGACCTACAGCAAGGGCATCAGGACTTTTGCCTGACCTTCGTGCAGATTATCCCTACTGTGCATACGGTGATTTGGATATCAAACCGATTCTTCCGGATGCCTATGGAAAGAAAGCCGAAGGAGATACCTACGACAGAATTGTAGTCCGTATCTTTGAGATTGCACAGTCCATTGAAATCATCGAAGAATGTCTTGCAAACATGCCTGAAGGTCCGGTTCTCTACGAAGAAAAGGTTGCAAAGATTTTGGCTCTATGCAAAAAAGCATCCGGCGAAGCGGTCGGACGTCATGAAGCGCCCCGCGGCGAGGCTCTGCACTATGTTGCAATGAACAAGGCAGATGCCCCAATCTCATGGAAGGTGAAAGCATCTTCGTACAGCAACCTGCATGTCTGGCCTATTATCTTAAAAGGAATCCAGTTAGCAGATGTTCCGATAGTTGTAGCCTCAGTTGACCCGTGCCTCTCATGTACCGACCGTGTGGCAGTTGCCTCTGACGACGGTCCGGTTAAGATTTTAACCAAGGAAGATTTGACAAAGATGTCGTATCTTAAGACGCGGAGGATGATGGAATGAACGAGATTGTCTTAGCCGTCATCGGAACGGTTATCTTAACCGTTTGTTCCTTACTCGTCGGTCTTTCACTCGCAGGTCTCGACCGGATTATCTGCGCACGTATGCAGGCACGTGTGGGACCAAGGCTTCGTCAGCCGTTCATTGATATTGCAAAGCTCTTTACGAAGCAGAACATTGTGCCGAAAAACGCTGTGCCGATGCTCTTCAATCTGATGCCGGTCTTAGCTCTTGCTGCCTCAATTGCGGTTCTCCTCTATCTACCATTCGGAAGTATCGCACCTGCCTTAGGCGGCGCC
>JAZLFI010000211.1:0-8124 GCA_045615725.1 Oscillospiraceae bacterium
GATTTTTTATTACTGATTAGTAGTAACGCTTATTTTTGTTCTTGCGTGCAGCTTCGCTCTTCTTGCGGCGCTTTACGCTGGGGCTCTGATAATACTCTCTTTTTCTGAGGTCAGCCAGAACACCTGCCTTAGCGGTGTCGCGCTTAAATCTCTTCAGAGCGCTATCGAGAGACTCGTTCTCTTTAACGTAAATCTTAGACATCTATTTCACTCCCTCCATATACGCCAAATGGCGCTTTAAGGGCCAAATTCTTGGCTTAACGTATGACATTATACTAAGTAATGAGTCTAATGTCAACCATTACTTTTTATTATTTGATGATCAGGTTTACGAGTCTGCCCTTGACAACAATGGTCTTGAACAGCTGTTTTCCTTCCATAAGACGCTGTACCTTTTCGTCGGCGCAGGCGGCATCGATAACTGCCTGATCGTCTGCATCGACAGAAACTGTGATGGTGGTCTTGAGTTTGCCGTTTACCTGAACTGCCATCTCGCGTACGGTATCGACAGTCTTGGATTCATCGTAGGTGGGCCAATCCATCTGCATTGCCATCTTACCCTCTGCGGCAGCAAAGCCGAGCTGTTCCCACATTTCCTCTGCGATATGAGGTGCAAAGGGGCTGAGGAGCATGATGAGTGTCTTGAGCTCACCCTTGGTGCAGCCGTTGGAGTAGAACTCGTTGACCATGGTCATGAGTGCCGCAATTGCGGTGTTCATCTTCAGCTCTTCAATATCGTCGCCGACCTTTTTAATGGTCTTGTGGACGGTAGCTTCGTTCTTTGCGCTGTATTCCATGGAGTCTGAGCACATATCCATGAGGTTCCAGCAGCGGTCAAGGAAGCGCTTGGAACCCTTGACAGCCTCGTTGGACCAGGAAACGGCCTTTTCAAAGTCGCCGATGAACATTATGTGCAGGCGCAGAGTATCAGCGCCGTACTGGCTTACAATGTCGTTGGGGTTAATGACGTTGCCGCGGGATTTGCTCATCTTCTCGCCGCCCTCGCCGAGAATCATGCCGTGGGATGTTCTCTTTGCAAAAGGCTCCTTGGTGTGGACAACGCCTATATCGTACAGAACCTTGTGCCAGAAGCGGGAGTAAAGCAGATGCAGGGTGGTATGCTCCATGCCGCCGTTATACCAGTCAACGGGACCCCAGTACTCTTCTGCTTCCTTGGAAACGAACTCTTCATCGTTATGGGGATCCATATAGCGGAGCCAATACCAGCTGGAGCCTGCCCAGTTGGGCATGGTGTCGGTTTCGCGCTCTGCGGGACCGCCGCACTTGGGGCAGGAGGTCTCAACCCAGTCGCGCATCTTTGCGATAGGAGATTCGCCGTTATCGGTGGGCTCATAGTTCTCAACATCGGGAAGCAGGAGCGGAAGCTCTTCTTCGGGTACGGGAACCCAGCCACACTTGGGGCAGTTTACCATGGGGATAGGCTCGCCCCAGTAACGCTGACGGGAGAATACCCAGTCGCGAAGCTTGTAGTTAGTCTTAAGCTTGCCGAAGCCGTGCTCGACAGCATATTCTTTCATCGCGGGGATTGCTTCCTTGACGGTCATGCCGTTGAGGAAATCGGAGTTGACGACAATGCCATCTTCCTTGGTGATATATGCTTCCTTGGTGACATCGCCGCCTGCGACAACCTCGATAATGGGAAGTCCGAACTTGGTTGCGAAGTCCCAGTCGCGCTGGTCATGGCCCGGAACGCCCATGACGATACCGGTGCCGTAGCCCATAAGTACATAGTCGGAAACGTACATAGGCAGAACTGCCTGTGTTACGGGATTTATTACGTCAATGCCCTTGAGGAGAACGCCGGTCTTGTCCTTATTCAGCTCGCCGCGTTCAAACTCGGACTTCTTTGAAGCTTCTTTCTTGTATTCGATAACCTCGTCCCAGTTTTCGATTTTATCCTTCCACTTGTCAAGCAGAGGATGCTCGGGAGAGATGACCATGTAAGTGGTACCGAACAGAGTATCTGCACGGGTTGTGTAGACGGTGATATCGTCTTCGGTGTTGGTCTTGAAGGTGAGCTCGGTACCGGTGGAACGGCCGATCCAGTTTCTCTGCTGAATCTTTACGCGGTTGAGATAGTCGATATCGTCAAGATCGTCAACCAGACGGTCGGCGTACTTGGTGATACGGAGCATCCACTGGCTCTTTTCCTTCTGTACGACAGGTGCACCGCAGCGCTCGCAGACGCCGTCGACAACCTCTTCGTTTGCAAGAACGCACTTACAGCTTGTGCACCAGTTTACGGGCATGGTGGTCTTGTAGGCAAGGCCGTTCTTGAACATCTGGAGGAATATCCACTGAGTCCACTTATAGTACTTGGGGTCGGTTGTATCAACGCAGCGATCCCAGTCAAAGCCGTAGCCCAGCATCTTGAGCTGGCTGGTAAAGGTCTTTATGTTCTGCTCGGTAACCTTTGTGGGGTGGATATGGGTCTTGATTGCATAGTTTTCGGTGGGAAGGCCGAATGCGTCAAAGCCGATGGGGAACAGAACGTTGTAGCCCTGCATTCTCTTCTTGCGGCTGACGATGTCTATCGCGGTGAAGGGTCTGGGGTGACCGACGTGGAGTCCCTGACCGGAAGGATAAGGGAACTCGATAAGTCCGTAGAACTTGGGTTTGTCAAGGCCTGTTACAGCGGCATAGGGTTTTGTTTCTTCCCAGTTAGCCTGCCATTTTTTCTCTATTGCAGCAAAATCGTATTTCATTATGTTTTTCTCCTCTCAATTTTCAAAATCCGTATGCCCCTTAGCAGGGGCCGATAAGGGATGAGAGGTCAATCTCCTCAGCGTCGGACCACAGTCTTTCCAGGTTATAGAACTCTCTTGTATCCTCAGTAAAGACATGGGCGACAACACAGCCGAAATCGAGCAGTACCCAGTTGCCTGAGCGGTAACCCTCGCGGCGGATGGGAGGCTCGCCCGCCTCGCTCATTGCCTTGTCGATTTCATCTGTAAGAGTTTTGATGTGAGTGGATGAGGTACCTGTGCAGATAACGAAATAGTCACAAAGGCTTGTGAGCTTATCGGTCTTCAGTACCCTGATATCCTGACCCTTTTTGTCACTGAGTGCTTTTGCGGCGATTGCCACAACTTCATTGGGTTGCATCATATTCTTAAAATCATCCTTTTTCGATGGAATTAACATACCATTCATAAGCATCAACGGTATCGCGGAAAGGTTCTATTCCGTAGCTTCTTATATCCTCGAGACTCATTTCAAGGCCGAGGGCAAGGGCTTCGTCAAGATTTTCGTACGAAAGCTCGCGGAGCTTTTCAACGCCCTCAAAGTCGCGGTTTGGCTCGATATAATCAGCCATGTACACTATCTTCTCCAGAAGATTCATATCGGGCTTACCTGTAGTATGCCACCTGATTGCCTCATAAACACGGTCGCTTATGCCGAACATTTCACGTGCAAGCGCCGCGCCAGTTTTTGCATGGAGAAGCTTTACGTTTTCCGTTTCAGCTTTATCGTTTATAATACCATATTTTTCGCACAATATCAATTGGTCGGATAGTACAAGTTTTTTCGTAATATCATGCAAAATTCCGGCTTCTGCGGCATCTTCGGGGTCCTCACCCCAGAAGTTTGCCAGTTTGACCGCTTCGCTCTCCACTCCGATAACGTGGGCGACGCGGTTGGGCTTGAGCATTGCATGGGCTTTTTCTCTCAGCCAGTAAAGCTCCGCCTTTGCGTCATAATCATGGTTTATGAGTATCTGTCTGTAAACGATATCGGGCAGGTACTCAGAACCCTGACGGCGGCTCAGCATTTCGCGGATATCCGTGGAGGTCATGGGCTTGGGCTCGTGTCTTAAGCACTGCACCTTTGCGCCATATTCGTTTCTGAGATACTCTGCGTATTTCCGAATTTCCTCCTCTTCCCCGTCATTTCTCGGCATGGGAAGAAGCGTCATGTTTTCGAGCAGATACGTGTAGCGGTACCATGTTTCAAAGCTGAGGAACATGTCCGTTCCCATGGCAAACATCAGTTCGTCATCAGGAAACTCCTGCTTCAGCTGTTCTATGGTATTGGCGGTATAGCACTTGCCCTCGCGGTAAAGCTCGATATCCAGCACCTCGGCACCCGGAACATGGGCAAATGCCAGCTGGCTGAGGAAAAACCGCTCGTCAGCCGAGGGGCTTCCGTCTGCCAGTTCCTTATGAGGCGGTATGGAGGCGGGGATAATGAACAGCGCATCGGGCTTAATCTCATTCGCTATTGTCATTGCCGCTTCGACATGACCTAAATGCGGGGGATTGAAGCTTCCGCCGTAAATTGCAATTCTCATTTCTTCTTATCTTTCACAAGCTCTATTTTAGGCTCTTTGGGGTTTCTTTTAAACAGAACAAACTTACTGCCTATTGTCTGCACAACTTCTGCACCGCAGGCTTCTGCCAGTGCGTCCGCCGCTTCCCTTGCGCTTAAAAGTGAATTTTCAAGCACCTTGCCCTTTATAAGCTCTCTTGCTCTGAGCGCGTTATTAACGTCGGTGACGGTGTTTTCGCTTATGCCGCCCTTGCCTATCTGAACAATGGTGTCAATGCTCATTGCAAGACCCTTGAGCTGTGCTCTCTGTTTACTGCTTAATGCCATTTATTTTTCCTCTTCGTTTTCAGTTTCTTCGGATTCTTCTTCTGCTGTTTCGTTTTTATCCTTAAAAAGTGCGCTTACAAAGTCATTTGCGTCAAAGGGTATAAGGTCGTCAATGCCCTCGCCCACACCGATATATTTCACCGGAAGCTGAAGCTCCTGAGCGATTGCAAAGACTATGCCGCCCTTTGCGGTGCCGTCAAGCTTTGTGAGCACAATGCCCGTAATGCCGGCTGTTTCAAGGAACTGCTTTGCCTGAATAAGTCCGTTCTGACCCGTTGTTGCGTCCAGCACCATGAGTGTTTCAACATCTGCATCGGGAAGCTCGCGGGTTACGACACGGCTTATCTTATTAAGCTCGTTCATAAGGTTTGCCTTGTTGTGAAGTCTGCCTGCGGTATCGACGATAACAACATCCGTACCTCTTGCGCGGGCGGCGTTGAGTCCGTCAAACACAACTGCGGCGGGGTCGCTTCCCTCTTCATGGCGGACGATATCTGCACCGGAGCGTTCAGCCCAGACATTGAGCTGTTCGCCTGCGGCGGCACGGAAGGTATCGCCTGCGCATAAAAGCACCTTTTTGCCGTCTGCCTTGAGGCGGGCGGAAAGCTTGCCGATTGTGGTGGTTTTACCAACACCGTTTACACCGACCATGAGGATAACGGAGGGCTTTGATTCAAGCTTGAGCTCCGTATCCATCTCGCCCAGCATATCGGTGAGAATCTTGAGCAGGGCGGCTTTTGCGTCGCGGCCCTTATTTATTCTGTTTCGGAATATGACGTGCTTATAGTCATATAGAATTTTTGCGGTGGTTTCTCCGCCCACATCACTCATGATGAGGATTTCTTCAAGCTCATCATAAAAGTCAATATCGTCGGGGTCAAAATTGCGAAAAACCTCTTCAAGGTCTTCTATGTTCTTTCTGGTCTTGGAAAGGCCGGAAAACATTTTATCAAAAAAGCCCATAGTTTCTCCTTAGCTGTTTTCTATCGTGCGTTCTGCTTCCTCAAGGTCAAGCTCTATTACCTTGGAAACACCCTTCTCCTGCATGGTTACGCCGTAGAGGTGGTCTGCCTCCTCCATGGTACCGCGGCGGTGGGTAATGACGATGAACTGTGTTCTGTCGCACATGCGGCGCATGTATTCGGCGTAGCGGATAACATTTGCCTCGTCAAGGGCGGCTTCAATCTCGTCCATTACGCAGAACGGAGTGGGACGTACCTTGAGTATTGCAAAGTAAAGTGCGATTGCAACGAATGCCTTTTCGCCGCCGGACAAGAGGCTTATGTTGGAAACCGCCTTGCCGGGGGGCTGAACCTTAATCTCAATTCCGCATTCGAGGGGGTCGTTTTCGTCTTCAAGCAGAAGATTTGCCTTGCCGCCGCCAAAGAGCTCGAGGAAGGTCTGACGGAAGTTTTCTTCGATGAGCTTGAACTGCTCAAGGAACACTTCCTTCATCTCGCCCGTGACATCGTTTATTATGCCCACAAGCTCTTTCTTTGCTTTTTCAATATCATCGCGCTGACCTGTCAGGAATTCATAACGGGTGCTTACGCGCTCATACTCGTCGATTGCGCCGATATTCGGTGTGCCAAGAGCATTTATCTCGCGGCGAAGCTCATTTATGCCGCGGGTTTCCTTCTGCAGGTTTTCTATGGGCTGACGAAGCTCGTTTGCCGCGGAATGCGAAAGCTCATAGTTATCCCAGAGCTTATCGAGAATCTGCTTCTCCTCAAGCTCTGCGGCAAGCTTTTTCTGCTCAAGCTTTG
The DNA here is from genome assembly GCA_045615725.1 of Oscillospiraceae bacterium. Taxonomy (GTDB): domain Bacteria; phylum Bacillota; class Clostridia; order Oscillospirales; family Oscillospiraceae; genus F23-B02. The sequence goes on from JAZLFI010000211.1 coordinate 6,384, forward strand.
CACAGCTTCTTTCAAGCTCAAGAAGCTCCTTGTTGCGCTCCTGAGCGTCCTTATCCGCCTTGGTGCGCTTGCCCTCAAGCTCAAGCTTCTTGTTATTAATCTCGGCTATCTCATTGCGGATAGCATCTGCCTGTTTTACAAAACCGTCACGGCGTTCGTTGCCCTCTGCCAGCTTGTCCTCAATCGCCTTGAGGGATGCCTTTGCATCGTCGATTGCCTTGCGGCGGGTTTCGCTGTTGTCTGACAGAGAATCAAGCAGTACCTTGAGCTGACCGATTGCAAGCTCGGTGGTACGCTTTTCCGCTTCGTTTGCGGCTTCCTCGTTCTTGATTGCGTTCTGGTCCTCGAGCGCCATATCGAGCTCATATCTCAGGCCAGAGATTGCGTTCTTTGCTTTTTCAAAATCATCCTCGCAGGCTTCAAGGTCCTTGCCCAGCTTCACGCGCTTTTCCTTGAGCTTTTCGAGCTCGTTTGCGCGGGAAAGAATACCCGTTCCTTTTGCGGCACTGCCGCCTGTCATTGAGCCGCCTGCGTTTATCAGCTGACCGTCAAGAGATACTATTCTCAGGCGGTTGCCGTTATTTTTGGACATTCTTACGGCATCGGAAAGAGTCTCGGCGACTACTGTTCTGCCGAGGAGATTTGCGAATATGCCGTCATATTTAGCCTCAAAATGGACAAGGTCGTAAGCAATGCCCACAAAGCCCGTGTCGTTTACGGGTGCGTCCTTCATGATATTGCCGTGAATGGTATCGACCGGCAGGAAGGTTGCACGACCCGAATCCATGCGCTTTAGCATTTCGATTGCGCTTCGGCCGTCGTTCTGAGTATCGATTACGATATTCTGCATAGCCGCACCGAGGGCAGTTTCTATGGCAAGGGCATATTCATCGTCTGCCCTTACAAGGTTTGCAACAGGGCCGTGAACGCCGCGGAGATTGCCTCTTCCCGCTTCGCGCATGACGGTTTTAACCGCCTTGGAGAAGCCCTCATACTCTTTTTCCATTTCCGTGAGCATGTGGATACGGGCATCCATGCTTCGGCAGTCAACACTTAGCTTGTTTGCCTTTTCGCGGAGCTGTTCAAGAACGCTCTCGCGGGATGAAAGCTTCATACGGCATCCGTCAAGAATATTATTATTGCTTTTTGCCTTATTTAAAAGCTCATCGCCGACTTTTGTAAGCTCGGCAATTCTCGCCTTGTTATCTTCAATCTGCTTTAAAACGGATGCGGCGCGCTCCTCCTGCTCGGCGATATCCGCCTGCATTCGTTCCATGACTTCGTTGCTGTTTCTGATATTTGCGTTGAGTACGGCACAGTCGGAATCGCATTCGGAGATTTTGCCCTCGACCTCGGAAAGTCTTGCGCGGGCTTCCTCTGCCTCAACATCCTTCTGGTGCATACGCTCGGAGATATTATCCGAGGATGCATACAGTGCATCAAGGCTCTTGTGTGCATTGTCAAGGCGCTCCTTGGCCTCGGCATAATCGTTCTCGACTACCTCGTTCTGTATCTTCAGCTTATCGAGAGTTGCCATCCATACGGAGATTTCTCTTATGCGCAGGTCATCGCGGAGTACAAGATATTTCTTAGCCGTTTCCGACTGCTTCTTAAGAGGCTCAACCTGAAGCTCAAGCTCGTCGATTTTGTCATTTATTCTGACGAGGTTTTCCTCGGTTTTTGCGAGCTTGCGCTCGGATTCCTCCTTGCGGCTGCGGTAACGGGAAATGCCTGCGGCCTC
>JAZLFI010000212.1:0-1652 GCA_045615725.1 Oscillospiraceae bacterium
TGCGGCATGCGGCTACCTCATTCAGAAAGAAATCGAATTCATGGGCACAGCTCTCGCAGCTCCCAAGAGACCTCTCGTTGCTATCCTCGGCGGCGCAAAGGTATCCGATAAAATCGGCGTTATCACAAACCTCCTTGAGAAGTGCGACACAATCATCATCGGCGGCGGCATGGCTTACACATTCATGAAGGCTCTCGGTTATGAAATCGGTACATCTCTTCTTGAGGCTGACAGAATCGAAGACGCTAAGGCTATGATGGAAACAGCTAAGGCTAAGGGCGTTAAGTTCCTTATCCCCGTTGACAATAAAGTAGGTAAAGAGTACAAGCCCGACACAGAGGCTATGGTTATCAGCAGCGATAACATTCCCGAAGGCTGGATGGGCCTTGACATCGGACCTGAAACTCAGAAGCTTTTCGCAGAAGCTATAGAAGGCAGCGGCACAGTTATCTGGAACGGACCTATGGGTGTTTCCGAGTGGGATAACTTTGCGGCAGGCACAATCGCAGTTGCTACAGCGGTTGCGGAATCAGGCGCAATCTCAATCATCGGCGGCGGCGACTCAGCGGCAGCTGTTCAGAAGCTCGGATTTGCTGACAAGATGTCCCACATCTCAACAGGCGGCGGCGCTTCTCTTGAATTCCTTGAGGGCAAAGAGCTTCCCGGTATCGCGGCTCTTAACGAGAAATAATTTTACAGATTATAATTATAATTCTGAAAGGACTTGTAAATTATGAATAAACAGCTTCGTAAAGCAATCATCGCAGGCAACTGGAAGATGAACAAAACTCCTGCTGAAACAACAGCTCTCATTAACGAAATGAAGCCCCTTGTTGCGGACGCTGACTGTGAGGTTGTTCTCTGCATTCCTTTTGTTGACATCCCCGCGGCTGTTGAGGCAGCTAAAGGCTCTAATATCAAAATCGGCGCTGAAAATGTTCATTTTAAAGACAGCGGCGCTTACACAGGCGAAGTTTCAGCTGATATGCTCCTTGAGCTCGGCGTTGAGTATGTTGTAATCGGTCATTCCGAGAGAAGAACATACTTCGGCGAGACAGACCAGACAGTTAACCTCCGCACACTCAAGGCTCTTGAAAAAGGTCTTAAGCCCATCGTCTGCGTTGGTGAAACACTTGAGCAGAGAGAGCTCGGCTACACAGAAACTCTCCTTAAGTTCCAGACCAAGATGGCTCTTACAAATGTTACTGCTGAACAGCTTAAGAATGTTACAATCGCTTATGAGCCTGTATGGGCAATCGGCACAGGCGTTACCGCAACTGATGATCAGGCTGACGAGGGCAACGGATTTGTCCGCGCGGCTGTCGCAGAAGCATACGGCGCAGAGGCGGCTGAGGGTGTAACAGTTCAGTACGGCGGCTCAATGAACGCCAAGAACTGCGACGGTCTTGTTGCCAAGGTTAATGTTGACGGCGGTCTTATCGGCGGCGCATCACTCAAAGCTCCCGATTTCGCGGCTATCGTTAAAGCGGCAAGCAAATAATTCCTTATAATAAATTTTACGCAGGCTCGTCTTACGGCGAGTCTGTAAAATTAGGTGATAAAAATGAAAAAACCTGTAGTTTTATGCATTATGGACGGCTTCGGAATCAACCCCGGTGCAGACGGCAACGCGATTGAAGCCGCGAATACTC
>JAZLFI010000213.1:0-33248 GCA_045615725.1 Oscillospiraceae bacterium
TCCCATGCGCGCCAGATAGCGGTACGCAGGTTGCCGATTGCAACACAGTCACCAACGCGGTGAATGTTCTTGCCCTTGCCGCCGACAGGCTGGGGAACGAAGCCGATGCCGTTTACGATGTCATCGTACTCAACCTCGGTAACGGTCTTGCCGTCCTTGGACTTGATGGTGATGGTCTTGTCGCCAATGTTGGTGATGGTGCTCTCGAGGAAGGTGGGAACCTGCTTGTAAGCGAGCATATCACGCAGGAAGGAAGCGTTGGAGAGGCAGACGTTCTGTGCAGGAACGAGGTCTCTTGCATACTCTACGATGATGGGGTGCTTGCCCTGGAGAATCATCTCGTATGCTGCTTCGCAGGAAGACTGGCCGCCGCCGAAGAAGACAACCTTGTCGCCAACGGGCTTCTTGTCGCGGAGAATGTCGGTGAAGGTCAGGCACTTCTCGAAGCCGGGGATAGCCATCTTTCTGGGAGTTGCGCCGGTTGCAACGATGATTTCGTCGAAGCCGCGTGCGATAACGCCGAGGTCATTGATCTCAGTGTTGAAGCGCCACTCGATGTCATAGTTCTTAACTTCGTTCTCGTACCAAGCAATGAGCTTCTTGTCGTTTTCCTTGAAGGACATTGCGGAAGCGGTGAGGAACAGGCCGCCGATGCGGTCGGTCTTCTCGAATACGGTGGGCTTGTGGCCACGCTTTGCGCAAACGATTGCTGCTTCTACGCCGCCGATACCGGCACCGATGATAGCAACCTTCTTGGGCTTGCTGGTGGGAACGATTTTGTAGCGATCATGCTGCATGGTGGAAGGAGTCAGTGCGCAACGGCCAAGGTGGAGGGAGTCTTCCAGACCCTGGATGTTTGCGGTGCCCTTGTACTTAGCAAAGTTGAAGCAGCCGTTGTGGCAACGGATGCAGGGCTTGATCTCGTCTTCCTTGCCCGCCTGAATCTTGAGGATCCACTCGGGATCGACGAGGTTCTGACGTGCAATTGCGATTGCGTCCAGGCGACCTGCCTTGATTTCTTCTGCAGCGGTCTCGGGGAGCATACGGCCTGCACATGCAACGGGCTTATCGGTGAACTGCTTTGCCCACTCGACGTCCTTCAGGTTGCAGTTATCAGGCATGTACTGAGGCGGATGTGCCCAGTACCAGGAGTCGTAAGTACCGTTGTCGCAGTTGAAGAAGTCGTAACCCTGCTCGCCCAGGTACTTGATAGCCTTCTTGGATTCCTCGTAGTCACGGCCCCACTCTTCGAACTCTTCGCCGGGGACTGCGCCCTGCCACCAGCCCTTGCAGTAGGACTTAATGGAGTAACGGAGGGATACGGGGAAGTCTTCGCCAGCCTGCTTCTTGATCTCCTTAACGATCTCAACAGGGAAACGGAAACGGTTCTCGAAAGAGCCGCCGTACTGGTCGTCACGCTGGTTCCAGTTCTCCATGGTGAACTGGTCAAGCAGGTAACCTTCGTGAACAGCGTGGATTTCTACGCCGTCAACGCCTGCGTCACGCAGCATCTTTGCGGTCTTACCAAAGTGGTAAACCATGTCCTGAATTTCCTTAACGGTAAGAGGACGGGTGGGGAACTCTTCGTCCCAGCGGTTGGGGGTTGCGGATGCGGATGCACAGCTGTACTGTACGTCAACGATGGGGGATGCAATCTTGTTCAGGATGGGGTTCTTTCCGAGGAATGCCATCCAGGGGGTGATTGCCATGGAGCGGCCGAAGCCTGCTGCCAGCTGGATGAAGAGCTTTGCGCCGGTCTTATGGAACTCGTCCATGTAGGGCTTCAGTTCTTTGAACATCTTCTTGTTCTGGTCGAGCCAGCGGCGGCCCATGGTATCACGGACACACTGCATGCCGGGGAGGATAAGGCCTACGCCGTTCTGAGCTCTGTTGAGCAGGAAGTATGCTGCCTCCTTGTCGAAATGGCAGGGCTCGAGCCAGCCAAACAGGGAGGTACCACCCATGGAACACTGGACTATGCGGTTCTTGATTTCGCATTCGCCAATCTTGAAGGGGGTAAACAAAGGTTCATAAATTTCGTTCATTGGTTGCTTCCTTTCTTCTATTGGTTTTCTATTAAACGGTGCCATCACCGTGAAATACTATGTAATTTGTCACGCCAATGCAATCAGATTGAAACACCTTGTTACATGGTATGGCACTTTTACGGAGTAATTTTATCACAGTAAAAACAAAAATTCAATACCATGATAAGCATTTATTTTTTGATAATTCAATTAATTTTGAGAAAAATGTCAAAAATCAGCCAGAATGTCCAGAAAATCTATGCCGCGCAAGATTGATGCGACTTGAAATGATTTCCGCATTTACATATAATATTAAAAAAACGCGAAAGGTGAGACCAGATGAAAGACAAGGGATATGTCGGAAAAGTTGATACCATGACGCTTGAGGAAAAAATTGATTTCTGCGAGGGTGAAAGCTTCTGGTGTACCCGAAAGATGCCGAAGAAGGACATCCCCGCCGCTATGATGTGCGACGGACCTCACGGTCTCAGAAAACAGCCGACGGGCACGGATAATCTGGGGATAAACCGCTCGGTTCCCGCGGTGTGCTTCCCGACAAGTGCGGCATCTGCGTGCAGCTGGGACAGAAAGCTTGTTTTCGATATCGGCAGGGCAATCGGCGAAGAGGCACGGGCAAACGGAGTATCCCTCGTTCTCGGACCGGGGCTTAACATCAAGCGCAATCCACTCTGCGGAAGAAACTTCGAATACTATTCGGAAGACCCGTATGCATCGGGTGAGCTTGCCGCGGCATTTGTAAACGGAGTGCAGTCCACGGGCGTGGGCGCGTGCATTAAGCACTTTGCCGCAAACTCTCAGGAGCACAAGCGCTTTTCGTCGGACAGCATCGTTGACGAGAGAACTCTGCGGGAAATATATCTTGCGGGCTTTGAAATTGCGGTAAAGGAAGCAAAGCCTGCCGCGGTTATGAACAGCTACAATAAACTGAACGGCGAACACACCGGCGACAGCCGGTATCTTCTGAAGGATATACTGCGCACGGAATGGGGCTTTGACGGAATGGTTGTCACCGACTGGGGCGCCATGAACGACAGAGTAAAGGCTATGACGGCAGGCTGTGACCTGATGATGCCCGGCGGAAGCCGATATCAGAAGAAAAAGGTTGCCGATGCCGTAAGAAGCGGCAAACTCAGCGAGGATGACGTTACGCTCTGCGCAAAGAATGTTGCCCGTTTTGTTGAGAATTCGGAAAAAATCCAGCGCCGTCCCTGCGATATGCAGGCACATCACGAGCTTGCGCGAAAGGCCGCCGAACAGAGCGCGGTGCTTATGAAGAACAACGGCGCACTTCCCGTAAAGGGAAGCGCATACCTCATCGGATATATGGCGAAACAGCTACGCTATCAGGGGGTTGGTTCGAGCCACATTAATCCTTATAATCTGGTAAATCCCGTCGACTGCATGGACTGGCCATATGTTGACGGATATAACGCCGAGGGAAACACCAATCCGGGACTTATCGATGAAGCGGTCAGAATGGCAAAATCCGTGGATACGCCTATTATATTTGCGGGACTTTCCGATAAGTACGAGGCGGAGGGCTTTGACCGCGAGCATATGCGAATGCCCGAGGGTCACAACGCGCTAATTGAAGCAGTTGCCGAGGCTAATCCCGACACGGTGGTTGTGCTCATGTGCGGAAGCCCCGTTGAGCTTCCGTGGATAGACAAGGTGAATGCGGTGCTGTATATGGCACTTCCCGGTGAAGCAGGCGGCGAGGCAATAAAAAGCCTGCTTACGGGCGAAACAAATCCGAGCGGAAAGCTGGCGGAAACATGGCCGATTAATTACAGCGATGTCGTTACAAGTGAGATTTACGGCGAAAAGGACGCGGAATACCGCGAAGGTATTTTTGTCGGTTACCGATACTACGACAGTGCGAATGTTCCCGTGCGCTTTAAGTTCGGTCACGGCCTGAGCTACACGAGCTTTGAATATTCGGGCCTGAAGCTTGAGGACGACACATTAAGCGTCAAAGTGAAGAATACGGGCGATATGGCAGGCGCTGAGGTTGTGCAGCTGTTTGTCGAGCCGCTGAGGAGTTCAATCTTCAGACCTGTGCGCGAACTAAAAGGGTTTGACAAGGTTTTTCTCAAGCCCGGCGAGGAAAAGACGCTGAGCTTTGAGCTCTGCGACAGAAGCTTTGCCGTATGGCATGACGGCGCATGGCGAATTCCCGAGGGTACATATAAGCTCTGCGTGGGCAATCTGTGTGTTGAATACATTCCCGAAAAGGTTGAGAGAATTGAAGCCCCTGCATGGCAGGCGGACTCATGGTATGAAACTCTCAGCGACACTCCGAACAAAGTCGACTGGGAAAAGCTGCTCGGGTATAAGTTTGAAAGCCGCGAAAAGACTGTGGGCGAATTTGACATGGACAGTTCCATAATGGAAATGATGCCCTATTCAAAAACCATGGCAAAGCTTAATCGGATGATTGAGCTTGTTATGGCGCGCTCAAACGGTGGAAGCGTAAACTACGATAACCCGGAGTTTAAAATGATGATGCTGAGCGCGTCGGATTCCGCTATACGCAATATATCGATAAGCACGGGCATCAGCGAAAAGATAATAGAAATGCTTGTAAAAAGAGCGAACAAAGGCAAATAATAATTATTTACAAGCATTATGTTTTTGTGTATAATATTTTAGCTTGTTTTTATAAATGTATAAGGAATGATAATTATGCTCGAATTTGAAGAATATAAGGTAAAGCTGAATAACATTAAGCCCACGCTTGATGTTCTGCGCGATGCACTTAAGCTTGAAAGCGCAGAAAAGGAAATCGAAGAGCTTGAGGCGGCATCCGCACGCGACGGCTTCTGGAACGATGTTGAAAATTCCCAGCGCGTTCAGAAGCGACTGAAACAGCTCAAGAACAAGTGTGAGGGATATGATAAGCTCACTTCCTCATGGGAAGATATGTACACCCTTTGTGAGATGGCTCTCGAAGAGGATGATGACAGCATGCTGGAGGAACTGGAGAGCGATTATGCCGCTTTTGAGAAGAAGCTTGAAGAAACCAGACTCGGAACTCTTCTCACAGGCGAGTATGACGCAAACAACGCAATTCTGACCTTCCATGCAGGCGCAGGCGGCACCGAGGCTCAGGACTGGACCTCGATGCTCTACCGCATGTATAACATGTGGGCCGAGCGCCACGGTTATACCGTAAAGCTTATGGACTACCTCGACGGCGACGAAGCCGGTATCAAGAGCGCAACTATTATGATTGAAGGCGAGAATGCCTATGGCTTCCTTAAGAGTGAGCACGGAATTCACCGCCTTGTCCGCATATCTCCCTTTGATGCATCCGGCCGCCGCCACACCTCTTTCTCTGCGCTTGAGGTCATGCCCGAGATAAGCGACGATAACGAGATTGAGCTCCGCGAGGAAGATATCAAGATGGATGTTTACCGTTCCTCCGGTGCAGGAGGTCAGAAGGTCAACAAGACCTCTTCCGCAGTACGTCTTACCCATATTCCCACCGGCATCGTTGTTGCATCTCAGGTTGAGCGAAGCCACTTCCAGAACCTCGAAAACTGTAAGAACATGCTCCGTGCACGTCTTGCCGAGATTAAAGAGCGCGAGCACCTTGAGAAGATTTCCGATATCAAGGGCGTTCAGCAGAAGATTGAATGGGGCAGCCAGATTCGTTCCTACGTATTCATGCCCTATACTCTGGCAAAGGACCACCGTACCAATTTTGAAAATGGAAACATCCAGAACGTAATGGACGGCGACATCGACGGCTTCATAAACGCATTCCTCTCAATGCGCGCCGCAGACTAAATATAACAAAAACCTCCTCAGGTATGAGGAGGTTTTTTATATGCTTTTTTATTCGCAAAGCGAATATCGCGCTGTGCGCGGCGCGAGCGGAGCGAGCAAGAAATTAAATTATTTGTTTTTTATATTTCGCAAAGCGAAATATAAAAAAGCAGCCTCGGGGGGCGAGGCTGCTTTTTGCTTTTCCGAGAGAAAGGGAGGAAGCTCGGAAAAATGAGGGGGATGAGGAACGCGGGCCGAAGGAAGCACATTCAAGAGGGCTTTGAGGAAAGAAAGAGACCCGCGTCTGAAGAAAACATTTTGCCCTTTTCTAATTCTGCAATAATAATAAAATACCTTGCGCGTATAAGTCAATAATGTATTGAAAAATCTATGTATTTCTACATTTCAACTAAGACTGAACAAGTGTTTTTTACGACAAAATTTGATTTTTGTTTAACAATCTCGACAAAACATGCAAAAGTGTACAAAACGATTGGACATTTGCTGCCAGAGTGATAAAAAGCCCTGAAAAATCAGACTTTTTGTATAGCTTGACTTTTCAGGGCTGTGCATATCTTACATTTTACCCATTTTCTCGAGTTTCTTCTTGAAACGCCAAAGCTTCTGGGTTTCAAGATACCAGTAGAAGGTACGTACGGGAGGACATGCGGTCATGAGTACCTTGGAGAGAGCGAATGCGGGGCAGGGAGAAACGGACTTCTTGTCGTTCTCAATGCCGGCTACCATCTTTCTTGCAACAACATTGGGCTGCTGTACGGGGAAGGGCTTCTCAAACTTGATGCCGTCAGCCGCGGTTACGAAGAAGTTGGTGTCGGTTGCAACGGGGTAGAGGCAGGTCAGCTTCATGTTCTTGGGCATCTCGAGGCGGATTGCCTGCTGGAAGCCTTCAAGCGCGAACTTGGAAGAGGAGTACAGTGCGTAGCCGGGCATCGCCATCTGACCGATTGCGGAAACGGTGAATGCAAGGTGACCGTCGCGGCCTGCAAGGTGATGCTTATACTTTACATAGGTGTAAGCCGGTCCGACAACGTTTGTCTGGTAAATCTTCTCGGTGCGCTCCCAGTCCTCGTAGTCGTAAACTTCGTAGTAAGGCCAGCCTGCGTTCTGGTAGTAGATATCAATCTTATCCCACATTTCTTCGGCCTTTGCGATGATGGAATCAACGCCTTCCTTGGTGCTGATGTCAGCGTCAAAGATGGTAACGTTGTCGCCCCAGCCGGACATCTTCTTGGTTGCGTTACGGGATACTGCGAGGATTTCGTTGCCTTCGCCCTGAGCAAGGAGCTTCAGGCATTCAAGACCGATGCCGCTGGATGCACCGGTAAGAACGATTTTTTTGTTAGTAATCATAATTCTTCTCCTTTATATCCGTAATTAATAAACTTTCATTACTTCGTCGTATGCGCTGTGGCAGGCATCTGCGATGGTGCCGCTCTTCTTTGCATCGCCTACGGGAATGATGTTGTTTATGCCGGCCTTTCTGAGCTCGGTGATGATGTCGACAACAGGACGTACACCGAGGGAAAGAACAACGTAGTCTGCCTCGATGTCAACACCGATGCCGGTGCCGACGTCCTGGGTGTGAACAACGCCGGGCTCAACGCCCATGAGCTTGGTGCCGGTGAGGAACTTGGTGCCGTAAGGTGCGATACGCTCCATCTCGTCGTCAACGAGCTGGAACCATGTTCCGGGAGCAATTTCGGGAGCCATTTCGATAACGGTTACGGTGTTGCCGCACTCGTTGAGAATTTCGGTGGTTTCAAGACCGGTCATGCCGGAGCCGACAACGACGACCTTCTTGTTCTTGATTTTCTTCTCCTTCATGATGATTTCGGGAGCAACGAGAACATTTTTGCCGTCAAGACCGGGGATGGATTTGGGACGTACGGGAACGCCGCCGGTTGCAACGATGACAACGAAGGGATGCATTTCCTTGATAACCTGGGGATCTGCCTCGGTGCCGAGCTTGATCTCTGCGCCGGCCTTCTGTGCGTTGACCATGAGGTCTTCGATGGACCAGTAAAGCTTATCCTTAAGGTTGCAGGTGGATGCGGTAATGACCTGGCCGCCGGGCTTCTTTGCCTTTTCAAAGACGGTTACCTTGAAGCCGCGCATTGCCAGAGTCTGTGCAGCGGTAAGACCTGCAGGGCCTGCACCGATGACAACAGCAACTCTGCCGTTGCCGGTCTTGGGCATATTGTTGTACTTTCTTTCAATACCCATGCCGACGTTCAGTGCGCACTGTGCGGACTGACCGACCCATGCGTTTGTCATGAAGGAACGGATGCAGTTCAGGCAGCCGATGCAGCGGCGGATTTCTTCGGGACGGCCTTCCTCGGTCTTCTTTACCCAGTAGGGATCGCAGATGAAGGTACGTGCGGAAGCGACGAAGTCCTGATATCCCTCTTCAAGCTGCTTTTCAGCCTGATCGGGGGTACGGATAACGCCTGCGCCTGCAACAGGGATGCTGACGACACTCTTGATTTCCTTTGCAAGATACTTTCTCCAGCCGGGCTCAAAGGAGGTAGGCTCGAGCCAGTAGTTGTATGCGTCATAGCATGCGGAGGTGACATTGATGCAGTCAATGCCCAGCTCTTCGAGGCGCTTTGCAACCTGCTTGCCGTACTCTACGTCATAGCCGGTGCCTTCTCTGCCGATCTTTGCGTACATCTCGTCAGCGGTAAGACGAATCATGAGGGGATAATCACGGCCGCATCTCTCGCGGATGCCGGCGATAATTTCGCTTACGAAACGCATGCGGTTGTCGAAGCTACCGCCGTATTCGTCGGTACGTCTGTTGGTATGGGGGGAGATAAACTGCTGAATGATATAGCCGTGGCCGCCGTGAAGCTCGACAACGTCAACGCCTGCCTTCTTGCAGCGTTCGGCGGCATCGATAAAGTCCTGAATGAGGTTCTTGACCTGCTTGTTGCTCATGGACTTAATCTTCATTGCGCCGTGGTTTGCAAGCTCAACTGCGGTAGGAGTCTGCACGGGCCAGAGCTTGGAAGCCTTCTCAAGCTTGTTGAGAATGGGAGTGCACTTATAGATGGGAGCCATTACCGGGGGGAATACAGTTGCGATGGGAGCAACTGCGGGCAGAGAGTGAATGGATGAGGAATAGCCCTGTCTACCGGGGTGGTGGAGCTGGATGCCCAGCTTTGCGCCGTGCTTGTGAAGTCTCTCTGCAAACTCGCGCATGGGTGCGATGTGGTAGTCGTGGCTCATTGCGAGCTGGGTGTAGGTGGATGCCGCCCAGTTGTCGTTAACGCGGGTAACACCGGGGATAATGAGGCCGACGCCGCCCTTTGCGCGCTCTTCATAGTAGTCCATGAGCTTTTCGGTAGGCTTACCGTTGGGCTGGCCGAGGCTTACTTCAGCGGCGGACATTATGGTGCGGTTTTTAACCTCCATGGTGCCGATCTTCATCGGGGACAGTAAAACATCGTATGCCATAAAACAATACCTCTTTTACAATTTATTTATATTTGTCTATTAAATAATAAATTTATAAATAATGTAAGTCAAGAAAGCAGGAAAAAATCTATATATCTTCTAATTAACAGATAAAAATTTTTACGACAAATATCGTTTTTTGTTTGACAATAGCGACAAAATGGGTTAAACTGTACAAAAGACTTGGACATATGTAGTGGAAATGGAGTAGTAGCTATGGCAGTTGCAAGTTCTAAAAATACTGACAAAATAATAAAGGCTGCTCTTGAGCTGTTTAAAGAGAAGGGTTACGCGGCGGTTTCCGTCAGTGATATCAGTCGTGCAGCCGGAATACCCCGTTCTTCATTCTACAGTCTGTTTGCAAGCAAGGACGATGTTATTATCTATATGCTGGATGGACTTAAGGGCGATTACCAGACCATGCTGTCTCAGATTGTCTCCGCCAAGAACGACCTTGAACGTGTATGGATGATTTACGATAAATATCTTCAGCTGACAATGGAGCTTGGCGTGGATCTTGTATCAACACTGATGGAACTTGAGCTGAGAGAAAGAATCGGTCTCTTCGATTTTACGGAGGAGCTGTTCCCCTGGCTTGTGACACTGGTTAAGAACTGTCAGGAAGCGGGTATGATAAGAAATCAGAACACCCCCGAGAACATTGTCACACTGGGTATGCGTATCGCAATCGGCGCGGCATACAGCTGGTGCTCAGCGAAGGGCGAGTTCAATCTCCGTGATGCGGCACTTTCCGAGCACGAGGTTTTATATGATGTTCCGCCGGAATATAGAATCTATAACAAGTAATTGAATAACATTAAAGCTCCGCAGTATTCTTACTGCGGAGCTTTGTTTTTTAATTCCAGAGAACGGGAGGATAGACGCCGGACTCGTGGAGTTTTGTGAGTTCGGCAACGACACCGGGCTTGTCCTCCTGATATGTAAGACCGAACCAGCGGTCACTTGTGCTGAGAGCGGATACCTTGATTTCATCTTTGCCGATGAGTGCATCCATCATAGTGGGGAGAAGGCATTCTGCTTTGACATCGTCTGCGGGCACCTTCTCGAGGAAATCGTAGAAATACTGCTCCATAACCTTGAGAACATCGTGATGATAACCCCACATGTTCATGGAAACGAACGCGTCGGGGTCGAGAACGGGGCCGTCTTCGCCAAGCTGAGTATCACGGATAACGCCGTCGTCGAAAAGCTTAATCTTGTATGTTTCGGTAACCTTTTTGAGGAAACCGTTTTCCACACTGCATACACCGCGGGTTACGGTACCAAATTTGCTGACGGTGTTTTTGAGCCGGTAGGCTACCATGGTGGAGTCGGATGCCCCCTGAAGCTTGTCCAGCTCTGCGGAAATGACTTCAAATGCCTTGCGTCCGTAATAGTCGTCTGCGTTGATTACCGCAAAGGGAGATGTGATTACGTCCTTTGCGCAGATAACTGCGTGTACAGTGCCGAAGGGCTTTGCTCTGTCCGCAAATTCAGGACGGGACGCGGTGAAGTATTCGTTTTTCTGGAAGGCATAGTCGATTTTTATGCCGGTGCTTTTTTCGATTCTGTCGCCGAAAAGCTCTTTGACGTCATCAAGCATATGGGGCTTGATGATGAGAACAACTTTATTGAAGCCAGCCTGCAGAGCATCGTATATGGCGTACTCCATAAGAATTTCACCGCCGGGGCCGAGATGCTCAATCTGCTTTACGCCGCCGTATCTGGAACCGAGGCCCGCAGCCATGACTACCAAAGTCTTATCCATATCTTTTCTCCGTTTTATTTCACGTTTTTATGTACTTTATATGCAAACTTGATGCCTATGGGTATTATAATTAAAAAAACCTGGATGTCAACTATTTGAGTTCTTTGCGGGGATAAGCGAGGGTTGAATACAGCTCACGCTCATCGCCGGAGAGAAGCCATGCAAGATATACCTCGGACCAGTGCTGCATCAGGAGCGGGCTGTCGCTGCCCATGCTGAAGGTGCCTGCCAGAAGCTTAGTAAGCTGTTCGTAGTAATAGTCCTGACCGCCGCGCGTAACCTTGGTGGCAGTCAGTTTAGCGGCATAGTTAACAAGGATGCGAAGTGCGGTGGATATGATGTCCGACGCAGGAGAGTCGCCCGCAATAAGCTGCTTTGTGACCTTGCCCGTTACTTTGATGTTCAGCAGGGTGATTTTCTGCGCCTTCTCGCTGCGGCTCATTTTATTCCACTGCTCAAAAATTGCGCAGAATTCGTCGGCAAGCTCTTTCCGCCCGGGAAGCATGAAATAGACGAAACGCTTAAACTCGGTTTTGCTCTTGCTTACAACGCCTGCCATGTAATCCATAAGCAGGGATTGGTAACCGTTTTTTGCATAAGTTTCCGGATCGGGAACGAGATCGTCTATGTAGTCAAAAAGAAGGTCGAGAGCCTTTTCCTGTTCATCGAGTGGCGAATATTCCACAGCCCCGATTCCGTTTTTCTCGCATATCTCGGCAAAGGCATTGCGCATTGCTTCGATTCGTACAGAATATACCTGTTCTCCGCAGCGTGACTGGCAGGGGAGATACAGGTCCGTTCCGTAGCGGCAGAAGCCCCAGTTTGCAGGCGGCATGCGGGGCACAGAGTCGGTTTCCGAAATAATATTGAAAATATTGTCGGTAAAAACAAGCGTATCCTTGCTCACTGTGTTGGGTGTTGCAAAGGTGTAGACAAAAATATTATCTTTTTCGATTCCGCTTTCAAGGCTCAGTCTGGCACCGATAAGATTTGAAACAGCACCCCCGCGGGAAAATCCGCTTATCCAGATTTTAACGCGCTTGCCCGAAAGCTCGAGACGGGATATGTAGGTTGAGAGTGCGTCGTAAACCTTATCTGCTGCCGTTTTGAAGCCGAAGGCAAAATCAGGACAGCTTTCATCGAAAACGTGGGCGTTGCTGACCCATTCGCCGCCGTATTTATGACTGCGGATGACAACGGGTACGAGGTAGCTTCCGTCGGGAAGTTTTTTAGCGCCGAAGGCATAGGCGCAGCTGTCATCTGTGGGAACGGCAGTGTCAAATTTTTTTGTTTGAATATACTTGCAGTCACAGCCTATGGCAGTCAGCAGAGAACGCACCGATCTGTCGCCGGATATATTTTCGGTGAATGCAGACATGGACATGCCCAAAGACATGATTGCAAGCCTGTGATTATAAGAGCAGGCGGATTTCAGAAAGAATTCATCGGAATAGTAAAAGGGAAGTGTGCTGATTTTTGAAATGCCGTCGGTTTCCTTTGAAATAAGAAAAGGAACATTGACATTTCCGCTCACGATGTTTCCTTTTACACCGGAAAAGTATGACAAAAAATCACTCATAGCATTCATCCTTTTGAAATATATAAATTAATTATAACTAAGTGCGGAAAAAGTCGCAAGTCCTTATTTACAGCGCGGATTTTGCGTTGTATTATAGTAGTAACAAAACGGCAACATAGAGACCGGCGCAGGCAAAGGAATGTATGGGATGAAGAGAAGAATCAGTTTTTTGTTGGCAGTAATAATGATAATAAGCCTGCTGCCAATGAGTGCATCAGCGGAAAAGGAGCATAAGCTTATGGCCGTAACCTTCGATGACGGCCCGGGAAAATGCTCGGATATGCTGCTTGACGGTTTGGCTGAGCGAGATGTAAAGTGCACATTTTTCCTGGTGGGCAGTAATATAGCCAGCTACAGCAGTCAGGTAAGACGCATGTGGGAAGAAGGCCATGAGGTTGCAAGCCATACATACGACCATGCCAGACTGGGCACTCTGTCACGTTCCGATGTTGCCGATGAGGTTCTGAAGACAGATGACGCACTGGATAAGGCAATAGGCCTCGACCTGAACTATAATCTTCGTCCGCCTTACGGCGACGTAAACGATAACGCACTGAGCGCGGTGGGAACACCTTGCTTCTACTGGACAGTTGATACCCTTGACTGGAAAACCCTCAATGCCGACTCGGTTTATAACGAGATTGTCAACCATGCCGGTGACGGAGAGATCATCCTTCTGCATGAGCTGTATGAAAGCTCAGTTAACGGTGCGCTTCGCGCGATAGATACACTTCAGGAACAGGGATATGAATTCGTAACAATAAGCGAGATGTTTTACCGCAGAGGAATATCTCTGACAAACGGCGAAATGTACTATGACGCTTACCCGACTTCGGCTGGAACAGCAGATGCAATCAAGGACCCCGAGATAAGCCTCAAGAACGCGGGCGGCGATAAAGAAGTAACCATTTCCGGTGACAGCAGAGGTGCAGTTTACTACACCACCGACGGCAAAGTTCCCGCTCCGGGAAACAGCACAAAATATTCCGGGCCCTTTACGGTGGATAAAAACTGCACAGTAAAGGCAATAAGCGCATTGAACTGGAACGGTCTGCGTTCTGATGTTGTTGCAAAGGACGTTGAGCTTCCGACGGCGGATACTCCCGTTCTCAGCCACAAGAGCACAAAGCTTAAAGCGTCATGCGAAACGGATGACGCAAAGATTTACTACACCACCGACGGAACAGACCCGACGGAAGAAAGCAAGCGTTTAAAGCACTGGGTAACAATGGAAAAGGGCTTTGATTACAGAGTCCGCGCTTTTGCCCCCGAGCTGGAACCGAGTCCTGTTTCAAGACTTACCTACTCTGCCCGCGGCAATTTCTTTGAGGATATTTCTGTTAACGACTGGTGCTACGATGCGGTGGACAGGGCAGTGAGCGAGGAGCTTTTCAGAAACTTCACCGACACCCGCTTTGACCCCGACAGAAGAATCAGCCGCGCTGAGCTGGTTTCAATCCTTTACCGCATGGCGGATACCCCCTGTGTTATTTTCAAGAAAGAACCCTTCAGCGATGTTGATAAGGATTACTGGGCATACAAGGCAATTGTATGGGCATATAAAAACGGTATTATAGAGGGCTATGCCGACGGAAGATTTGCCCCTGCGGGAGAAGTGAGCCGTCAGGCGCTGTGCTCCATACTGACACGTTATGCGGAATATATGGACGCAGAACTTAAGGCGGACAAAGACGCTCTTTCCGATTTCGGAGATGCAAAGAATGTTGCCGAAGAGTGTGTATCCGGAGTCAGCAAAATGCTCGGATTCGGCATAATTCAGGGTTATGATGACGGAACGCTGCACCCCGAAAACTGCGCAACACGCGCCCAGACCGCAACAATGCTTCTTCGCCTTGCGGATAAACTGGAATCATAATAATAAATCAAACTCCATAGCATGTGCTATGGAGTTTTTTCTTAATCCATCTGATAATTAAAGAAAAACAACGGTATAAAAGTGAATTATTTTTTACTAAACATACAAAAAGAAACTGCTTATTTATACATTTGTTACAATTGCATTAATGATTGGACATGTGTATAATAACTGTATAAACATGTTTGAAAATAAACAATCAAAAAACAATAAAAATAAAAAAGATAGGAGTCAAGATTATGGCAAACAAGAGCGATATCGAAAGAAACGGTTTTAGACTGACCGGACCTCTTGCCAAGAGAGGCTACGACTGGTGGTGGCATAACATGACTGCCATAAACAAGAAGACCGGCGAAGAGAAGCCCTTCTTCATTGAGTACTTTGTATGCAACCCCGCACTCGCAAAAGACGAACCCGTCATCGTATGGAACCGTCCCGAGGCACAGAAGGCCGGCGAGCGTCCTTCTTATGTTCTCGTAAAGGTCGGTTTCTGGGGCGAAGGCAAGAAGGGCCAGATACATAACTTCTATGCATGGAAAGATGCGGAAGTTCAGAAGGAAGGCCCCATCGACATTAAGGTCGGCGGCTGCCACTGCTCCGAGACCCATATCAGCGGTAGTGTAAAGGTCACCCCCGAAGAGAAGGAAGCTCATCCCGAGTGGATGTGCGATGCCGGCGAAATGAGCTGGGATCTTAAGGTTGACAAGAACATCACCTATAACGTAGGTTACGGTGCATCCAAGTTCTTCCGCAAGATCAACTCCTTCGAGATGTTCTGGCATGCAGAAGGCATCCGCACCTTCTACACCGGCACCATCACCCTCGACGGCGAAGAGTATCTCGTATCCCCCGAGACCTGCTACGGCTACGCAGACAAGAACTGGGGCGGCGACTTCACCGAGCCCTGGGTATGGCTGTCCTCCTCCAACCTGACCAGTAACCTCACCGGCAAGCAGCTTCAGAACTCCGTATTCGAAATCGGCGGTGGCAAGCCCAAAGTATTCGGCGTTGCTCTGAACCGCAAGCTCCTGGGCTGCATGTGGTACGAGGGCGAGGACTTTGAGTTCAACTTCGCAAAGTTCTGGACCGGTTCAACCACCAAATTTGACTGCACTCAGAATGACGAAGAGGTTAACTGGCATGTTGAGCAGACCACCTTCAAGGGCAAGCTGATCACCGATATCCACTGCTGGAAGAAGGATATGATCTATATCAACTACGAGTGCCCCGACGGTCTTAAGCGTTACAGCCACCTCAATAACGGCGGTAACGGCACCGGCCACCTGCAGCTCTATCGCAGAAAGGGCATCAGAAAGTTCGAGCTTATCGACGATATGAATACAAAGAACGTCGGCTGCGAATACGGCCTGTACGATTTCTGATAATCTTAATAAAAAACTCCACGGCAAAAGCCGTGGAGTTTTTTTATTGTATTTCTTTTTTAATGCGGGCGACAGCATTTTTCTCTAGCCGCGATACCTGCGCCTGACTTATACCGACCTCACGGGCAACCTCCATCTGGGTTTTGCCCTCATAGAAGCGGAGAGAGAGAATACGTTTTTCACGGTCGGAAAGACGAGATACCGCCTCGCCCAGTGCTATCTGCTCCAGCCAGTGCTCATCCGTGTTTTTTGTATCACCGATTTGATCCATAACGCAGGCGCTTTCACCTGCATCATTATAAATCGGCTCGTAGAGAGAAACGGGATCGCAGATTGCATCAAGGGCAAAAACGACGTCGGAGTGTTTTATGTTCAGCGCATTTGCGATTGAATCAATGTCGGGCTCGCGCCCCTGCTCGTTGGTAAGTCGCTCTTTAGTCTGCAATACCTTGTACGCCGTGTCCCGCAGGGAACGGGAAACACGCACCGCACTGTTGTCGCGAAGGAAGCGGCGAAGCTCGCCCGAAATCATGGGGACGCCGTAGGTGGAGAACTGAACGTTCTGATTGAGGTCGAAGCAGTCGATTGCTTTTATAAGCCCGATAACACCCACCTGAAAAAGGTCGTCCATGCTTTCGCCGCGACCTGAGAATTTCTGAATAACGGAGAGCACAAGCCTGAGGTTTCCCGAGATGAGCCTGTCCCGTGCGTCGCTATCGCCGTTTTGCGCTTTTTCTATGAGCTCACGCGCCTCGCTGCTTTTTATAAGCGGAAGACGCGATGTGTTGACTCCGCAAAGCTCAACTTTTCCCTGCATTGCATCACCCTCCTAAGTGATGCTATTATTCCCCGATTAAATAATCTTATTCCTGCCCGGATTTTCTTGATTTTGAATACATTAATGGTATAATGAAGCTAAGCGTTAAATAAAAAACAAAAAAACAGGCGAAAGGAGAAAACACATGGCAACACTCAGACCCAAGATAGTCAAGCTTGCGAAGGTCATCGGCGGTGCTTCCGGTATTGTCGTAAAAATCGACGAGAATACTCCGGAATATTACAGCATGGCAAACATCGTAAGCGATGACGAGGCCGATATCGCCATTGCCGCAGGTCTGCGCAAGGAGCGCACTGCACCCTGGCTGGCAAAGAAAGTCGGCAAGACGGTAGAGGAGATTATGCCCGCACTGGATAATCTCGTTTACTACGGCATTTTCCGCCGCACCTACAGCGCGGAAGAAGGTCAGGATGTTTACTTCATGCAGATTTTTGCTCCCGGCATTCTGGAAATGATGGTAAACAATCAGGAGCTCATGGAAAATCATCCCGAGGTCGGCAGAGCATTCGAGGAATACACCCGACTGCGCATGCAGACAATGGGACCTCTGCTTCCCGAGGGCTACGGACTTATGCGCGTTATCCCCTGCGAGAGCGCAATTAAGGATAATCCGGAAGCGGACGATTTTGAAAAGCTCAGCTACTATCTCAATAAGTATGACACATTCTCCGTTTCTCCCTGCTCGTGCCGCGCATCCCGCACCAGCCTTGATGACGGCTGCGGTCACCTTGCAGAGGATATGTGCGTGCAGATGGGCAAGGGCGCAGAGCACTATATCCGCTCGGGTCGTGCACGTCAGATTACCCGCGAAGAGGCAATGGAAATCATCCTCCGCGCTGAGGAAAACGGACTTATGCACGATATCCCCAACATCGAGGAAGCAGGCGACAGCGCCGCTGTCTGCAACTGCTGTGCATGTGCATGCTTCGGCCTGCGTGCAGGCATGATGTTCGGTGCAAGAGATGCAATACGCTCAAACTACGTTGCGGTTGTGGATGAGGCAAAGTGCGTAGCGTGTGCCCAGTGCGTCGAGGTCTGCCCCGGCAATGCACTTAAGCTTGGTCAGAAGCTCTGCTCTACCAACGATACGAGTCCTGCCGACTATGTTAAGATTACAGATACCGTTTTCGTCAAGAGGGCATTCAACCCCGACTACCGCGAAAACCGTCAGGACACTCTGCCATCCGGCACCGCACCCTGCAAGGTAGCATGTCCCGCTCACGTTCCCGTTCAGGGTTATCTGAAGCTGGCGGCACAGGGAAGATATACCGATGCTCTTGAGCTTATCAAGAAGGAAAATCCCTTCCCCGCAGTCTGCGGACGTATCTGCAACAAGAAGTGCGAGGAGGCATGCACCCGCGGCGAGGTTGACGAGGCTGTCGCAATCGACGAGGTCAAGCGCTTCATCGCCGACCACGATATTAATGCGGAAACCCGTTTCGTTCCCAAGATGGTAAACCAGATTGGCCGCCCCTATACCGAGAAGATTGCAATCATCGGTGCAGGTCCTGCGGGCATGAGCTGTGCATACTATCTTGCAAACAAGGGCTACCCCGTAACCGTATTCGACCGCAACCCCGTTCCCGGAGGTATGCTCACTCTGGGCATCCCCAGCTTCCGCCTTGAAAAGGAAGCGCTCAACGCGGAAATCGACGTTCTCAGAGAAATGGGTGTTGAATTCAAGTGCGGCGTTGAAGTCGGAAAGGATGTCACCATCCAGCAGCTCCGCGACGAGGGCTACAAGGGTTTCTATGTTGCAATCGGCGCACAGAAGAGTGCCCCTCTCGGTGTTCCCGGTGAGAATCTCAAGGGCGTATTCGGCGGCGTTGATTTCCTGCGCGAGGTTAACCTCGGCAAGAAGCCCGCAATAGGCAAGAAGGTTGCTGTTGTCGGCGGCGGCAACGTTGCAATGGATGTTGCCCGCGCGGCAGTTCGCCTGGGTGCTGAAGTAACTGTTGTTTACCGCAGAAAAGAAGAGAATATGCCCGCTGACCCCGATGAAGTCAAGGAAGCAAAGGCCGAGGGCGTAAAGTTTGTATTCGAGCATAAGCCCATTGAAATCGTGGGCAAGGACGGCAAGGTCACAGCCCTCAAGTGCGATGCAGGCGAAGTGAAGGCAAGCGCCGTTATCTGCTCAATCGGACAGAAGGTTGACTGGGGCAAGCTGGATATCGGCAAGCTCAAGACCACCGAAAAGGGTACCGCAATTGCCGACGAGCTTACATATCAGACCGCCGAGCCCGATATCTTTGTCGGCGGCGACTGCTACACAGGACCTAAGTTTGCCATCAATGCAATCGCGGCAGGCAAGGAAGCCGCAATCTCGCTCCACCGCTTCGTACATCCCGGCCAGACCCTCACCATGGGTCGTGACCGCAGATTCTACAAAGAGCTGGACAAGAGCGCGGCACTGATAGGAGTAGGCTTTGACAAAGGCCACCGTCAGCTTCCCGGCTACAACGAAGCAAAGGCAAAGACCTTTGCCGATTCCCGCGTAACCTTCACCGAAGAGCAGGTACGCAAGGAAGCCGCACGCTGTCTCGGCTGCGGCGCAACCAAGGTTGACGACTATTTGTGCATCGGCTGCGGACTCTGTACCACCAAGTGCAAGTTCGACGCAATCAAGCTCAAGAAGGTTCGCAACTGGCACGCAGGCACGTTCGAAACCCTGCCCATCAAGATGGCAGAGGGTCTCGTAAAGCGTACAGCCAAGATGGCAGTAAAAAAGATTACCAAGTAATTTTCGCAAAATGCTTTAAGAGCCGCTAAGCGGCTCTTAAAGCCTGCTTCGGAGGACAGTATGCACGAACTTGCACTATGCGACGCGATGCTCAAAATGGTCAGACAGGTGGTTGAGGATGAGGAGCTCGAAGGAGTCAACAGCATCACAGTCGAAGTGGGCTCGCTCAGCGGTGTCGTTCCGAAATTTATCGAGGACTGCTGGGAGGCGGTCATTGACGGCACCGAGTTTGCGGATACCGCAATCAAGGTGGAAACACTGAACGGTATTGCCAAATGCCTTGACTGCGGAGCGGAGTTTGAGGCAGACTTAAATGACCTCAGATGCCCCGACTGCGGTGGTCAGAAACTCACACCCCTCACCGGAAGAGAAATGACCATAAAAGAAATAGAAGCATATTGAAAATGACCGTCTTATGACGGTCATTTTTTGGATTCAGAAACTTTTTGTGGACTTTATCGCCGGAATGTTATATATTCTTATCATAAAGTGAAAAACATTTTGAAGCAGAGGAGAAAACATTATGTTTAAAAATCGCGATAAGGACAGATCCAGCGCACCTAACTTTGAAGCAAGAAAGCACTATATCTTCGAGGTTCCCTTCGATGAGCTGACCGACGAATCCGTTGTATGCACCTGCGCAAACATCACTTATGCAGACTTCAAAAACGAGCTTCAGTTCGGCTTCGAAACCGTTGAAGAAATCCTCAACGACCTTGAAGCAGGCGATACCTGCCGCAAGTGTGTAAAGTATCTTGAGCTCCTTCTTGTTCACGCAAAAGAAGAGCTGGGTATGGCATAATTTCAATTCGTCGGCAAAGTAAGCTTTGCCGACGAGTTTTTTGCACTCGCTACATCGCACTCGCTTCGCTCGCACGTTTGCTCGCGAGAAGTGTTTTTTCCCACGCACATGTCGCGGGAAAAAACCGATTTAATTTTGTTTTCACCTGACGGTGAAAATTCTGCGAAGCTTTGTAAACAGAAAACGGCAATAAAAAAACGACCGTCATTTGACGGTCGTTTTTGTTTTTTTATCAGATTAGTCAGTTACGTAAGGCAGAAGAGCGATCTGACGTGCTCTCTTGATAGCCTCGGTCAGCTGACGCTGATGCATTGCGCAGGTACCGGTGGTACGGCGAGGCAGAATCTTGCTGCGCTCGGAAACATAGCGGCGAAGCTTTGCAACATCTTTATAATCGATGTAGGTAGCTTTATCTACGCAAAACTGGCAAACTTTTCTGCGTTTGCGGTTCTTGGGATTGTTCTTATCAAAAGCCAAAGCTGTATCCTCCTGTTAGTTTTTTAGAACGGGAGTTCGCCGTCATCATCGCTCAGCTCGGAGAATGCGGAAGCGCCCATGCTGGGGCTTACGCTCTCATAGCTGCTCTGATAAGCGGGACGACTCTCGGTGTGGGTTGCGCCGTCATCGCGACGCTTGCTCTCGCCGAAATAGATGTTGTCAACAACAACTTCTGCGTTTCTGCGCTTGTTACCGTCTTTATCGGTCCAATCGCGGATCTGCAGGCGGCCGGAAACGACTGCCATGCTGCCCTTTGCAAAATACTTGCTGACAAATTCGGCTGTCTGACGCCATGCGACGCAGTCGATGAAATCGGTCTGCTTCTCACCGCCGTCGCGTCCGCCGAAATCGCGGTCAACAGCGAGGGTGAAGGATGCCACAGGTGTCTGGGACTGGGTGTATCTGAGCTCAGGATCTCTGGTCAGACGACCCATAATGGTGATGTGATTAAGCATAATTTCGTCTCCTTACTCTGCACGCAGGGTGATCAGGCGACGCATAATGCCGTCGGTGATGCCGAGAATACGGTCCAGCTCTGCGGGGAAATCAGCGCCGCTGGTGAACTTCATCAGGACATAGTAGCCTTCGGAAATGTAGTTGATTTCGTAAGCGAGTTTGCGCTTACCCATCTCCTCCAGTTCATCCAGGGTACCATTTGCCTCAACGAGTGCCTTGAACTTCTCTACGATAGCAGCAGTCTGCTCCTCGGTGAAGTTAGGGTTGATGATGTACATTACTTCGTACTTTTCGCTAAGTTTTGCCATGGTTGCACCTCCTTCTGGTCTATTGGCCCACAATCAAAGTTGTGAGCAAGGATAACCTGTTCATATTGACAGGCCATATCATTATAATCCTTATTATTCAATTGTCAAGGATTTTTTTACCGATTTGACACTATTATCCCTCGATGAGGATATATTCGTCAACGCTGATACCGTCAAACTGCTGGTCATTATAAAGTCCCGTGTAGTTCCAGACTGCGGAAACGGGGATGGAAACGGTTTCGCCGATAGCGATGGGAAGGTCGACGCTCATGGTGCAGAGCTTGACCTCCTGCAGCCTGTCGGTTCCCACATAGGACATGGAATCGCTGACAAAGCTCTTGCTGATGCCGTTAATGCTGATTGAACCGGGAACGACGTCGCACTGCATAGCGTAAGAATATATGTATGCGGTTGCGGTGACGGTAACGGTCTGATCGTTCTTTGAAACGGCGGTCCACTTGACGCTCATGTTGAGATTTGTGCCCGTGGTGGAGTCAATGTCGCCCGAAAGGTTAAGCGTTCTCGTCTTTGGGATAGACGGGTCATCCGACTCCTCGGGTGCGTCCGTTTCTTCGGGCTCATCGGAAGGTGCGGTGCTTTCCTCGGGAGTGGGACTGGAAGTTGCGGGAGCAACCGAAGCGGTTGCGGGAGCTTTGCTTTCCTCGGGCTCGTCCTCTGCGTCAGAGCCTGCGCCCGTGAGCCATGCGGAAAGACCCGCAATTATCAGAAGAACGATTACAAGCGTAATAAATACATTTAGTCTGTGCCTGCTCATAAAAACTCAATCCTTTGCGTGATAGTTTGCTGATGTAATAATTATACACCGCTTCATGATAAAAATCCACACAAATCATGCCTTGACGGCAAGTTGCCGCTTCGGTATAATCTAATGCAGAAGATTAATGTCGAAGGAGGTATAGCTGTGGCGAAAAGCGGAAAGCATCTTGCACCGAAAGAACCGAAGAAAAAAATCGGCTCACATCTCAAGCCTGCCCAAAGTGAGCAGACAAATACAGCGCTTGAGCCACAGGAAACCGCCGAGGCTGAGAAAAAATCCGGTTTTGATAATTTCAAAAACGGTTTGAAAAAACGGCTGAAACACCTTCTTAACCGAAAGAAAAAACCGAAGAAAGAAAAGAAAAAGCTGAGCCGAAGCGAAGCGATCACCAGAGGACTCTGGATTCTGGCGGTGCTCGCGTTCTGCTTCTTTGCGATTACTCCGCTGAGAGGCTGTGTAATGGGGGATAAGGGCTATGTCGAGGAAAAGACAGCGGAAAAAACCGCCATTGCCGATTCGGGCGTTAAGAATTCGGATGTTCAGAACCTGGTTTGCGACATGATAAAGCTGGATGGCGATATCTGCTATAAAATCGAGTTTACAAGCAACACAAACGGCTATAAATACATTGTAAACGCAGAAACGGGAGATATAGTTGCTCAGGGCTTCTATAAAATCACCGAAACAGAAGAGCAAGACTAAAAAAGCATGGATTTTGATCCATGCTTTTTCTTTATATATCCAGATTTACGATGTCATCCAGCGTTTCGCGTTTAACCGCCACGTAGCTTTCTCCGCCGCGAAGCATAACAATCGGGGGACGGGGGATGCGGTTATAGTTTGACGCCATGGAGTAGTTGTATGCGCCCGTTGTGCAGACCGCGATAATGTCATTTCTGCAGGTGGACTCGGGGAAGTATACCTCGGGCTGAATAATATCGCCGCTTTCACAGCAGCGGCCAACAAGGTCAGCTTTAAAGTTTGCGTCCTCGTCCATTTTGCCTGCGTTATAACAGGTGTATTCGGACTGATACAGTGCGTAGCGGGGGTTGTCGGTCATGCCGCCGTCTATGGAAACATAGTTTTTATATCCGGGAATCTGCTTTACCGTTCCCACGGTGTAAAGAGTCATGCCCGCGTCAGCAACGATGCTTCTGCCGGGTTCCATGAGGATTGCGGGAACTTCAATTCCCAGACCTGCGCAGGTTTCGTTCAGGGCTTTTGCAACGTCGGAGATTTTGCTGTCGATGTCAATGTATCCGTCGGTGTCTACATAGCGGGTGCCGTAGCCGCCGCCAAGGTCAAGCAGTTTCGGCGCGTAGCCGTATTTTTCTTTTATCTCGGCGATAAACTTCAGCATTATGACAGCGGAGCGCTCAAAAACATCCTCGGCAAAAACCTGAGAACCAACGTGACAGTGGAAGCCCACAAGCTCGATGTGCTCCTGCTTCAAGGTGAATGCGGTAATATCCTCCGCCTGTCCGGTTTCGATTGCGGAGCCGAACTTGGAGTCGACTCTGCCCGTTTCATCCGCCTCATAAGTATGGCAGTCGATGCCGGGGGTGAGTCGGAGCAAAATTTTCTGGCGGATACCGCGGAGTTTTGCTTCGGCTTCGATTGCGTAAATCTCCTCGATATTGTCAACAACGAAATATCCGACTCCGTTTTCCATTGCGTAAACAATATCTTCATCGGTCTTGTTGTTGCTGTGAAAATATGCCTTGGAAAGGTCGAAGCCAGCCTGCTTTGCGGTGTAAATCTCGCCGCAGGATACCACATCGATGCCGAGCCCTTCCTCGGATATAATGCGATAAATCTGCTTGAACGAATTTGCCTTGCTTGCGTAAAGAGGCAAGGAGCCTTTTGGGAAATGCTTACGGAAAGCTTCCGCATATGTGCGGCAGTTCTGGCGCAGCTTGTCCTCATCTATGAGATAAAGGGGAGTGGAATACTTTGCCGCAAGCTCAAGGGTGTCCTGCCCTGCAAATGTCAGATGGTTCTGAGCATTTACGGAAATGTTGCCGCATATGAAAGCATCGGGTGTAATCATTGCAAAACCTCCGTGGTATTGCGATACAAAAAGAAAAAAGCACAGCTGAGGCAATTTGCAGCAGCTGTGCTTTGATATGTCCGTAATACAATCAATGAATAGCTCTCCGCAAACGCGACAGTCAAACGAATGTTATTCGTTTGCCCAGATGAAGAGTGCAGGTCCTCATCTTCGGCAGCGGCCCCTTTCACTTCAGCAACGGTTTTGCGTACCTTACACTGAAGCTAATCTTGACAACTGCGCCTCTATTTCTTAATCGCAATATATGATTATGAATTCATTATAAAGCTTTAGCGCTTTAATGTAAATGGACTCATTGCACGAATAAAAAATATAAGCGATAATTTGCCATGTGCAAAATTAACAATATGGGGATATGCAAGAGACGAAAGCCTGTGATATAATTAATCCATAATAATGAAAAGGAGCGAAATACAATGAGCTTTATGGAACTTGCAAAGGAACGCTACGCAGTAAGAGCGTTCAAAAATACTCCTGTTGAGAACGAAAAGATAGAAGCAATACTTGAGGCGGCAAAAGTTGCACCCACAGCCTGCAACAATCAACCGCAGAAAATTTATGTGGTAAAGAGCGAGGAAAAGCTCAAGGCTCTTGCGGGAATCACTCCCTGCACCTTTGGTGCACCCGTAGTTTTTGTCGTCGGTTATGACAGCGAACGCTCTGCAAAGGGCATGATTTATGAGGGCCACGACTTCGGCGATACGGATGCCGCAATCGTATGCACCCACATGATGCTGGAAGCAGAGGAACAGGGTCTGGGCTCATGCTGGGTCGGCTATTTTAATGAGGCAAAAGTCAAGGAAGCCCTCGGCCTGCCCGAGAACGTACGCGTCCGCGACCTGCTTCCCGTCGGATATGCCGCTGACGAAGCCGCTCCCGCACCGCTCCACTCCAAGTACCGCGAAATGAGCGATATGGTGGAAGAGCTGTAATGCAGATTGTCTATAACAAAAATGTAAAAGCTATCGGTGACTGCTGTGTGTCGACGGAAAATGTGGAGAACGTTCACCTTTTCCATGAAGGGCTTGAGGGCTATGCACCCACGCCGCTTGTGAGCCTTCCCGCACTTGCGGAAAAAACGGGCGTTGCGGAATTTCTTGTAAAAGACGAGTCAAAACGCTTCGGACTGAATGCCTTTAAAGCGCTGGGCGGAAGCTATGCCATTGCGAAGATTATCTGCGAAAAGCTTAATCTTGAGCTTGGCAGAGATACGTTCAGGATTTTGCAGTCGGGGGAGTTTGATGCCGAGCTCGGGCAGATGACCTTCATCACCGCAACCGACGGAAATCACGGGCGCGGCGTTGCGTGGACGGCGAAGATGCTGGGCTGTAAAGCTGTTGTATATCTGCCCGAGGGAAGCGCAGAGGAAAGACTCAGTAATATCCTTGCGCTCGATGCAGAAGCGGAAATCACGGCGATGAATTACGATGACACAGTGCGTTACGCAGAGCGCGTTGCCTGTGAGAACGGTTGGACACTCGTGCAGGATACCTCGTGGCAGGGTTATGAGGATATCCCTGCGGCTATCATGCAGGGCTATACCACTCTCGGCTGTGAGATAAACGAGAAGCTTCGCGGCAGTCAAAAGCCGACGCATCTGTTTTTGCAGGCAGGAGTGGGAAGTATGGCAGGTGCAATCGCCGGATATTTTGCATCCCTCTGGAAAGAAAACTGCCCGAAGATAATCATTGTCGAGCCGGATAAGGCAGACTGCATTTTCCGCACGGCAAAAGCCGACGACGGTGCGCTTCATACAGTTACGGGGATCATGGACAGCATGATGGCAGGGCTTTGCTGCGGCGAACCCTGCACACTGGGCTGGGACATCCTCAAGAATGTTTCAGCGGCCTTTATATCCTGCGATGATTCCTATGCCGCCCATGGTATGCGAATACTGGGAAAGCCTCTCGGCGATGATCCAGCGGTTATATCGGGCGAGTCGGGGGCGGTTACGGCAGGCGTGGCGGTAAAGATTTGTGAAAATTCGGAGAAAAAAGCCGAGCTTGGCATTGACGAAAATTCGCGCATCCTTGTCATAAGCACCGAGGGCGATACCGACAGAGAAAACTATAAAAGGATTCTAAGTGAAGCATATAAAGGAGAAGAAACATGAAAAGCATAAACGAATTTGACAGAATAAGTCTTGCCTTACTTCCCACACCCATGCAGAAGCTTGAGAATATCAGTCGCATACTGGGTACAAATGTCTGGATTAAGCGCGACGATATGACGGGAATAGGTCTCGGCGGCAATAAGGTGCGCAAGCTTGAGTTTCTCCTTGCCGATGCAAAAGCAAAAGGCGCTGAAATTGTGTTCACCACGGGCGGTGCCCAGTCCAACCACGCTATGCTGACCGCCGCCTGCGCAAAAAAGCTGGGCATGACTCCCATACTCATTCTCAAAAAGCGCGGAGTCACCGAACGCAAGGGCAATCAGCTTCTGGAATACCTCATGGACACCGATGTCCGCTTTATGGATACCGACAGCTACAACGATATATATGCCGAAATGGACAGAGTGGGTAAGGAGCTTGGAAAGCCGTATTACAAAATCCCCTGCGGCGGCTCCAATGCAATCGGGGCTCTCGGCTATGTGAACTGCATGAAAGAAATTTCCGAATCAGGCGTGAAATTCGATTATGTGGTATGTGCTGAGGGCTCAGGCGGAACTCATGCAGGCGTTGCGCTCGGTGCAAAGCTCTATATGCCCGAAACAAAGACCGTCGGCGTAATGGTCGACTCCGACCCCTTTGATGAAATTACACCCGCGATTATGCGCGAAACCGCCGCACTTATGGAGGCGGATATGGAGATTACATCCGAGAATGTACATCTTGTTGATATGTGCGGACCCGGTTATGCCATAGCCTCAAAAGAGGGCAATGCCGCAATCCGGATGCTCGCTGAAAACGAGGGACTTTTCCTCGATCCCGTTTACACGGGCAAGGCCTTTGCGGGCCTTGTTAAAATGGCAAATGACGGAGCGTTTAAAAAAGACGACAATGTGCTGTTCCTGTACTCAGGCGGTGCAGGCGGACTCTTTGCCGTTGATGTTGACCTTGATTAAAAAAGCACCCTGTTAAGCAGGGTGCTTTCTATTTGTCGATATGTTTATTTAATCTTCAGCTTTTTGCCCTGAGTGTCCATCAGATGGCGCTCAAACTTTTTGCGCTCCATACCCCAGTAGAAGTTGCGGACGGGGGGCATATGTCCCATGATCAGTTTTGAGAAGATGAACAGACCGCAGGGGAACACGCTCTCCTTGCCCTTTTCAAGAGCCTTGACCATCTTCTTTGCAACGACCTGCGGCTTCTGAACGGGGAAGGGCTTGTCGACCTTCTTGCCGTCAGCGGCGACCTTGAAGAAGTTTGTGGCGGTGGATACGGGATACAGGCAGGTCATAGTCAGGTTTTTCGGCATCTCAAGGCGAATGCCCTGCTGGAAGCCCTCAAGTCCGAACTTTGTCGCACCGTAGAGTGCGTAGCCCGGCATTGCCATCTGACCCATTGCGGAGATTGTCATTGCAAGATGACCTTCTTCATCGCCCAGGTGCTCAAGATATTTTGAATATGTATAGATAGGTGACAGGGTATTGGTTCTGAAAATTTTCTCGACTCTGTCCCAGTCAACATAGTCATAAGCCTCGTAGTAAGGGAAGCCTGCATTGGCGAAGAAAATATCGACTTTTCCGAAAAGCTCCTCAGCCTTTGCAAAAATGGCGTCGACACCCTCCTTGCTGCTGACATCAGCCGCAAAAGGAATAACATTTTTTGCGAAGCCTTCAAGATTTTCGGGTTTGCGTGCGACGGCGAGAATTCTGTTTCCCTTGCCCTTGGCAAGCAGTTTCATAGTTTCAAAGCCTATGCCGCTGGAAGCGCCGGTGATTACGATGGTTTTGTTTTTAATCATTTCTATCTCCTTTCCCGATTGTAGTTATACGTTAAGCGTATGCAAGCATAGCGTTTGTTTTTGAAAATTATATCACATATAAAAACAGAAAGATATACAAATCGTTAAAAAATATAACAACAGTATCAAAAAACTATCAGAATAAGTCCAGCATACTGTCCAGGTATATTTCTTCTCTGACCTTAAGCTGATACTCGGGCTTGGCCATGTAATAGAGCAGAAATTCCAGAATAACGGCACTTCCGAGTCCGCGCCCCTCAATTTTAAAGTTTGAAAAGCCCATGGGCAGATAGATGTTTTGGATATCATCTGTGCCAATGAACCCCGGGTTCGTCATAGCTTTTGAAAATCTGTATCCGTCTTTCCCGTCGGGTGCGGTACAGTAATGCTCAGGGCAGTTTTCGCCGAGGTTTTTTCTGCTGACATTTTCGTAGCATGCCTTTCTGTTATTGCAGCCGAACCAGCAACACTCATTACATAGAAACTCAACTTTATCCTTCTGAGCATCGGACAGTCCATTCAATTTATCAAACGATTTGTTCAGACGGAAATCGGGAACAACATAAAGAAAATCATCCCGATTCAGTTCGCATAATAAATCCTGAAAATCAGTCAGCACTTTTGTGGTAGAGGAAACAAAATACAGTTTCGGATAATTGCTTTTCAAATAATCTAAAAGCAAATCCGAATGGACAATAACGCCGTTTTGAATAAAATCGCTTTCTTCTAATGCGGCACAGAGCTGGTTGCATTTCTTGTCGCCAAGGTGTTCCTCACGAAGCAGGGAGTTGCTGAAGGTCAGACGTGCGGAAATCCCGTATTCACGCATCATGTTCAGAACTTTTTCCGTGTCATTATCTCCGAAACCGACACGACCCCCGTTCCAAATGCAATCCGCGGGTGCACCGTAGATTGAACCTATATCACACCAATCGTAAAAGTATTCATTGTGCTCGCGCCAAAGCTTCAGAAAAGCACTGTACAGTTCGCAGAATTCAAACAGCCCGGGGAGATGATAGTGCGCAATTCTGTTCATATCCGAATGTCACCTCGTTTCAGCATTATCATCTTTTATCATAATATTAAATCGTAATATAGTAAATAAAAACTTGAATATACATGCCGCTTGACGCATGACTGCACGCGGCGATATAATTATATACATACAATCAGTAACTTTGATGAGTTTGCAGATAAACTGAATGGGAGATACTATTTTGATTAAAACTGAAAGACTGATTATAAGAGTTGCATCAGACGATGAAATGCGCGCGCTGATATCGGAACAGACAATAGAGGAACTGAAAACAGCATACGGTGAAATGCTTGCATCATGCCAAGCAAATCCGGAGCAGCGGCAATGGTATGCGGCATGGTTTATCGAATTACCTACAGGAGAAAGAATCGGTGAGCTATGCTTCAAGGGCGTGTCCGCTGACGGCGCAACCGAAATCGGTTACGGAATTTTGCCGGAGTTCTGGGGCAGGGGCTATGCAACTGAAGCGATTAGAGCTGTGACGGAATGGGCACTCTCTGTGCCGAATGTTAACTGCATTACCGCCGAAACGGAAGAAGACAATATAGCATCCCAAAGAGTGCTTGAAAAAGCGGGCTTCGTACCTACGGGCTTAAATGGCGAAGAAGGACCGTTGTTTGTAAAGGCGGCAGAGGAACTATTGAAATAATGAAAAAAGTAATTTTATACATACATGGTAAGGGCGGAAACTCCGCAGAAGCCGAACACTATAAGCCTCTTTTTCCCGACCTTGATGTGATAGGATTTGACTACAAATCCGAAACGCCGTGGGAAGCAAAGAACGAATTTTCGCAATACTTCGATGCAATCCACGAAAAATATGAATCTGTGATTGTGATCGCAAACAGCATCGGTGCCTTTTTTGCCATGAATGCTTTGGCGGAGAAACAGATAGAGAAAGCTTACTTCATCTCTCCGATTGTCGATATGGAGAGGCTGATCACAGATATGATGACATGGGCAAATGTGACAGAGGACGAACTGCATGAGAAAAAAGAAATCGAAACAAGCTTTGGCGAAACACTTTCGTGGGATTATCTTTGCTATGTGAGAAATAACCCGATCAAATGGAATGTCCCGACGCATATTCTCTACGGTGAAAAGGACAATCTGAGCTCTTTTGAAACGATATCCTCGTTTGCGGAGAAAATCGGCGCAACGCTTTCTGTGATGAAAGGCGGCGAGCACTGGTTCCATACCGATGAGCAGATGGAATTTCTCGATAACTGGATAAGTATGAATAATACAGCGATATTGGAAACTGAAAGGCTTATCCTGCGCCCGTGGGATGATGCGGACGCGGAAAGCTTATATGAATATGCAAAGGACGAGCGGGTCGGACCCATTGCGGGCTGGCCGACGCACACGAGCCTTGAAAACAGCAGAGAGATAATAAAAACTGTTTTGTCAGCCGATGAAACCTATGCCGTGTGCCTGAAAAGCGATAACAGAGCCATCGGTAGTGTCGGGCTTTTAATCGGCAAAAACAGCAATCTTAACCTGCCCGAAAACGAGGGCGAAATAGGCTACTGGATAGGCGTGCCGTTTTGGGGGCAGGGACTGATTCCCGAAGCCGTGCGTGAGCTTATCCGCCACGCTTTTGATGACCTGCAGCTTGTGCGGCTGTGGTGCGGCTATTTTGACGGAAACGAAAAGTCAAAACGCGCGCAGGAAAAGTGCGGCTTTACATATCGCCATACGAACAGGGATATCCATTGGAAGCTGATGGACGATATCCGCACTGAGCATATAACCTGCCTTGAGAAACAGCAGTGGGAAAAACAGACGGAAAGCTCCGCTGATTGATATACCCGCGGTTTCAAAAGCAAATATGTAATTTTTCAGCTCTGCAGAGCAATTTCTGAATAATCAATTACTACATAGAAAAGGAGTTTCGCATTTGCGAAACTCCTTTTTTGTTTTGCGCGATGGACATATTTACTTTTTTCCACTATAATAGCAACATATCTGAAAATCGGGTGGTATTATGACAGAAATCAAAGAAAAAATCATGCTAGGCGGTTTTCCGCAGAAAATTCATATAAAAACAAACGACGAAACAAAACCCGTTCTGCTGTTCCTGCACGGCGGCCCGGGAGTGTGCAACCGCCACACGATATTTGCCGATCACTCCGACCTGATGGACACCTTCACCGTAGCCACATGGGATCAGCGCGGCAGCGGCGGCTCCTACAAAGGGGTGAATGCCAATACCCTTACAATCAATCAGCTTGTTGAGGATGCTAATGAGCTGGTGCTGTGGCTCTGCCGTCGCTTTGACAAGGATAAAATCTTCGTCATCGGCGGAAGCTGGGGCTCGGAGCTGGGAACCTATCTCACAAGCCGTTATCCCGAACACATCGCCGCTTTCGTGGGCTTCGGCCAGGTCGTAGACGGCGCACTGAACGAACAGCTCAGCTGGGAGTTCTGCATGGAAGAGGCAAAGAAAGCCGGCGACCGGAAGTCCATAGATGTTCTCAATAAGTGCGGCCCGCCCGTCATGGGTGTCTACAAGGGCGGCAACTATGACGGAATGATGATGCAGCGCGAGGTTATGATGAAATACGGCGGATATTCGCCCAACGAGAAAAAGCGCAGTTACTTTAGCTCCACACTTATACCCATGCTCACGGCAGGGGAGTACACGCTCTCTGACCTCTGGGGCATCGCGAAAGGCCACCGCATTGTTTTGGAAACCATGTGGCCGGAATGCGGACGTACGAATTTCCCGAAGACCTGCACGAAATTCGAGATGCCGTTCTATATCTTTGACGGCAGACTTGACCAGAACACCCCCTCGTCTTTGGTTGAGGACTGGTTTGAAAGCATTGACGCGTCCGACAAATGCCTTGTTTGGTTTGAGAAGTCGGGCCACAACCCCATGAACGACGAGGGCGAGCGATTCAAGAGCCTGCTGAGGGAAAAGCTGCTCGCGGTAAAGGACAGAGAGGATTGCAAGATATGAAAAACGGAAAGCTAAAGCTATCGGAAAAGCTCGGCTTCGGCAGCTTCTCCGCAGCATCGAACATCGTCTATCAGTTCAAGAGCCTGTACTATCTCTTCTTCCTGACGGAGGTGCTGCGCATCCCCATGGGAACGGCCGGCACAATTCTCTCTTTGGGAATAGTCTGGGACGCGATAAACGACCCCCTGGTGGGATATTATGCCGTAAACCACCGATTCAAAAACGGCGAGCGAGTGCGCCCCTTTGCGCTTTACAGTGCAGTGCCCTGGGCGCTGACAGTGGTGCTTATCTTCACAAACTTCCACGCCTCGCAGACGGTAACGATTATCATCGCATCTCTCGGTTACTTCCTGTTTGAGCTCCTCTATACCGCAACGGATATTCCCTATAACTGCATGGCGGGCCTTGCCACCAACGTTGATGAAGAGCGACGCTCGATAAACGTTCACCGCAACATCGGCAGCTGTGTGGGTACTGCCATCGGTGCAGTTGCCTGTTTCCCGCTGCTTAATCTGTTCGGTGCGCTTGACGATAACGGCAACCTCGACCCCGCCAGCGGCAGCCGCGGCTTCCTGCTGACAGCCTGCGTAATGGCGGCGGTGTGCATAGTGGGCTGTCTTATCCACTATTTCACCACAGAAGAGCGCGTTATGCCTCAGAACGAGGAAGAGGAGCACGTGGGAATGCTCCACATCTTCAAGGTGCTGTACACCTATCGGCCATTCGTCCTCAACACGGTCTACATACTTTTCTACGGCATCATCAATCTATCTCTGCTCACCTGTCTGACCTACTACTGCACCTATGTGCTCGGTTCGTCAGACGACGTAACGGTAATCGAGGCGGCGTATCTTATCGCGTCCCTCGTGACTACGCTCTTCGTGTCGAAGATAGACGCAAAGCTGGGCAGAAAGAAAACCATGGTGCTTGGCGGACTGTTCTTTGCC
>JAZLFI010000214.1:0-1399 GCA_045615725.1 Oscillospiraceae bacterium
TCTGGTTCCCATACGCTCCGGGCAAATACCGGCAGCGCCTCATCTCCGGATTGCAGCCTTTCCGCCATGGCAAACACGCTCTGTACCGTCCGTGTCCCCATCAGCCACTCTGCCGCTCCATCCAGAAACACCGCTGCCCGGACGCAACAGGTCCTGGCTGTAAGGATCACCGTCAGGATCGCCGCCAGAAGATACAGCCGGGAGGCCGTATCTGCCGAAAAAAAGGCGGCGTGTTTCCTGTGTCTTTCTTTCATTTTCCATCCCTCCCGGAGTCAGCATATGCGCCAAGCCTCCCCCGCACCACAAAAAAGAGCGGAAATGTATAGCTTAAAATGATATGAACCAATAAAGAAGAGAAGTCCAGACTTTGGTATGGTATAATCAAGTCGCCAAACAAAACCAACCATACCGAAGGAGGACTTCCCATGAACATACTATCACAAGCAGCCCGAAAAAGGCAAGCAGTAGTGAAACTTGCAAGACGAAAAGGGCAAAGCTTTGCGGCGCGGATGTACGGTGTCAGCCTGTCAAGTGTAAAACGGTGGGAGAAACGATACGATGGGACATGGCAGTCCTTGAAAGAACGTTCGCACCGACCGCACGGACACCCGAGGCAGCACAGCGAAACCGAAGAGATGCTAATATCCAAAGCATTCTGGAACAAGTTCGAGCGGTACGGATGGGATGGGGTATACGAAGAGGCCAAAAGCAAAGGATACACACGGAGTCTCAGCGGATTGATCTATGCAGCGAAGCGATTGGAGCTTGTGGAGAAGGCCAAAAAGAAAGCAGGCAAGCGGATCAGCAGACGATATCCCGAGCTGCTTGTACCGGGAGAAAAGGTACAGATTGACGTAAAAGAAGTGCCTTTTTGCTGTTTACGGGGCGATATATTGCGATACAACAAGCATTTGTACCAATGGACAGCGATAGATGAATGTACAAGATATCGCTTTGTCTACGGCTTTGAGGAGCATACACCGGAAAACTCGGTGAAGTTTTTGCGGATGCTGGTAAAGGTATTTCCATTCAAGATCCAGACGATCCAGACAGATAACGGGACGGAGTTTACCTACAAGTATATCAGTGAAACAGAGGAATGTCCGTTTGACACGGAGTTGCAAAAGCTGAACATAGAGCATAATTTGATTCCGCCGAGGACGCCGTGGCACAACGGGAAGGTGGAGCGAAGTCATCGCAATGACCAAAGGTATTTCTATGATTGGGAAACCTTCCGCAGTGTAGAAGAACTGAATAAAAAGCTTGCAGAGCATCTGAAATGGAGCAACAACAAACCGATGCGGACGTTAAAGGACAAAAGTCCGAGAGAGCTATTAACAGAGAAGTTAAGGGAGCAGAGGACGCAACAGTGAGCTGCCGCGTTTGGTGGACTTCTCCG
>JAZLFI010000215.1:0-6708 GCA_045615725.1 Oscillospiraceae bacterium
ACTTTCCGTTCATCTTGAAGCAAAAACCGCATATCTCTGCCGCGTAATGGAAATGGGTGGCGCTGAGATGTACGTCACAGGCTCAAACCCTCTTTCCACCCATGACGATGTTGCCGCGGCGCTTGCGTCCACGGGTATGCAGGTTTTTGCCGAGTACGGCTGCAGCATGGAGCAGTATGAGCAGTGTCTCGAGGAGGTTTTAAAGGTCGGCCCCAATATCATCATTGACGACGGCGGCGATCTCGTCCACCTTATGCACACCAAGTATGTTGACCTTATCCCCAACGTAATCGGCGGCTGTGAGGAAACGACAACGGGCATTAACAGACTCAAGATTATGAGCAGAGCAGGAGAGCTTAAGTTCCCCATGGTCATGGTAAACGATGCCGACTGCAAGCATATGTTCGATAACCGCTACGGCACGGGTCAGAGCGTATGGGACGGAATTAACCGCACAACCAATCTGATTGTCGCGGGTAAATACGTCGTCATCTCGGGCTACGGCTGGTGCGGCAAGGGCGTGTCTCTCCGCGCAAAGGGACTGGGTGCAAAGGTCATCGTCACCGAAACAGACCCCGTCCGCGCACTTGAAGCAGTCATGGACGGCTACGAGGTCATGCCCATGAGCGAGGCGGCAAAGATCGGCGATATGTTCTGCACCGTAACAGGCGGCAGGGATATCATCACCGCCGAGCATTTCCCGATTATGAAGGACGGAGCAATCTTAACAAACGCAGGTCACTTCAATGTTGAGGTTGATGTGGAAGCGCTTGAGAAAATGGCGGTTAAGAAATATGATGCACGCCATAATATTCAGGGCTATGTAATGCCCGATGGCAGAACTCTGTTCACCATCGCCGAGGGCAGACTTGTAAACCTCGCCGCAGGCGACGGACATCCCGCCGAGATTATGGATATGAGCTTTGCAATCCAGGCTCTTTCCGCAGAATATCTTGCAAAGAACAAAGGCAACATGAAAGCCGATGTAATCCCCGTTCCCACGGAGATTGACAAGGCGGTTGCAATGAGAAAGCTCAGCGCAATGGGCGTTGAGATAGATACACTGAGCAAGGCTCAGGCCGATTACCTCGGCGTATAAGGTAAAAAGACTCAAAAAATACTCAGGGGAGGTGCAGCATGGAAAATATAGAAAACATGGACTTTGACACTATGCTGGACAGGCAGTTTGACGAGCTTAACGAGATGCTTGAAAACCGCCATATGCGCGAGCTTAAGCTTCGCCTTGAGGACATGAACGAATTTGACGTTGCGGAATTCATGTCGGAGCTTGACGAGAGCAAAATGCCGATGGTGTTCCGATTACTCTCAAAAGGAACTGCCGCCGACGTTTTCGCAAACTTCGAAGCTCCCGAGCAGGAGATTATCATAAACTCCATAACCGACTCCGAACTTTCAGCCATTATCGAAGAGCTGTTCGTCGACGACGCGGTTGACATGATGGAGGAGCTTCCCGCAAACGTTGTAAAGCGTGTCATGCGCACAGCAACTCCCGACACGCGCAACCTGATAAATCAATATCTGAACTATCCCGACAACTCCGCGGGCAGTATAATGACCGCCGAGTTTGTGGACCTGAAAAAGTACATGAACGTCCGCGAGGCAATAGCCCGCATCAGACGTATCGGCGAGGACAGAGAGACGATTTACACCTGCTTCGTCACTGCCGCAGACCGCACGCTTGAGGGTGTCGTTTCCGTAAAGGAACTGCTCTTAAACGACGACGATGTCGTGGTCGGAGACATCATGGATACCAACGTGGTATTTGCCATGACCGCCGACGACCAGGAAGAGGTCGCGGAAAAAATTTCCGACTACGACCTCATGGCAATCCCCGTTGTCGATAAGGAAGGACGACTTGTCGGCATCGTAACCGTCGACGACGTTATCGACGTTCTCGAAGAAGAGGCTACCGAGGACTTCCAGAAGATGGCCGCAATGACCCCGTCGGATAAGCCCTATTCCAGAACGGGCGCTGTCGAGATGTGGCGGCTTCGCGTGCCGTGGCTGATGTTCCTCATGCTTTCGGCAACCTTTACAAGTATGATACTCAATTCCTTTGAGGATGCCCTTGCTGTGCAGACCGTTTTAATCGGCTTTATCCCCATGCTCATGGGCACGGGCGGAAACTCCGGCGCCCAGTCCTCGACGGCGGTTATTCGAAGCCTTTCCATCGGCGATACTGAGCCGCAGAATGTGCTTGAGGTTATATGGAAAGAAGTGCGCGTTTCGCTTCTGTGCGGCATAACTCTTTCCGCAGTCAACTTTGTCAAAATGATTCTCGTTGACCGCATGCTTCTGAGTAACCCCGACGTTACCGTGATTGTCGCGGCGACGGTTTCAATCTCAATTTTGTTTATCGTTATGTTTGCAAAGGTGGTCGGCTCGACGCTTCCCATGCTTGCCGAGAAGATAGGCGTTGACCCCGCCGTCATGGCAAACCCGCTTATATCAACCATCACAGATGCCGTTTCGCTTTTAATCTATCTTGAAATGGCAAGAGTATTCTTGCACATATGAAAATAAGACACCCAGACAAAACGGAGGTATTTATTATGAAAAAGCTTATTGCAGCCCTTGCCGTCTGCCTTGTGGTAGTCTGCCTCTTTACCGCGTGTGCCGCTAAGGACGATCCCGCCGCCGCACCGCAGACCGAGCAGACAGCCCCCGTGACAGAGCAGACAACTCCCGTGACAGAGCAGACAGAAGCACCTGTAAGCGGCGTCCCGAACCCCCTCGTCGAGACTGACGCTGACGGAGTTATCCAGCAGCTCGGCTTCGCACTCAAGGTACCCGACGGTGCCGAAAACGTACAGTATTTCATTCTGAGCGGCGACACTGAGGAGCTGCGCTTTACCCTCAACGGTCTTGACTACACTGCCCGTCTCAAGCCGACAGTGAGCTTTGAAGACATCTCCGGCATGTATTACGAATGGACCGACACCATGGACGATGAGCTTAAGGGACGCGAGTGCAAGCTCATGAGATACTGCGGCTCCGACGGCGACATTGACCTCTGCATGTGGTACGATGCGGTGCCCGGTCTGATGTATTCAATCACCACGTCGGACAGCTCACTCGATGGATTTGACATAACGGCAATAGCACTGCAGGTCTTTGAGCCTATGCAGCACGAAAACTGATATTTTCTATGAGAATTCCGAATCTAACTACTTATCAAAAGGTAATAGAGATTATTTCTCTCCTGATTCTGCTTGCCTGCATAATCGCAACGCTTGTGTGCTATCCCTCACTGCCCGAGCAGGTGCCGAGCCATTACGACATAAACGGCAATATTGACAAGTGGTCAGACCGCGGCTCTGCGCTTATGGTTATGGGATTTGATATCGCCATGTATCTGCTTTTAGTGGGCATGCTGTTTTTCCCGAAAGCACTCAAGCCCAACACTCTGCGTCCTCTGGATATGCGCTATCAGGCTCAGATTCAGCATGAAACCATAAGCATGATGGCAGAGTGCACACTGTTTTGCGTACTGCTGCTTGGCTACATTCAGCTGTTCAGCCTTATGCAGAAGCCAATGATAACGTGGCCCATATGGATTATCGTCGCGCTCATTCTCGTGTCCTGTCTAATCAGAACAAAGCGCCTTTCAAAGTACACACTGAAATAAAAAAGATGTCCGCATTGCGGACATCTTTTTTTATTCCTTTTCAATCACGTAAAGACATGAGCCGAAATCGCCGAGCATATGAAGCTTTTCGTTATAGCCCGTACCGAGGAACTGGTTATTGAGCCGAACTCCCGCCATGAGTGCGGCGCCCGAGGCCGTGTAATCCTCCGCGCCGTCGGGCATGGTGATGAGCTTATTTGCCGTTCGGAGAACAAAGCCTTCGGGGTCAAGCTCCACAGGCATGACGTGCTTTACAAGACCTCCTAAGGTCTTAATAAAAATGCTCTGCTTTTTGCAGTAAAGGCGGTATTTTTGCTCTCTTTCAAGCCCCTTAATCGGAAGCTCGTCGAAGCCCTCGGATGCGGTGCAGAGCTTTTGGAAATGCCCGACTAAATGCTCACTGCCGTCGGGGGCGGATACCTGCCAGTGAACCTTGTTGTCCTTGCGCTCGTCAAAGCGATAGAATGTGCCGTACTGCAAGGTGCGGCGGTACTTTTTATAAAAAGCAATCTGCTCTTTAACTTCCTTTAGCTCCGCGCTGTTAAGGAACTTGAGCTCAAGCTCATAGCCGAGGTCGCCGAATGCGGCAACGTTAAAGCGCGTGCTCAGCGGTGTATGGCGCAGAGTCTGCTGATGCGGCGATGCGGAAACGTGCGCCCCCATGGTTGACTGGGGATAGAGATAGCTCAGACCGCTTTGAATGTCAAGTCGCTCAATGGGGTCTGTGTCGTCCGATGACCAAATCTGCGGTGAGTAGCACAGCATGCCGAGGTCAAAGCGGTTGCCGCCCGATGAACAGCTTTCAAGGAGAATGTGGGGACGAGGATTGAAAATGCGCCCCAAAACCTCGTAAAGTCCGAGAATATATCGGTGGTAAAATTCACCCTGACATTCCAGAACGGGGGAGTAGGCATCCGACATATGGCGGTTCATATCCCACTTGACATAGCTTATCTTTGCCGAGTCGAGAACGCCGCCCACGTTTTCAACAATATAGTCGCGGACTTCCTTGCGCGTGAGGTCTAAAAGAAGCTGATTTCTTCCCAAACACGCTTCGCCCTTGGGAGGCTTAATCGCCCAGTCGGGATGTGCGCGGTAAAGCTCGGAGTCGGGATTTACGCTCTCCGGCTCAAACCAGAGTCCAAACTTCATTCCCATTTTTTCAATCCTGTTTGAAAGTCCGTCAAGGCCACTGGGGAGCTTACTTTGGTTTACATAATAATCTCCGAGCCCTGCGGTGTCGCTGTTGCGCTCGCCGAACCAGCCGTCATCGAGGACGAAAAGCTCAACGCCTACGCTCTTTGCGTTTTTGGCAAGGGAGAGAAGCTTATTCTCGTTAAACTTAAAGAAAGTGCCCTCCCAGTTGTTTATGAGAACGGGGCGCTCTTTCATTTTCCATTCGCCGCGTACAATGTTACAGTTCACGAAGCGGTGGAAATTCTGACTCATGCCGTTAAAGCCGTTGGGGGAGTAGGTCATAACCGCCTCGGGGGCTTCGAAGCACTCGCCCTTTCTGAGATTCCACTCAAAGCTGAGGGGATTGATGCCAAGCTGAACGCGGACGAGGTCGTGGTTGGATTTCTCCACAAGGCCGAAGTGGTTGCCGCTGTAAACGAGGTTAAAGCCGTAGCATGC
Source organism: Oscillospiraceae bacterium (assembly GCA_045615725.1). GTDB lineage: Bacteria > Bacillota > Clostridia > Oscillospirales > Oscillospiraceae > F23-B02. The sequence goes on from JAZLFI010000215.1 coordinate 5,285, forward strand.
TCCGAAATCCTCGTTGGCACGCTCCTCGGCGAGAATAAAGCCGGGATTGTGGCGGTTTGAGCTTGAGCCCGTGGTGGATGAATTGACGGTGATGCCGTACTGCACGGGACGAACGTGGCGGTGGGTTTCCTTTATCCAGCCGCCGTCGAATGTGTGCATATTAAATCCCATGTCGGGAATATCCACGCTCATGCTCATAAAGCGGCGGAGGGAAAGAACATCCTCACCGAAGTTTTCAATAACCGCTCTGCGGGTGATAACATTGGATTTGGGGAAAACGGTGTAGTAAAGCCGCAGAATAACGTCATAGCTTGCATCCGCCATATGGATGATGAGTGTTTCAGCATCATTGCCGTCGTCGTATGCCGAGGGCAGGGCGGTCATGGGGACACAGCCCGATACAATCTCGTGACTCTGGAAGAGAAAATTGTTTCCGAAGCTGCCGTCAGGCATTTTGAGCTCAAGGGGAGTCTGACGGAAATCGCCCTTGCCGACACCAGACCATTCAAGGCAGAGATTATCAAGGCAGTAGCTGTTGTCCTTTGTGCTGTACATGACGCTTGCACCCACACCGATATCGCGCTTTACCGCGAGAACATCGCAGGCATCATCAGGAAGAAGCTCACCGTAGTGGATGTGCTCAAGGTGTTTAAAATCCGTTACTCTGAAAATATAGCTTGTGTTCTCCGTGCGGAGATGAAAAACCTTGTTATTATATGTGATACTCATAGTCTCACCTCGCCTTGATAATATCACAGCTTAATCTAAAAACCAAGCCTCTTGAAATGCCAAGCCTATATATGGTAAAATATTATTTATGAATTTTAATATGAGGTAATGAGAATGCTGACTGTTAATGACCTTTCAATAAACTTCGCGGGAAACATACTTTTCTCTCGCGTTGACCTGCAGTTCACCGCAGGCAACTGCTACGGAATTATCGGCGCAAACGGCGCAGGCAAGTCCACTTTTATAAAAATACTCTCGGGTGAGCTGGAGCCCTCCACAGGCTCTGTAAATATCGACCCGAAAAAGCGTATGTCCGTTCTGAAGCAGAACCAGAACATGTACGACGAATACACCGTTATGGACACTGTAATCATGGGCAACGAGCGCCTTTACGAATGCGGCAAGGAAAAGGACGCAATCTATCTCAAGGAGGACTTCACCGACGAGGACGGACTCCGCGCGGCAGTGCTTGAGGAAGAATTCGCTGAGCTCGGCGGCTGGGAAGCCGAGTCCGACGCAAGCCGCATTCTGCAGGGCCTCGGCGTTTCTCCCGAATACCATGAAACAATGATGTCCGACATGGACCCGAGAATGAAGGTCAAGGTACTGCTTGCTCAGGCGCTTTTCGGCTCTCCCGATATCATTCTCCTCGACGAGCCCACCAACAACCTTGACCTCAACTCCGTCGTATGGCT
>JAZLFI010000216.1:0-5541 GCA_045615725.1 Oscillospiraceae bacterium
CACAAAATGCTCGGTTATCCGAGCTTTACGCAGTATGACCCGAGAAACGGCGAGGATTGCAGAATACTGCTTTTGCAGATTGACTCGCAGGACGACATCATGTGGGGCGACTGCGGCATAGCAAACTTCTTCATAAACGAAAAGGACCTGAAAAAGCTTGATTTCAGCAAGGTCATGTACACATGGGACTGCTACTAAAACAATAAAAAGCTGAGTGCAGATGCACTCAGCTTTTTTCGTTTATTTCGCCGTCTTTATAGGCCTTGAGCAGACACTCAAGAGCTTCAATGCGGCGGTTTAGTCTAATTCCCTCGTCCGTGTCGGCAATGAAGCGGCGACTCGGGAATTTTTCAACCTCGATTGCGTCGGACTCCATGTCGGCATGCTCGTTTATGACCTTGCTCACACCGCAGAACTCCTGATGAGCCTTTATCTTAAGCCCGTGGGAGTTATATACAAGTGTGTAGCCCGCGATGCCCGTGGTTTTCTGATAAGCCGCGCAGAAGCCGCCGTCGATGATAAAGAGCCTGCCGTTTGCCTTGACGGGGCTTTCGCCCTTTACGGCCTTGACGGGAGTGTGACCGTTTATGATATGTCCCGTTTCGGGGTCGAGCCCGAATTCGGAAAGAATCATCTTGACGACCTTTTCGTCCTCCCAGAAATCGAAGTAGTGATTCTTCGGCTCTGCCCATGTGCTCTTATCGTCGATAACGGCACGTTCAAAAGTGTGGAAAACTCTGCCCGAGAAGGGGCTGTCGTTGCCGCACCAGAGATACCACATCATGTCGAGTGCTGATTCATCACCCTTTGCCCATGCACTCTTGACAACCGCATCCGCGTAGTCTAAAAGCGTTTTGCCCGAATACCACTTGCCGCCGTGGCGCACCTGCGCAAAGCTTCCGTTTTCCTTCATGGGAATACAGCCGTGGTAGAGAAGATTGCCGTTATGACAAAGATATGTACTGCCGTTTTTGTATATGAAATCCATGTGACGGCGAAGCGACTGACTTTCCTTGAAGTAGGATATGTATTCGTCAATGAGCGCAAGCTCGTCGGCATTTAAGCTGTATGGGTCGTTTACATCTATGGTAGGCCACTTGTCGGTGTTCATGTGATAAATCCCACCGTCGAGCTCGACTGTGTTGTGCTCGAAATCAACGCGGTTCAGCATAAGCCGCGAGTCCATGCCGTAGCCGGGATGGCGCATGATAATTCTGCCCTCAAGCTTGAAGCCGAGAGTGTGAAGCGCAAGCTTCATCATTTCCTTAGAGGAGTCGCCGTAATATTTCTCCGTAAATCGCATCAGCGGACGCAGGGAAATGCCGTAGCGCTTCCCGATAAGGTCCATGTTGTCGTATGTAACGGCAATGCGCAAAACGGTGAATATGCAGGCGGCGGAGCCCGATGCCGCACCCAGCCACAGAATATCATGGTTGCCCCACTGAATGTCGATGCTGGGGATGTTCATGAGAGTGTCGAGAAGCTTGGCAGGCTCGGGACCGCGGTCAAATATATCGCCCACAACGTGGAGCCTGTCAACGGCAAGCATTTTTATTAGCTCTGCCAGCGCAACGAGAACGTCGTCAGCCGCCCCTGTTGAAACGATGGAGCGGAGCAGGGTTTCGTGATAATTCAGCTGATTTGAGTATTCGTCCCTCTGCATGTGGAGCATTTCATCGAGAACGAACACCCATTCCTCGGGCATCTGCTTTCTGACATAGCCGCGGGTGTATTTGCTTGAGAGGGTTTCCGCGAGAGTGCGCAGGTGGCGGAGCATTTCATAAAGCTCTGTGTCGGAAAGAGTGCCTGCCTCACGGCGTGCGGCAAGAGTTTCCTGAGGATAGTATATGAGCGAGCAGAGCTCGCGGCATTTTGCCTCGCCAATCTCGTCCTTAAACAGCTTCAGCACCTTTTCGAGAATAACGCCTGAGCAGTTATTGAGAATATGCCGCACCGCTTCATATTCGCCGTGCAGGTCACTGATGAAGTGCTCGGTGCCCTTGGGCAGGGAGAGTATGGCGCGAAGATTGATTATCTCCGAGCAAACCGCCGCGCGGCTTGGATATTTCTCGCTGAGAAGCTCAAGATATTCGTGGGTAAATCCGCTCATATTGCATTATCCTCTCGAAAGTTTCTTTTGGGCTTATTTTACCATCTGATTATGGTGCGCGCAAGCCGAAATTGGGATTAATTGAGCACGTAGATGCCCCAGTTGAGGTAAGCGGCAAAGCTCACCCAGAGAAGATAGGGGAGCATGAGATAGCCCGACTTTCTTTCAATCCCGAAGAATCTTATCGTGGTAACGAGAATGAACACCCACAGACCGATAAGCCATATAAAGGCGAAGAGATATTCCTGCATGTTGAAGAAGAATATTGACCAGAAGAAGTTGAAGAAAAGCTGAATGCCGTAAAACAGCAGAGCGATGTCAATATCCCTTTTCGGCTTATCGGAGGTATGGACGTAATAAGCGGCAAGTCCCATGAGAATATACAGAATTGTCCACGCCACAGGGAAAACCCATGCAGGCGGCGAAAGCGGCGGGTTATTCACAAAGTCGAAAACCACCATGCTGTCTTTCGTGAGCAGTGCGGAAAGTCCGCCCACCGCAAGAGGTATCGCAAGATTGATAATTAAGGATTTTGTTTTAGCTTTCATTTTAATCACCCAAGACATCGTATGAAAGCCAAGCATTAAATATACAAAAGCAGAAAGCCATCTGACTTTCTGCTTTTAATGCTTATATGCTTTTTTCTTCGCCGATTCGCATTGCACCAACGGAAATTCCGAAGAGAATGAAATAGGCGAACATATCGCGCGGATAGAACCAGATGTATTCCACGATGCAGGAGAATGCGATACCGATAAAGGATGCCGCGCAGGCAATGAGAACGAGCCTTGTAATGCCGCTTTTGCTTTTCTGCGAAATGACAAGGTTTTTGATGTTTCTCAGCGCAAGCCACATGAATGAGATGAAACCGAGAATGCCCATTTCGAGTATAAGCTCCATGTAAAGCATCTGTGTGTGGTAGGCACCGTCCAATGCCTTGAGCTGAGCATAGAGCGGATATATCGCCGCAAATGACTTGGGGCCTAAGCCGATGCCCGTCAGCCAGTAATCGCGAATCATGTATACAACACCCTGCCACAGAGCAAGCCTGTGTGACGAGGATGAGTCCCTTAAATCCGTCAGCGTTGAAAGACGGGTCATAACGCTTGCAGGCAGGAAGGGAATTGCCATGATGCAGAGAATAATCAGCGCGGGAATGAGCTTCTTGTTTCTCAGCCATACATAGACGAACACCGCCAGCATGACGGAAATCCAGCCCGAGCGGGAGTAGGTCATGAGCAGCGCAACTGCGGGAACAGCCAGCGCAAGGCAGAGAATGAGGGATAAGCCCTGCTTTTTTCTCGTGGCGGCGAATACCGCGCTTACGGGTAGGAACAGAACGAGAAACTCCGCAAAGTCGTTGGGGTTATTCAGCGTTGAAGTAACTCGGGCAGGCACGCCGACATTTGCCTTGAGGTCGGTGAACGATGTGCTGAGATGAACGAGGTTAAAGCAGCGCTGAATGATTGCGTAAGCGGAAGTTATTATAACCGCAAGATAGATAAATGCAAGAAGCTTCGTGAGCCTTTCGGGAGTTGTAATATCTGCCGCTATTGTGTACATGAACACAAAGGACGCAAGGAAGAATATGAGAATTCTGATGCTGTCCGACGGCACTATGGAGAAGAACATGCTGAATATGAGCGCCAGCACGCAAAGCAGGAGAGGAAAGCCTAATTTATCGGGATAGTAAAGCTCGCGCTTTCCGCATCCGACTAGAATGAGATACAGCGCGAAAAATCCGAACGCACCGAGAACGAAATAGGTATTGTTCCAGCGCTCATGGGGAACGGAGAACATGAGGCAGATAAATGCGCCTAAAAGGAACTCAAAGTTAATCACATAAGAGCTCTTGCATATTCTTATAAGTGCGCTGTTTTCCGCCGCAGGCCTGAGGAACGAGGCGATTGCGGCGATTATTCTCACGATAAAATCAAGTATTGCTCTTACTATGCGCGCCAAAAGTGATTTTTCATAGCATGCCTGCAATTTTGAAGGGCCTCTCAGCCAACTGACGATTGCAAGATTGTTGTATGCGTTTTTGAACGGAACATATATTGCGTTCATTATTGCAAAGGTTTTGCTTCCCAGCCACCAGCGGTAAACCGTGCCGAGAAAGCTGTTTTCTACCACAGCACCTCACCTCCTTTTTGTGGAATAGAATACTTCATCAGTCGATGACACTGATTCCACTGCACGAGGCGTAAATCTTTGCAGTGCCGACGTGGATGGTATAGTGTGCGCCGACGCAGTAGAGACTTGAGCCGACGTGAAGTCCGTCAGAGGTGACGGAGCCGCTTGCTTCGGCGGTGATGTTTACAAAGTAGTTGTTGGGAATGTCGACCTTGACAGCTTCACCGTTGGGCCCTGCCTGATATTCGTATGCAGGCTCAACGCTCCAGCTCTTGAGTTCACCGAGGGATACATTAGTCAGATCCTCGTAAAGGGGAGCACCCTCTACAAAGGAAGGTTCAAGACCGGGCTCAATCTCGGTCGCATAGAAGCTTATCTGAACCTTGCTTGCCTCGGGTGCGTCGCTGTTACCCTCGGGTGCGAGAACCTTGAGCGCGACGAATATGAGCGCAGCGGCAACAATGAGAATAATGAGCAGGTCGATAATATTAATCTTACCGAAAAGCTTTCCGTTTTTATCTATCATGGTAAATACTCCTTATTTGTAAGTATCGAATACATCGTCAGCAAGCTTTGTGAGATTAAACTCCCCGCTGACCTTTTTCAGCGCATTGTCGGAGAGCTCTTTCTGAAGCTCTTTCGATTCCATAATCTCAAGTATGGCATCGGAAAATCCGTCGCTGTCGCCGTAGCTGAGCACTCTGCCGCACACGGTGTTTGTTTCCGCAAGGTCGCGGTTTCCGCCCACGTCGGTGACGACGAGGGGCAGACCAGCGTTCATCGCCTCAAGAATTGCAAAGCTCATTGCTTCGTTTTTAGAGCTTGTGTTGAGATAGAGGTCGGAGGCTTTCAGAAGTCTGTCGCCCTCTTTGGTAAAGCCCAGCTGAATAACGTTTTCCGCCATGCCCGAATTCGAGGTCATCATGGCAAACTCCTCGAACTGACTTCCGTCGCCTGCGATGAAGCAGACGAAAGGCTTGTCCGTTTTGCGTTTGAGCTTTGCAAGGGAAGCCAGCAGGAAGGGAAGACCCTTTTCAACCTCGTATCTTGCCATGATTGACATTACGAACGTGTCATCGGGCACGTTAAATTCCCGCGCAAAGCTTCGGTCGTAAATTCTTTCTCCGCTTGGGAATACACCGTTATATATGACCTGTATTCTTCTTTTGCAGACTCCGTTGCCCCGCATGATATCCGCGCCCTGCCTGCATACGGCGATGACGCGGTGGTCAAAGGGGGTGACGATACGGTTCAGTATCTTCCACTTGATGCCCTGATTTATCGTGAGGTGGTTGGTA
>JAZLFI010000217.1:0-1594 GCA_045615725.1 Oscillospiraceae bacterium
TTCTGCACGTGCTTTTTCGTGTTCCTTGATTTTGGTTGTCAGCGTACCGGTCATAATTGCAACGATCAGCATGACAACAGCGGAAGAAATGCTTTCGTGAACGAAAAAATCAAAAGCATAGTAGGGATAAGTAAATGCGAAGTTTACGGCAGCGACATTGATAACAGACGCAACAATGCTCCAGAAATATCCCTGTGTCAAAAAAGCAATCAGGAAAACGCCGAGCACGGATACCATAGGAATCAATACATCCGTCTGAAAGAGCTTTTGAATCAGAAGATTCACAGAAAATGTTGCTGCTAAAATCACTATTGTGATGATTGCGTCTTTTGCTTTTCTCGGCATGATTATCTCACCCCTTTGTAATTATATCATGGATTACGGCTAAGAAACGGTAAGGAATTAGTCGATTAATCGAAAAACGCTCATCTCCATTGTTTTCTATATCTCATAATTGTAATGATATTCTGCAAATCCCGCTTTTCTGCGGGGAGCGTGCTAGAATCGTGTTCGGAATCTTACTGAGCCATTTGCGGCTGAAATAGGTGTTGCCGTAATAGGCTTCGAAGTTGCCGACAGGCAGTACGACCCATTCGGTATCTTCCTGCCTATTTGCAAGGCAGAAACAGATCACGTCAGTTACCACCTCAAAAGGGACATCGTTCAGATCAGTCTGTTTCAGCCGCTCCGCAATATCATCCGGCAAGGGATATTCTTCCGTTCGAAGCGGTCCGGCTTCAAGGGCGTCGGCGAGGATATCATCAAAGCGCAGCGTCCATGCCCCTTTTGTATTGAGCGCAAAGATGGGCACCTGATACTTCCGCACCTGCTTCTGCCACTCACGGGTAAAGCTGCGGGATATCTTATCGCAGGCTTTCTGCGCATTGACACTTGTAAGCTCCGGATGCTTCCGCACAAAGCGTATGACGTTCTTCACGTGCCGCCAGTACCAGCCTTCGCCGTTTTCGTTTACAAGCTCAGGAAAATCCTTTGAAAGAAAGCCGAAATCCACAGCGGGATCAGACTCCTTTTCTTTGTCCGGCACACTGCACCAAGCGCAAAGGGCATTCCGGGCATATTCAATGCGGGCATAGGGATCTCCGTCCCGCAGACCGCCGTCAGCATTATGAAACAGATATCCCCGAGCAAGGATCGTCAGGATGCGAGCCATCCCCACATAATCCGTAATCGTTTCAAAGGTCATTCTGCCGAGATAGGAGGTATCCCGCTTGCCGGTCGCCGCATAAACTATCGGCTCCGTATATGCCTTGAATTCTTCCCATTCGTTTGTCATTTGCGGCGGAACCTCCTTTTCTTCGGCGTTTCCTCTGCGGGCAGCTCAAATACATGGCTTCTGTCGCAGGTGAGTTCCAGCAGCGAAGCAGGTAATACTTCAAGGGCAAATTGCCGCTTGCCGAGCGCTATTGCGCACTTAGCTGCTTCTTCAAAATCAAAACGGCTTCTTGCTGTTGGCGACTGTAATGTCATCACACAGCGGCGGGCGATCTCTTCCTTGTAATCACGGGATTTAACAATACCATTGAGCATAAATACAAGGTCTTTGCTATCTCCCTTTTGAGCAAAGAGATTTTTC
>JAZLFI010000218.1:0-1943 GCA_045615725.1 Oscillospiraceae bacterium
TTCGTTTATGAAGAAGTTTGCTATGCCGCAGTCGCCCCACATGATGTCGTCCTGCGAGTCAATCTGCAAAAGCAGTATTCTGCAATCCTCGCCGTTTCTCGGGTCATACTGCGTAAAGCTCGGATAACCGAGCATTTTGTGACCCCATGCCGTGGTATTCAATGCATCATACATATAGTCAAGCTCGGTGCCGTTAAAGTGCTTCCATACGCTTTTTTCCAAAAGCTCCTCTCCGAAGTAATCCTGCATGATATCGGCAACGAGCTCGTCGAAATCATCGACGGACTGGGTCATATAGTCGGTTATTTCCTCGAAGCTCAGCTCATACTCATCGGTAAAGGGCAGACTGCTTTCGCGGAAGTCGAAATCCGTGCTTGCTTTAACGCCGAGAGCTCTTACGGATTCAGCAGTAACGCGCTCATCAAGCTCGCGGTGATATATGACGCGGAAGTTTCCCTGCGAAAACGGGTCTTCAAAATCCAAACCCGAAAGCTCATCCGTTGATATGAAAAACTGGAGAATTCCGTGCTTCGGCAGACGGTGGTCATAAAGCTTGGCTTTATCGAAATTAATCTGCGCTAAAAGCACAAGCTTTTCCCCGAACTTATCTGTGGGGTATTCCATATTTTCAGGCCAGTAAGGAAGACCGCCGAACTTGCTGTCGGTTAGTCCCGTTCCCGTCGTCTTATCGGCGTTTATGCGGTAAGCACGCTCGGCACTGCGCTCTTTCACACAGTTTATGATTGTGTCAAGCTTTTCGATATCGAGGTTTTCAAGCTCCTCTTTCTTTTGTTTTTCTCTTTCGGACTTTGCCTTTCTGCTTTTGCGGTTTCCGATAATCGCCATGACTATCGAAGTGAGCAGCGTCATAAGGCCTATGGTTATTACGGAATACATCAGATATTCACCATACGAATCGCTTAATCCGGCGAAACCCAACAATGCCGCGCTGATTATGATAACGGCAAGAACCGCAACGCCGCTATACGAACGTTTCTTCTTGTTCTTCATTATATTCTCCTTCAAGGCTTCTTCTTGCCGCGTAGTAGAAAATCACTACGCTCACCAGAAGGCAAAGGTGATAAATGCAGTTATGATCCATGGGAACAATGAACTTAAACACCTCTGTGCGGCAGAGAATGAACGCACCGCCGATAAGTTGAGGAATAAGCGCGGATATAATGAGCCTCGAGCATCTGTCTCCCTCTTCTTTTGCGAGCATTGCGAAAAGAATAAATCCCGGGATAATGAGCAGTATGCCGTAAACTGTGAAAATTCTTATTGGATTATGTCCCATAAGGCAAAGCACGGACATGAGAATATACATTGCGACAGATACAATGTCTATCAGTCTGCTCAGATTATCCGATATTCCGTCTTCGCCGAAACGCTTATGTACCGCAACAAAGAAGAAGTTGCGCACGGCGATGAACATGATTGCATACAGCCCCACCCATATGATGCCGTAGGCTTTATCGCTCCATATGATGCCGTGGACTATAAAGCCCGTCAGACACACAGCCGACAGCACCGCCATAAACTTTATCCACAGCTTTTTTTCGTACTCGTCGACTACGTTTATTTTCTTAAGTGCAAGGGTCAGCGGTATGAGTACGAGTCCTACAATAAGGTCCGTTGCAGCGCAGGTCATTGTAACTCCGCTTGCAAAGCGAATCATATAATATCCCTCCGATTATTTCTCTGTGCTTTTATACTACCATATGAGGGATAAAAAAATCAATGCCGTAGTTTTTACTGCGGCATTGAATAATTCTTTATTACAGCTGAGGACCTGCGGGGACAAGTGCCTTGCCTGCTTCGTTATATTCGTACTTTGCGAAGTTCTTAATGAAGCGGCCTGCCAGATCCTTTGCCTTTTCTTCCCACTCGGCGGGGTTTGCGTATGTATCGCGGGGGTCGAGGATGCCTGTATCAACGCCCTC
>JAZLFI010000219.1:0-1740 GCA_045615725.1 Oscillospiraceae bacterium
CGACGTATGCATTCTCCATCGGAAAGAATATGTGAACGAGCCGACGCGCAATCTGGATTATCTTGAGCGTGCTCAGCGAGCAAGGGGCACGATGACCGATCGGGAGCTTGCCTATTATTGCCGTGAGCTTCTTGTTCACGGGCACCCTGAGAAGACCGTTGCGGCCTATCGGGAGCTTGTCGGGCGCACGAGGGACAATTTCTGCTGTTACCATTCGCTTATCTTTGCTGTCAAAGCATGGATGCAGATGGAGCAGTTTGACGTCTGCGCGCAGGAAATCGTCAAGGCTCTCGAAACGGTAGAGCCGACGGCATATATGTACTGTCAGCTCGGGCTTTGCTATGAAAAGCTTGGATGCGCAGAAGAGGCTGAGGCAGCGTACAGACTTGCCACCGGGACACCTGAAAGGCCCGAAACGTTCTGCATCCAGTTTGCAGGATACACGGATTATTTCCCCGCGCTAAGAATGACAACTCTCTGCCGCATGTCAGGGCGCTATACGGAGGCGGCGGAATGGAACGCCCTTGCCCGAAAAGCCTACCCTCAGGGGCTTGAATGGAAGTGGGACGCCATTCTTCTGCATGGAAAATCAAATAGCACATAACCCGAAGCAGACGGAATGCGTAATTGCAAACCGTCTGCTTTTTTGGTATCATGTTATTATCGATTTTTAGGCGGTGATTTCATGGAAACTGGTTGTTCCGATGAGTGGGCAGACCTCACTCCGGAGGAGAAGAAGCGCAAGCTGTATGAGAAGCAGAAAGCCCTCCTGGGCACCTTCCTCGAACACGGAGATCACGCAGGCCCAGCACGACAAAAGCCTGCACGACCTGGCCGTGAAGATGGGATACGACAAATAGAAACACGCTGCATACGCATGCACGACCTGACGAAAATACAATCAGATATAAAGGAGAGTAAACATGGACGAGAAACGATATCCCGATAAAGAAAACGTCGGCTTCTGTTGCGGCACCGTAAGCTCTCTCAAAAAGGAAATCAGAATTGAATATTTGTACCTTGACCTGAAGACCTGCGACCGCTGCGTCGGCACGGATGCCGTTCTGGATGAAGTGGTAGGACTGATTAAGCCCACTCTTGAGTTGGCCGGGTATCATGTACAATATGAGAAGAGGGAGATCACGACGGCACAGCTCGCACAGAAGTATCGCTTTGTTTCTTCCCCTACGATTCACGTCAACGGGCAGGATATTTTCGACACCGTTACGGAATCCGATTGCGGGTGCTGCGGGGAAATCGCCGGTGTTCAGGTAGATTGCAGAACCTATGAATATGATGGAAAGACCTACGAGGTACCCCCGAAGGAAATGCTCGCAGACGCGATTCTTAAGAAAGTATTTCGCCCGACAGGACTGATAAACGTCAAGCTTCTGAAATATGAGCTTCCCGATAACCTGAAGCGGTTTTTTGAGGGAAAAGAGCGTAAGACAGCTGCTTCCTGCTGCTGTAGCGGAGGCGGCGATTGCTGCTGAATACGAAGGAGGGCGACCACATGAAAGAAGAATGCCTGATCTGCAAAGCCCCGCTCGAATACTTGGAGCATGACGAGATAATGGAATGCGCCATTTGCCATAAAAAAGAACCAAGCAAAACCCGCTGCGTCAAGGGGCATTACGTATGCAATGATTGCCACACGAAGGGAGTCGATACCATCATCGGCATCTGCCTCGGTGAAAGCTCCAGGAATCCGATTGAGATCATCCAAAAGCTGATGTCTCA
>JAZLFI010000220.1:0-7077 GCA_045615725.1 Oscillospiraceae bacterium
GCAGCAGGCTCAGTCAATCTACGGCTACCTTCCCATTGAGGTTCAGAAGATGATTGCAGACGGCATGGATGTTCCGCTTGAAAAGGTGTACGGCGTATCAACTTTCTACGCGCAGTTCGCTCTCTCACCCAAAGGAGAATATAATATCTCCGTCTGCCTCGGCACAGCATGCTATGTTAAAGGTGCTCAGAGCATCATCGACAAGGTTACCGAAATCCTCGGAATCGAATCAGGCGAATGCAGTGAGGACGGCAAGTTTTCACTTGAGGCATGCCGCTGCATAGGCGCTTGCGGTCTTGCTCCCGTTATGTCAGTTAACGACGAGGTTTACGGTAAGCTCACAGCCGACGAAATAAGCGGCATACTTGCAAAATATCAGGCATAATTTATGCGTGAATTATCGCTTAACATTCTTGATGTTGCCCAGAATTCCATTTCGGCAGGAGCTAAGCTCGTTGAAATAACGGTAAGCGAAAGCTCGGAGCGGAACACGCTTCTCATTGAAATAAACGATGACGGCTGCGGAATGGACGAAGAAACACTCAGAAGCGTTCAGGACCCGTTTTTCACCACCAGAACAACAAGAAAGGTCGGCATGGGAATACCGCTTTTCAAAATGGCGGCCGAAATGACAGGCGGCGAATTTTCAATTGATTCCGCCGTCGGCAAAGGAACACGCGTCAGCGCGCTTTTCAGAACGGATCACGTGGATTTCACTCCGCTGGGCGATATTGACTCAACCGTCGTTACCCTTGTAACGATGAACACGCAGATTGATTTTGCCTACACCTTAAAGGTTGACGGCAATGAATTTACCCTTTCCACACGGCAGTTAAAAGAGCTTTTAGGGGATGTTCCCCTTGATATGCCCGAGGTTGTTATGTGGATTAAGGACTATCTTAAAGAACAGACACAGATTATTCGCGGAGGTGTTGTATAAAATGAAAACTCTTGAAGAGCTGCTTGCTATAAAAGCTAAAGCAGAGAAAGCTATGAGCGTAAGAGAAGAGGAAGGCGCAGGCAAACGCGTTGTTGTCGGCATGGCAACCTGCGGTATCGCAGCCGGCGCAAGACCCGTTCTCAGCGGCTTTGTTGATGAAATCGCAAAAAGAAATCTTAAAGATGTATCTGTAAGCCAGACAGGCTGCATCGGTATGTGCCAGTATGAGCCTATCGTTGAGATTTTTGAAGAAGGAAAAGAAAAAGTTACCTATATAAAGATGACTCCCGAAAAGGTTGCACGCGTTGTTGCTGACCATATCGTTAACGGTAATCCCGTCGTTGAATATACGGTAGCATCAATCGACAAATAAGGAGGAAAACAAATTATGTATCGTTCCCATGTTCTTGTTTGCGGCGGTACGGGCTGTACATCATCAAACAGCGCAGCCATTATCGAAGCTCTTGAAAAGGAAATCGAAGCAAAAGGTCTTAAAGATGAAGTTAAAGTAATCAAAACAGGCTGCTTCGGTCTTTGCGCATTGGGTCCCGTTATGGTAGTTTATCCCGAGGGCTGCTTCTACAGCGAGGTTAAGGTTGAAAATGTGCCCGAAATCGTTGAAGAGCATCTTCTCAAGGGCAGAATCGTTAAGCATCTTCTCTATGATGAGACTGCAAAGACACCCGACATCAAATCAATTAACGAAACAAACTTCTATAAAAAGCAGAAGAGAGTTGCGCTGAGAAACTGCGGTGTTATCGACCCCGAAAATATCGACGAATATATCGCTATGGACGGTTATCAGGCTCTCGCAAAGGCTCTCACCGAGATGACTCCTCAGGATGTTATCAAGGTAGTTATGGACTCAGGTCTCCGCGGACGCGGCGGCGGCGGATTCCCCACAGGACGCAAATGGAGCTTCACAGCTCAGAATTCCGCAAACCAGAAGTATGTTGTATGCAACGCTGACGAAGGCGACCCCGGCGCATTCATGGACCGTTCGGTTCTTGAGGGCGACCCTCACTGCATTGTTGAGGCTATGACAATCTGCGGTTACGCAACAGGCGCAACAGAGGGCTACATCTACGTTCGTGCTGAGTACCCCATCGCTGTTCACAGACTTGAAATTGCTATCCAGCAGGCTAAGGAATACGGTCTTCTCGGCAAAGACATCTTCGGCTCAGGCTTCGACTTTGACCTTCACATCAGACTCGGCGCAGGCGCATTCGTATGCGGCGAAGAAACAGCTCTTATGACCTCAATCGAAGGCAACCGCGGCGAGCCCAGACCGAGACCTCCCTATCCCGCAGTTAAAGGTCTTTTCGCAAAGCCCACAACAGAAAACAATGTTGAAACCTTTGCTAACATTCCTCAGATTATCCTCAGGGGCGCTGAGTACTTCAACTCAATGGGCACAGAGCGCTCAAAGGGCACAAAGGTATTCGCTCTCGGCGGTAAGATTTCCAACACAGGTCTTGTTGAAATCCCCATGGGCACAACCCTCCGCGAGATTATTGAAGACATCGGCGGCGGCGTTCCCAACGGCAAAAAGTTCAAGGCTGCTCAGACAGGCGGACCTTCCGGCGGATGTATCCCCGCTTCACTTATGGATACCGAAATCGACTACGATAACCTCACGGCTATCGGCTGCATGATGGGTTCAGGCGGACTTATTGTTATGGACGAAGACAACTGCATGGTTGATATTGCTAAATTCTTCCTTAACTTCACCGTTGACGAGTCCTGCGGTAAATGTACTCCCTGCCGTATCGGTACTAAGAGAATGATGGAAATTCTCGAAAAAATCACCGACGGCAAAGGAACGCTTGAAGATATTGACGAGCTTGAAAGTCTTGCTTCATATATTAAAGACAATTCACTCTGCGGCCTCGGTCAGACGGCTCCCAACCCCGTTCTTGCAACACTCCGTTTCTTCCGCGATGAGTATATTGCTCACGTTGTTGATAAGAAGTGCCCCGCAGGCGTATGCAAAGCTCTGCTTAACATCGTTATTGACCCCGACAAGTGCAAGGGCTGCACGCTCTGCGCGAGAAACTGCCCCGTCGGCGCAATCAGCGGCACTGTTAAGAATCCGCACACAATCGACCCCGCAAAGTGCATCAAGTGCGGCGTATGTATTGACAACTGTAAATTTAATGCTATATCAAAGAAATAAAAGGAGCGTGTCATTATGGAAATGGTAAATATTAAAATTAACGGCATGCCCTTTAGCGTGCCTAACGGAATCTCCATTCTCGAAGCGGCAAGATATGCGGGCATCACAATCCCCACTCTGTGCTACATGAAAGAGATAAACGAAATCGGCGCTTGCCGTATGTGCATGGTTGAGGTTAAGGGTGCAAGAAGCCTTGTAGCCGCCTGTGTTTTCCCCGTAAACGAGGGAATGGAAATTCAGACTAACTCTGAAAGAGTAAGAAAAGCAAGAAAGACAACACTTGAGCTTATCCTCTCAACTCATAACCGCAAGTGCCTTTCATGCGTAAGAAGCGGAAGCTGCGAGCTTCAGGCTCTCTGCCTTGAGTACGGTGTTGACAAGCCCGAGCGTTTCGACGGCGCATCACCCGACTTCGCTTTTGACGATTCAATGCCTCACATGGTAAGAGACAACAGCAAGTGCGTTCTCTGCCGCCGCTGCGTTGCCGCCTGCAATAATCAGGCTGTTTCGGTTATCGGCGCAAACGCAAGAGGCTTCGACACTCACATCAGCTCTCCCTTCGAGCTTAATATCGACAATTTCTCATGTGTATCCTGCGGTCAGTGCATCGTTAACTGCCCCACAGGCGCACTTTATGAGAAGGACGACACACAGAAGGTTCTCGACGCTATCAACGACCCCGATAAGTTCGTTGTAGTTCAGACTGCTCCCGCAGTCCGTGCGGCTCTCGGTGAAGAATTCGGTTACGAAATCGGCACAGATGTTGAAGCAAAAATGGCAGCAGCTCTCCGCCGTCTCGGTTTCGACAAGGTATTTGACACCAACTTCACAGCTGACCTTACAATTATGGAAGAGTCCCATGAGCTCATTGAAAGAGTTTCAAACGGCGGCGTTCTTCCCATGATTACATCCTGCTCACCCGGCTGGATTAAATACTGCGAGCATTATTATCCCGACCAGCTCGACCATCTTTCAACCTGCAAATCTCCTCAGCAGATGTTCGGCGCAACCATCAAAACATGGTACGCAAAGAATATGGGCATCGACCCCGCAAAGATTGTCAGCGTAAGCGTTATGCCCTGCACAGCCAAGAAGTTTGAAATCGGCAGACCCGACCAGAGCGCATCCGGCTATGCTGATGTTGATATTTCAATCACAACCCGCGAGCTTGCAAGAATGATTAAGGGCGCAGGCATCAACTTCAGAGCTCTTCCCGATGAAGAATTTGACAATCCTCTCGGTGAAGGTTCAGGCGCGGCTGTTATCTTCGGCGCAACGGGCGGCGTTATGGAAGCGGCTCTGCGTACAGCGGTCAAGGCTCTCACAGGCGAAGACCCCGGCGACCCCGAGTTCACAGATGTACGCGGCATGGAAGGCATCAAGGAAGCATCCTACAATGTAGGCGGACTTGAAATCAAGGTTTGCGTAGCAAGCGGAACAAAGAACGCCAAGGTTGTTATGGATAAGGTTAAGAGCGGCGAATGTGATTACACATTTATCGAAATCATGTGCTGCCCCGGCGGCTGCATTAACGGCGGCGGGCAGCCCATCGTTCCCGCTTCAATCAAGAACTTTACAGATGTTAAGGCTCTTCGCGCAGGTGCTCTTTACAGAAATGACGCGGCTGACAAGAACCGTTTCTCACACGAGAACACAGCGGTTAAGAGAGTTTATGATGAATTCTTCGGCGAGCCCGGCAGTCATGTTGCTCATGAGGTTCTTCATACAACTTATGTTAAACGCAGTCTTTACAACGACTGATTGACAAAATAATTTAAGAGGTATCTTTCCGTTACGGTCAGATACCTCTTTTTATATTCGGGGCAGCACAGTTATAATTCTGTAGTTATGTGCTCGATGAGAAAGATTCGTTATAATCTTTCTCACGGTATGCGCATAATCAAAGTAATTATTGTGTTCCCGATGCGGGAGTTTCAGTACTGCTTTCTTCCGCAGTCTCTGCTGAACTTTCCGCCTGCTGTTCTGTCGTTTCTGCCGCTTCGGGTTCGGGAGTTTCTGATGTTTCTGCCTCTCCGCCGCCTGTTTTCCACAGATGGATAACGCCCTCGTCATTGAGCTTCTTTATCATAATAAGGACGATGGGGAGAAGGAAAAGACCGATAAATCCGAAAAGCTGAGTGCCGATATACATCGCCGCTATGGTAATAACGGGAGGAAGTCCCAGCTTTGTGGCAACGAGCTTCGGCTCAAGTATCTGACGGATAACAAGAACCACAACATAAATAACAACAAGACCTATCGCGAACGGATAGTTTGCGTTTAAGAAGCTGTAAAGTGCCCACGGTATTAGAATCGTACCTGTCCCGAGGACGGGAATAATATCCACCACCGCTGTTATCGCGGCAATCAGCAGGATATATTCGCTGTTATACACTCCGATAAATTTCAGTATGAAAAGTCCGAGTGTGATTTCCGAAAAGGTAACAATGATTATTGTACCGTAAGCCTTTAAAAGCTGTTTTAAAGTGGTGAAAAGAATCGCCTTGCTCTCTGAAAGTGCCGCGCTGTGTCTTGGTTTTATCTGCCTTTTTACAAAGCCGACAAGCCTGTCGTAATCCGACGCCATAAAGCACGAGCCGACAACCGCCACAAGTGAAGCCACGAGAACGGACGGAATTTCCTTGACAACGCTCCACAGACCGCCGCCGATAGGTGAAAGAATTGACGAAATTGACGAAACATCAATTTTTTCACTGTTTGACGCCGCGTTCATGAGCGCGCTTGCCGCCTCGGTTACGGTAAGCTCCTTAAAGCGTTCAAGTCCGTTGTGAATGGACGCGCCGAGCCTCGCCTCAAGAAAATCGGGAAGAATGGAAATTACACTGTCCGCCCACTTCTCAATATTTGTAATGAATGACGGGAAATCCTTGACCTTTTCTATGAGATAATTTATGAAATCGCGGAATGTTGTAACAACCTTCGCGCCGATGAGCGAAATCAGCGACATTCCGACAATCAGAAGAAGCAGGACAAGTATCGTTGAGGTTACGCCCTTGAGCCTGTGCGTTTTTGAATAGATGAAATTTGTTGGCTTCTGCACAATCATTGCAACAAAAAACGCAAAGATAAACGGAAATACCATGCCGAAGCAGTATTTCATAAACAGATACGCGAAGCCCAGCAAAAGCGCAAGATAAACGATATTGACTATCCTGCTGAATCTTCTTTGTGTACTTTCGTTCATTTGAAACAACATCTCCTGTTGAACGAGAAAACGCGTCAGCTTCCGCTGATTTTCTCTCTGATTTTCTTTACATTTTCGCCGCCGATGAGCTTGATTATTTTTCGCTTCGCCGCGGATTTCAGTCTTGTTTTTTTCGGCAGCCATGACTGAACAAAATGGTGAATGGCAAAGCTGTCGTCTGTAATATAGTTTATCCCGTTTATGTAGTCATACGGGCTGAAAAATGTGCGCGGATAAATTTTTATATATCCGTCAACAAGCTGCTCGCTGTCATCTCTTACGAGTCCTTTTTCTTCGAGAAGCCTTGTTAAAAGCAGCACATTTGTGTCGGTGTATTTACTGCCGTCAGCGTTGAAATAATCTGCATTTTCATAATGAGAAATATATTCCGAAAGAAGCGGAGAAAGAGGCTCTGTACCCATAACGCAGGTGCCGACAAACGCCTTTTCCTCAAAGCCCGCAAAGAAGCTGTCATTAAGAAAGCGGTCAAAGCTCTGCAAAACCTCAACATCGGTGTCAAAGTAAATTCCGCCCTGCTCATAGAGAACCTTTGCGCGCACATAATCGCTGACAAACGCAAAGTTTCTGTCCTTATAAGCATCCTCGGCAAAGCGACACACGGACAAATCAAAATTATCCTCATTCCACTCTCTGATTTCATAATCGGGGAGCTTCTTTTTCCATGTGGCAATACATTTCTGAGTCAGCTTCGGCTTTTCACCTCTGCCGAACCAGCAGTAGTGTATAACTTTTTCC
>JAZLFI010000221.1:0-3896 GCA_045615725.1 Oscillospiraceae bacterium
ATCTATTACTTTTATAAGCGCATCTCTTGTGACGGGGTCGAGGCTCGAATCCGAGCGCAGGGTGGTGTCGTCAAGGTCGAGCGCAACAAGTTTTATGTCTTTCATTTAATCACCGAGGACATTATATCATCAAAACCCCAAGTAGTAAATCATATTGACCTTGATGAGAAAATTTAGTATAATCTGTCTGTAAATATCGGCTCAGGATTTACCCGAAGTGGTAATTAACAGGGGAATGGAGGTGCAAATCCTCCGCGAGGCCGTCACTGTGAAGTGGAGCGAAAGCTCCCGAAGTCAGAAAACCTGCCTGATGTATCGTACAAAGCAGACTGCGGCACCCGGTTGACTTTAGCTTTATTTGCCCGAAATAAACTATTCTCTTCTTCTTTGTGCGATTTACCGAACAAAAAAGGAGAGATTTTTTTATGAAAAACAAAAAAACACTTATCGCGGTAATCCTGCTTGTCGTGCTGGTTGCGGCTGCGGCGCTCGTGTGGTACTTCAATAATCCCGCCAAGGACGCAAACAGCTTTGAAAAGACCATTGAAGTAACGGTTACCCACGGCGACAAAAGTCAGAAGGGTTTCACCATCAAGACAAACGAGGAGTTTCTCCGCGGCGCACTTGAGCAGGAAAAGCTTGTTGAAGGCGACGACGGGGAATACGGACTTTTCATCACCGCAGTTGACGGCGAAACCGCCGATGCGGATAACGAGGAATGGTGGTGCGTAAACGGCGCTGACGGTCAGATGCTCCCCACGGGAGTTGACGACACCGCGATAAATGACGGCGACAGCTATGAAATCGTCCTCACAGTCGGCTGGTAAGCCGAGACTCACAGTGCGCGAAATGTGCATGTTGGCACTTTTCGGCGCGCTAATGTTCGGCACTCAGGTCGCCATGGCGACACTACCGAATATCCACCTTGTCGCACTGTTCATAATCCTTGCGGCAATACTGTTTTCGTGGAAAGCCATGTATTCGGTGGCGGTGTTCGCGCTTCTTGAGGGCCTCATATACGGCTTCGGCATATGGTGGGCAAGCTACCTTTACATATGGCCGATTCTCGTAGTAATCGCCGTTTTCTTTCGGGCAAATGAATCGGCGGTGTTCTGGGCGGTTATCGCAGGTCTGCACGGTCTGTGCTTCGGCGCACTTTGCGCGATACCCTATCTTTTCATCGGCGGCTGGGAAGCCGCGGTGTCCTACTGGATAGCGGGCATACCCTTTGACCTTATGCAGTGCGCGGGTAATTTTGTCCTGACCCTGCTTCTCCTCAACCCGCTCAAAAAACTGAGTCTTAAACTACTGAAATAAAATAAAAACGCTGAGATTTCTCAGCGTTTTTATTTTGCTATTGACAAACTGTTAAAACTGTATATAATCAAGATATACAGTTAAATGAGGCGATTGGATGAATATATTAATCGACAATAAAAGCGGCGCACCCATATACGACCAGATTTATTCGCAGATAAAAAGTCAGATAATAAGCGGTGAACTTATGGAGAACGAACAGCTTCCCTCAATCCGCGGACTGGCAAAGGATCTGCGCATAAGCTTTATAACAACGAAGCGGGCTTATGAGGAGCTTGAAAAGGACGGATTTATCTATACTATTCAGGCCAAGGGCTGTTATGTTGCGCCGAAGAATATAGAGCTTCTCAGGGAGGAAAACCTGAAGAAGATTGAAGTGCATATCGAAGAGATAGCGCGCCTTGCGGAAAGCTGTAACTTGAGCCGCAGCGAGCTTCTCGAAATGATTGAGTTCGGATTGGAGGATGAACAGTGAACGCACTTGAAATTAAAAATCTGAATAAAAGCTTTAAGGACTTTAAGCTTGATAATCTGAGCCTGAGCCTGCCCTGCGGATGTATCATGGGACTCATAGGCGAAAACGGCGCAGGCAAGAGCACGACCATTAAGCTCATACTGGACATCCTAAAAAAGGACTCGGGAAGCATTACCATTCTAGGCCGAGACAACGAGGACAACATACAGCTCACCAAAGAGGATGTGGGCGTTGTCATGGACGAGGCGGGAATCCCCGATTGCATGACCGCCGCGCAGGTGGGCAAGGTGATGTCATTCACCTTCAAAAACTGGGACAGCGCGGAATATGCCGAGCTTTTAAAGCGCTTCGACCTGCCTTTAGATAAGCCCTACAAGGACTTTTCACGCGGCATGAAAATGAAACTGGGCATTGCCGTTGCAATGTCCCACCATGCAAAGCTTCTGCTTCTCGATGAGCCCACAAGCGGACTTGACCCCGTTGTGAGAGACGAGGTTGTTGAGCTCTTCTTTGAGTTTACCCGCGACGAGGAGCATTCGATTTTAATCTCCTCCCACATCGTAAGCGACCTCGAAAAGCTCTGCGACTATATCGCATTTCTCCACAAGGGCAAGCTTCTTCTATGCGAGGAAAAGGATGTGCTTTTATCCGAATACGGCATAATCCACTGCACCGATGAGCAGATAAAGGTGATTGATGCATCGGCAATCAAGCACAAAAAGGAAAGCCCCTACGGCATCGAGGCAATCGTCGCCCGCGACAGCATTCCCGCGGATATGAGCATCAGTCCCATAAGCATTGAGGAGCTGTTTGTATACATGGTAAAGGAGGCAAAGTGAGATGAAAGGCCTTCTTTTAAAAGACTGGTACATGACCAAGAAGTATTGCAGGACGCATTTTGTTATTGCAATAATCTTCCTCGCCGTTGCCATAGGCGAAGTGAACAATCTGTTCTTCCTGACTTATCCCTGCATTTTCATCGCAACAATACCCACAGTGCTTCTCAGCTACGACGAGAGATGCAAGTGGGATGAATACTGCGGAACACTGCCGGTTTCAAAAGCTGAGGTGGTATCCGAAAAATTCATTTTCGGTCTGCTTGTGACTTTACCCATAATTATCCTTACGGGTATCGTTCAGGCGATAATACTGAAACGAGCGGGTACAAGCGATTTTGCTTATGTGCTGGAGATAGTTTCAATTCTTCTGCTTGCCTCAGCGCTGGTGACCTCGTTCACTCTGCCGTTTATGATAAAGCTGGGCGTTGAAAAGGGCAGAATTGCATACTACGTGATGATAGGCCTTGCAACAGCGCTAGCGGTGTTCCTGCCCGATATTGTGAGTGCAGATTTATCAAAGGAAGTAAATATAGGTTTTGCGCCATTTGCCATTCTTGCCGCAGTACTGCTTTACGCGGCTTCCTGGTATCTGTCAATCGTATTCTACAAAAAGCGCGAGATATAAAAATTAACAACGTCTGCACAAGGTGCAGACGTTGTTTTTTCTTGACTTATGTAACCCAAAATAGTACAATATATTGAATAAATATGTAGAGGTGCGACGTGGAAAAATTATCCCATGCCTATATAGTTTCTTCTGCGTCGGAAAAGCAGAGGACGGAGATAGCAAGAGAACTTGCCGCAAAAATGATGTGCTCCGCAGGAGGAGATAAGCCCTGCGGTGTATGCCGTGACTGCCGCAAGATTAAGAATAACGTTCATCCCGACCTCGTGACCGTTTCCCGTCTCACAGACGATAACGGCAACAAGAAGAAGGAAATGACCGTTGACCAGATCCGCGAGATGTCCGCCGATGCCTATGTGCTTCCCAATGAGGCCAAGGCAAAGGTTTACATAATCGAGGACGCGGACACAATGAATACCCCTGCACAGAATGCCGCGCTGAAGCTTTTCGAAGAACCTCCCAAGAATGTTGCATTCATTCTATGCGTAGAAAACATGGAGAAGCTTCTCATAACAGTAAGGTCGAGATGCGTTGCCATTAAGAAAAACGCAGAGGACGAGGCACCCTCCGAGGATGCCGCACGAATGGCGAGAGATTATCTTGCCGCGGTAAAGAGCGGCGATAAGCTGAAGCTTCTTGA
>JAZLFI010000222.1:0-3916 GCA_045615725.1 Oscillospiraceae bacterium
TGTTCGTTATTCCAAAACGACATTTACGAAAAATTCCTTGCCGTTTTCGGCGACGGGAATAACGTTGCCACCCAGCTCTTTGCCGTCAACGCTGAGCTTTGCGATTTTTCCGCCTCGGTTTTCAACATGAATGTGATAGGTAGCACCGCGGTAACGGCGGGTGATATCGTATTCCTTGAGCTCGGCGGGAAGCACGGGATTGACGGAAAGTCCGTCGAGAGTGGGAGTGATGCCGAGTATTGCCTGAGTAATGCTGAGAAGTGTCCATGCGGCAGTACCCGTGAGCCAGCTGTTTTTAGCCTCGCCGAAGGTGGGCGCATCACAGCCTGCAATCATCTGCGAATATACATAAGGCTCAGTGCGGTGGATGTCGCTTATGTCCTCAAGATAGGCAGGACAAATCTTCTTGTAAAGCTCCCATGCGCGCTCACCGTTGCCCATAACGGTTTCCGCAACGGTAATCCACGGGTTGTTGTGGCAGAATATGCCCGCGTTTTCCTTGTAGCCGGGGGGATATGAGCTTATCTCACCGAGATTAAGGCGATAGCTTGTGTATGCGGGCTGATGCAGAACAACGCCGTACTTGGTGTCAAGGCGCTCCTTTACGCTATCCAGCGCAGTCTGCGCCTCGCCCGAACACTTGCCGATGCCTGCCATTACGCACATTCCCTGAGGCTCAATGAAAATCTGTCCCTCGTCGCATTCGTGACTTCCGACCTTATCGCCGTTTGCATCGTATGCGCGCAGGAACCATTCGCCGTCCCAACCCGAGGTGAGCACGGCCTTTTCCATGTCGGCGATTGCCTTTTCACCTGCGTCTGCCTCGTCGTCAAGGCCTTTTCGGCGAAGAAGCGAAACCCATGCAGGGCCGTATTTGCAGAACATTCCCGCAATGAAAACGCTTTCCGCAACGGGACCTTCGCTGGGGCCTGTCGTCTGGAAACTTTCACCGGGATGAGCGGAGAAGCAGTTAAGGTTAAGACAGTCGTTCCAGTCTGCACGACCTATAAGCGGAAGCTTGTGAGGGCCGAGGTGGGTGAGGGTGTAGTTAAAGCTTCTGCGCAGATGCTCCATGAGCGGTGCGGCAAGCTTGATGTCATTGTCAAAGGGAACATTTTCGTCAAGAATTGAAAAATCGCCAGTTTCGCGGATGTATGCGTCAACCGCGGCAATGAGCCAGAGCGGGTCATCGTTAAATCCGCTTCCGACTGCAAGGTTGCCCTTCTTTGTAAGCGGCTGATACTGGTGATACGCACTGCCGTCGGGGAACTGAGTCGCGGCAATATCGAGAATTCGCTCTCTTGCGCGGGAGGGAATCATGTGGACGAAGCCGAGCAGATCCTGACAGCTGTCGCGGAAGCCCATGCCTCGACCCATGCCGCTTTCGAAATAGCTTGCACTGCGGCTCATGTTAAATGTAACCATGCACTGATACTGATTCCAAATATTGACCATGCGGTTAAGCTTTTCGTCTTTGCTTTCAATCTGATAGCCAGAGAGAAGCTCATTCCAGTGCCAGCCGAGCGCTCTGAAGGCAGAGTCAAACTGCGCATCCGTTTCGTAGCGGGACATCATTTCTTTTGCACGAGATTTGTTTATTACATTGGGGCTTTCCCACTTTTCGTCAGGGTTTTCAATATAGCCGAGACCGAAGATAAGGCTTTCCTCTTCGCCTGCATTGAGCTTGAGATTAATTTGCTGTGCGGCAACGGGCTGCCAGCCGTGGGCAACAGAGTTTGTGCATTTGCCGTTTAATACAGCCTGCGGCATGGCGGCACCGCCGTAAACACCGCAGAATGCCTCGCGGCTTGTGTCAAAACCGTCGACATCGCGGTTGCACCACCAAAGTGCATAGTGGTCACGGCGTTCGCGGTATTCGGTCTTGTGGTAGATAACATTACCGCAGACCTCGACCTCACCGATTGAATAGTTGCGCTGGAAGTTTGTCGCGTCATCGTTTGCGTCCCAGAGGCACCATTCGGCGAGAGAGAATACACTGAGAGCTTTGCTTTTTGCAGTGTTATTCTTGACGCTAAGGCGAATGAGCAGGCAGTTGTCGCCCTTGGGAACAAACATCTCCTGCGTCGCGCTGATGCCGTCTTTTTCGCTTTCGATTACCGTGTAACCGAGACCGTGACGGCATTTGTAGCTGTCGAGGGTTACCTGAGTCGGCTGCCAGCCGGGGTTCCATACCGTGGAGCCGTCTTTTATATAGAAGTGGAAGCCCTCCTGGTCGAGTGGCGCATTGTTATAGCGATAGCGCGTGATGCGGCGGAGTCTAGCATCGCGGTAGAATGAATATCCGCCTGCAGTATTTGAAATGAGGGTGAAGAAATCCTCACTGCCGAGATAGTTAATCCATGGCAGGGGAGTTTCGGGCGTTGTTATAACATACTCGCGCGCTTTATCGTCAAAATGGCCGTACTTCATAGAGAAGCCTCCTTAATAATTCTAATTCTAACATAGCCAAAATCGGTAAAAAATGCAAGAAATATTACCAAGCACTTTCCACAAAGTTCAGGGCTTGCGAATGTGCAAATATACAAATTTTCCAATTTGCCTTGTGATTTTCGGGGTTTGCAGATATATTAATCTTGTATTCCCCCGTCGTTAAATCACTCCACTATTCTGATTTTTCGGCGGTAAAGATAAGGAGGAATTATCCGTCACGACCGACGGTGCGGCAGTGTGGAGACCTGTCGTAATGCGGTGCGCCAAAGGCGGCTGCGAGATTGCTCATTGCGGAGGCAGGGCAGTTACGGTCAGAAATTATGGCAGAGGTAAGACTTGTAAACCTCAAGAAAATCTATCCCGCGTCAGAGAAACGCAAAAAGACAAACCGCGAAGGTGAGAAGCGCAATAACCTGCAAATCACCGACAAGGGCGTAGTCGCAGTTCAGGAGTTCAATCTTGATATTGCCGACCAGGAATTCATCGTACTGGTAGGCCCCTCAGGCTGCGGCAAATCCACAACCCTGCGCATGATTGCAGGCCTTGAGGACATCACCGAGGGCGAACTGTGGATAGGCGACAAGCTCATGAACGATGTAGAGCCGAAAGACCGCGACATCGCCATGGTATTCCAGAACTATGCACTCTATCCCCACATGACCGTGTATGAAAACATGGCATTCTCGCTGAAGCTCAAGAAAACCCCGAAAGACGTTATCGACCAGAAGGTCAAAGAGGCGGCGGAAATTCTGGACATCACCCAGTACCTTGACCGCAAGCCCAAGGCACTGTCGGGCGGCCAGCGCCAGCGTGTTGCAATCGGCCGTGCAATCGTCCGCGACCCCGCGGTATTCCTTATGGACGAACCTCTTTCAAACCTGGACGCAAAACTGCGTAACCAGATGCGCGCAGAGATAATAAAGCTCCGCCAGCGCATTAACACCACTTTCGTGTATGTAACCCACGACCAGACCGAGGCTATGACACTGGGTGACCGCATCGTTATTATGAAGGATGGCTTCGTTCAGCAGATAGGCACTCCTCAGGAGGTTTTCGACCATCCCGCAAACCTGTTTGTTGCAGGCTTCATCGGCACACCGCAGATGAATATGTTCGACGCAAAGCTTATAAAGCAGGACGGCAAATATGCTGTCCAGCTCGGCGGTCAGACCGTAGTCCTCAGCGAAGAGAAGCAGGCACGCCTTGCCGCAAAGAATGTTGCAGAGCAGGATGTAACTCTCGGCGTTCGCCCCGAGCACATGACCCTCAGCGAAAGCGGCATAGACGGACGTGTTGATGTCAGCGAGCTTATGGGCTCCTCCGTACATCTGCACATCAATGCCGAGGGACGCGACGTTATCGCAATCGTTCCCACCAACGGCGGCGATTCCGTATATCCCATGGGCAGTCAGCTCAAGCTCAGCTTTGCAGGCAATGTTGCCCACGTATTCAGCAAGGAAGACGA
>JAZLFI010000223.1:0-26365 GCA_045615725.1 Oscillospiraceae bacterium
GGACTTCTCCTTTGCATGACCGTTCTCCCCTGCATACTGCTCCTTGCGTCTTACATTATATATAAGCGCAAATTCATCCTCGACGAGGACGAATACGACCGCATCTGCGCAGAGCTGGAAAAGAGAAAATAAACACAAAAAGACCGCCCAAGGCGGTCTTTTTTATTTCATCTCAGTAACCCACTTGATTATATAATCTGCAAAGCGGCGGGTTGCGGGACTGGCTTTGCTGGTTTCCGTTATGGCAAGTCCGATTGTGCGCTTATTCGGCGGTACAAGCTCTTTAATTTTTATTCTGTCGTGCCTGCCCTTTAAAAGCAGTTCGGGCATGATGCTTATGCCAAGTCCCTGCTCCACCATGGCGATGATTGCATAGTCATCCTTGGTGGAGAATTTTATGTTCGGCTTAATCCCAGCCGCATCAAGAGCGCGGCGCGCGTCGTGGTTTGAGGTTTCAAGAAGTGTAATAAACGCTTCCTTTTCGCACTCAACAAGAGGGAATTTCGGATAACTTGCAAACTTGTGGTCCTCGGGCAGAATTGCAAGAAGCCTGTCCTCCATAAGCGTAATGCACTCGCAGTTAAGGCTGTTTGGCATGTTTACAAATCCGAGGTCGATACTGCCGTCGTTTATCCATCTTTCAACGTCGAAATAGTCGCCGTTGAGAAGCTTTATATCAACGTTGGGATAGTCCCGCTGAAACTCCTTGATAACGCCGGGAAGCCAGTGTACTGCAACGGAGGTGAACGCGCCTATGCGCACCGTTCCCGAGTCGAGCCCGCGGATGGCGGAGGCGGTCTGCTTGAGCTGTTCCTCATAGTTTAATATACCGCGCACGGAGGGCATAATCCGCTCACCGTCGGCGGTGAGCTTAACTCCCGCTCTGGAACGCGTAATGACCGCAAAGCCCAGCTCCTGCTCAAGATTGTTTATGGCGTGGCTTATTGCCGACTGGGTGCAGCCGAGCGACTCCGCCGCCTTTGTAAGACTGCCGAGCTCCACCACCCGCGCCAGCGTTTCGTATTTTTCTATAGTCATATTTCACCTTGTATGAATTATTTTCATGTTAATATGAAAACTATTAAATATGATAATAATATACTACAAAAATGCAGGAAATCAAGTCAAATCGTGTTCTTTTGCTCTTGTTTATGCAATTTTTCTCTCTTATAATGCAGTTATCTCAAAATCACAGAGAGGTACATATAATGTTTAACTCAGAAGTAATTGTATTTTTAGGCTATTTTGTAGTCCTGTTCTTTGTCGGACTGATATTCTTCTTCAACGGTAGCAACAAGAACCAGGAAGACTACTTCCTCGGCGGCCGTTCAATAGGCCCCTGGGTCACCGCACTGAGCGCACAGGCATCGGATATGTCGGCATGGCTGCTTATGGGTCTGCCCGGCTCTATCCTCGCATTCGGCTTCGGTCAGATTTGGATAGGCATCGGTCTTGCACTGGGCACCGCAGCAAACTGGATTTTCTGCGCAAAGAGACTGAGAAAGTTCTCCGTTGCGGCAAATGACTCCATCACCGTTCCCCAGTATCTCACCAACCGCTTCGCATCCGATAAAAAGACTCTGCAGATTATCTGCGCGGTTATCTTCCTCGTTGCATTCACCGTTTACGTTGCATCCGCATTCGTAGCCGGCACCACCGTTTTCCAGACTCTGTTCGGCGACGCAATCTCCGAGAAGACCGCAATGATTATCTATGTTCTGATTATCATCGGTTACACCTTCCTCGGCGGCTTCACCGCTGTCTGCTGGACCGACTTCTTCCAGGGCATCCTGATGCTGATTGCACTGCTCGCAGTTCCCATCGTCGTCTGCGCAACCTGCCAGCTCGACACCGCAAACCTGCAGAACATCTATTCCTATGTTGACAGCAACGGAAGCGAAGTTATCTGCGACTTCGGCGCAGGTCTCTTCTCCGCATCCTGGCAGGATATCGTAACCGGCCTCGGCTGGGGTCTCGGCTACTTCGGCATGCCCCATATCATCGTTCGCTTCATGTCCATTGAGAAGCCCTCCATGGTAAAGAAGAGCTCCACCGTCGCAATCGTATGGGTTGTTCTCTCCATCGGCGCAGCTTGCCTCATGGCATACTTTGCAAGAATGCTCATCGGTGCTGAAGGCGGCATCGACAATATCCTCCTCGACGGCAGTCAGAAGACCGTGTTCATCGTCATGGCGCGTCGCTTCTTCCCGCCCGCAATCGCAGGTATTCTGCTCGCGGCAATCATGGCTGCATCCGTTTCCACTGCTGACTCTCAGCTTCTGGTTGCATCCAGCTCCTTCACCTCCGATATCTACCAGCCCATCTTCCGCAAGGACGCAAGCGAGAAGGAAGTTCTCTGGGTCGGCAGAATTGCAGTTATCATAATCTCCATCATTGCCTATTTCATCGCCTCCTCCAACGGTTCCGGCGCACAGGCAATCATGAACATGGTTGAGAACGCATGGGGCATCTTCGGTGCCGCATTCGGTCCCGTAATTCTCCTCAGCCTGTTCTGGAGACGCTTCAACTACACCGGCGCATGTGTCGGCGTTGTTGTCGGCGCAGTTGTTGACATCGTATGGCTGTTCACCCTCACCGCATCCACCGGCATTTACGAAATCGTTCCCGGCTTCATCTGCGGCGCAATCGCGGCTGTTGTTGCAACGCTCGCAACCAAGGCTCCCGACAAGAAGGTTACCGACATATTCGACACCGCAGTTCAGGCTGATTTCGGCGAATAAGTTCATCAAAATCTACAAGCAGCCCCTTGAAAAAGGGGTTGCTTTTTCTTTTGTCGTTTATTGACTTTAACTGCCCATTGTTTTATATTTATTATGTAATAATAGGGTTTTTAGGAGGAAACTATCATGGCTTTAACCCAAGAGCGTATTGCCGAGCTTACCGAGCTTTGCAGACGCTTCAGAATTGACGTTCTGACCGCTATTCACGCGGCTCAGTCCGGACATCCCGGCGGCTCCCTTTCCGTATGTGAAATTCTCACCTACCTCTATCAGGAGCACATGAATATTGACGCATCCAAGGCCGATGACCCCGACCGCGACAGACTCGTTCTCTCCAAGGGTCACGCAGCACCCATGCTTTACCGCAACCTCATCGAGAAGGGCTTCCTTCCCGCTGACAGCATGATGACTCTCCGCCGCATGGGCGGTCTTGCAGGCCACCCCAGCACCCATATTAACGGCGTTGAAATGCCCGGAGGTCCTCTGGGACAGGGCTTCCCTGCCGCACAGGGCATGGCAATGGCTCTTAAGCTCAACGGCTCAAAGGCAAAGGTTTACGCAGTCCTCGGCGACGGCGAGCTTAACGAGGGCGTTATCTGGGAAACCGCAATGTCTGCTCCCAAATTCGGTCTTGATAACCTCATCGCAATAGTTGACTACAATAAGGTACAGCTTGACGGTACCACCGACGAGGTCATGCCTTTACGCGACCTTGCCGCAAAGTGGGAGTCCTTCGGCTGGACAGTTCTGGAATGCGACGGCCACGACCTTGAGGGTCTTGACTTCTGCATTTCCGTTGCAGACGGCGCAATCGGCGCACCCACCGTCATCCTTGCAAACACCGTTAAGGGCAAGGGCGTTTCCTTCATGGAAGGCAAGAACGCATGGCACGGCAAGGCAATCGACGACGAGAGCTTTGCTATCGCAATGAAAGAACTGGGAGGTGACTTCGATGCCTAAAGCAATAAGAGAAGTTTACGGCACCGTGCTTAAAGAGCTCGGCGAAACCAATAAGGATATCGTTGTTCTTGATGCTGACCTTTCCGGCTCCACCAAGAGCGCAATCTTCGGCAAGGCACATCCCGAGAGATTCTTCAACATGGGCATTGCCGAGGCAAACATGGTAGCAACCGCGGCAGGCATGTCCACCGTGGGCAAGATTCCCTTCGTAAATACATTTACTGTATTCCTCACCTCCAACGGTCTGCTCTCCGCACGCGACCAGATTTGCTATGCAAACCTGAACGTCAAGTTCGGCGGCGCATACTGCGGCATGAGCGACGCACTGGACGGCGCAAGCCACCATGCAACCGAGGATATCGCAATCATGCGCGCTCTGCCCAACATGAAGGTTATCGTTCCCTCCGACGCAAACTCCACCCGCTGGGCAACCAAGTACGCAGTTGAAAACTACGGCCCCATGTACCTTCGCCTCAGCCGTGACGTTTATCCCGACCTCTACGCAGAGGATGCCGAGTTTGAGCTTGGCAAGGGTGCAATCGTCCGCGAAGGCACAGACGTAACCGTTATCGCATGCGGTCTTATGGTACACAAGGCAATGGAAGCAGCCGAGCAGCTGGCTGAAAAGGGCATTTCCGTCCGCGTTGTCGATATGTACTCCATTAAGCCCATCGACAAGGAGCTCATCATAAAGTGCGCCGAGGAAACCGGCGCAATCGTATGTGCTGAAGAGCACAACATCTACGGCGGTCTCGGCGGCGCAGTCTCCGAGGTGCTGGCATGGGCAGGCGCAGGCGTTCCCACCGAGTTCGTCGGTATTCAGGACACCTTCACCGAATCCGGTCCCTACAAAGAGCTTCTGGCAAAATACGGCGTTGACGCAAACGGCGTTATCGCAGGCATTGAAAAGGTTCTGGCAAGAAAGTAATCAGTTTTTGAGATTATAGAAAAGAGTGCCGAGTATGGAAACAAAATTTTTCTCTCCGGGGCGTACGGAGCTGGCGGGAAACCACACCGACCATCAGAAGGGCCGTGTTCTGGCTTCCGCAGTTGACAAGGGCATCCACGCAGAATGCGAGCCTACATATGACAATATTGTCCGCATAAAATCCGCCGGATTCCGCAGTATGGAGATTAATCTCCTCGACCTCGACGTAAAGGGCGAGGAATTCGGAACCTCCAACGCACTTGTGCGCGGTGTTGCCGCGGCATTTTATGACCTGGGCGCATCCGTCGGCGGCTTTAACGCAACGCTCCACAGCGACCTACATTCCGGCTCGGGACTCAGCTCGTCAGCGGCTTTCTCAGTCCTGATAGCACGTATCTTCAATTCATTTTATAACAACAATCTGCTTGAGCCTGTCGCCCTTGCGCGTATCGCTCAGCAGGCTGAAAATCTCCATTTCGGAAAGCCCTGCGGCATGATGGACCAGCTTGCCTGCGCAATACGCAAGCCGGTCTACGTAGACTTCATGACGAACGAGATTACTCCCGTAAATCCTGATGTCAGCCGCATGGGGCTTACCCTCTGCCTCACCGACACAGGCGGCAGTCACGCAGGTCTTGACTCCTCTTACGCGCGCATCCCCGCCGATATGCGTCTTATCGCAAGCTTCTTCGGCAAGGAGGTGCTGGGCGAGGTCAATCCTGCCGACTTCCGCTCGAAAAAGTGGGACACTTCGGACAGACCCGTCCGCAGGGCAACTCATTTCTTCGATGAAAACGAGCGTGTTCCCCTCATGCGTGATGCTCTCATAAGAGGCGATGCCGATGAATATATTCGTCTTATGAACGAATCTGGCCGCTCATCGGAGAAATTCCTCAATAACATCGTCACAAGCTCAACCGACGACCACAAGCTTGAACAGGGCCTTATACTGAGCGAAAAGCTCCTCGACGGCAAGGGTGCATGGCGAGTTCACGGCGGCGGATTTGCAGGCTGTGTACAGGCTCTCATGCCCGAGGATTTCTTCGAGTCCTACAAGTCTGAAATGGAAAAATCATTCGGCGCAGGAAGCTGTACCGCACTAAAATTATGCGAGGTATAATAAATGGAAAAATTATTCTCTTCACTTGAAACCATCAAACTGGGAAGCATGTCGCTGAGCTCTCTGCTTTCCGCAGTTCTGCTTCTCATCGTCTGCTGCATTGTAATCAGAATTCTCTGCCGCGGCCTTGAAAAGATTCTCACCAAGAGCAAAATCGACCCCAGTGTCAAGGGCTTCTTCAAAAGCGCATGCAAGGTTGCCCTCTGGATTGTCGCAATCATCATCGTTGCCGGCTCTCTGGGCATCCCCGTAACCAGCCTCGTCGCCGTTTTAAGCGTAGCTGGTCTTGCTCTTTCCCTTTCCGTACAGGGTCTGCTCACCAACCTGTTCTCCGGCATCACCCTGCTCATGACCCGTCCCTTCGTTGTTGACGACTTCATCGAGGTCGGCGACTGCATCGGCACCGTCAAGGAAATCGGCCTTTTCTACACCAAGGTCTGCACCATTGACAACAAGATTATCTCCGTTCCTAACGGCGATGTTACCGCATCCAAGGTCATCAACTACTCCACCGAGGAGCTCCGCAGAGTCGATACCGTCATCAACGCATCCTATGAATGCGCAACCGAGGACGTACGCAAGGCAATTCTCGACGCAGTTGCAATGGATCCCAAGGCACTCCAGTCCCCCGCTCCCTTCGTTGCAATCGGCAACTACGGCGAAAGCACCGTGGAATACACCGTCCGCGTATGGTGCAAGAGCGCAGACTACTGGGACGTATTCTTCGCACTTAACGAAAACATCCGCAAGAGCTTTGACGAAAACGGCGTAAAGATGAGCTTCAGCCATCTGAATGTTCACATGGTAAACGACTAACTGAAAATCAAAAAAGCGAGCCGAAAGGCTCGCTTTTTCTATTTACAGAATATTTATAAAATTTCCCTTTACAAAAACCACAATATATGCTATCATAGCATTGTTAGTTAAATAACTAACTCGTCATTTTGGTTATTCTTGCTCTCTATTTTTAATCTTTATCGGAAAACAAGGCGCTCAGAAGAGCGCCTTGTTTTTTCATTTTTATTACATAAACTCAATAAGCTTTTCTGCAATCTGAACTGCGTTGGTTGCAGCGCCCTTTCTTACCTGGTCGCCGCAGCACCAGATGCACAGACCGCGCTCATCGGTGATGTCGTCGCGGATTCTGCCGACGAAGACCAGATCCTGATCGCTGGTTTCGAGGGGCATGGGATAACGGCGGTTGGGCAGGTCGTCAACCAGCTTGCAGCCGGGTGCGGAAGCGATAAGCTCCTTTGCCTTCTCCACGGAGATTTTCTCCTTGGTCTTGAGGCAGATGGAAACGCTGTGGCTGCGAACAACGGGAACGCGGACGCAGGTACAGCTGACCTTAAGCTCGGGCAGATGCATGATTCTGCGGCCCTCGTTCTGAAGCTTCATCTCCTCGGAGGTGTAGCCCATGAACTGCTCGCCGCCAATCTGGGGAATTACGTTGTATGCAATCTGATACTGGAATACCTTGGGGTCATAGCTTTCGCCCTTCTGCTCGGCCTCGACCTCTGCGAACAGCTCCTTGGGGCCGTTTGCGCCGGCGCCGGAAACTGCCTGATAAGAGGAAACAACCATGGATTCAATAGGTGAAACGCTGTTGAGTATGTTGACTGCAGTGCAGGAGATAACGGTGGTGCAGTTGGGGTTTGCGATAACGCCCTTGTGCTTCTTGATGTCCTCTGCGTTAATCTCGGGAACTACCAGGGGAACATCGGGGTCAAGGCGGAATGCGCTGGAGTTGTCGATGAAGACCGCGCCGGAAGCCTTGATATCGTCAATGAACTTCTCCGCGATGTCGTTTTCTGCGGCACCCATGATGATGTCAAGACCCTTGAAGTTTTCCGCGCATGCTTCGACTACGGTGTAGTCGCCAATCTTCTTGCCTGCACTGCGTGCGCTTGCAAGAAGTCTGAACTCTTCAACAGGGAAGTTGCGCTCCTTGAAAATCTTCATCATTTCCTGACCGACTGCGCCGGTTGCGCCGAGTATACCTATCTTGTATTTTTTCATTGTTATTTCCTCCTTATTTTACAAAGCTGTGGTAGATAACCTTGACTGCATTCTCATAGTCTTTATTGTCTACACCGACTATTATATTCTGTTCGTCGGGGCCTTGAGTAATCATTCTGATGTTTATTCCGTTCTGGCCGAGGGCGGCGAAGATGCGTCCGGATGAGCCGGGCTTGAACGCCATCTTTCTGCCGACTGCGGCAACGATTGCAATGTCCTCGGTAATCTTTATATTATCGGGCTTGAAGTTTTTCTGGATATCACCTATTACGGCGAAAATCTTGGAAGAGTTCTTGTGATTTGAAACTGCGAGGGAAACACTGTCGATACCCGAGGGAGTGTACTCAACGCTGAGCTCATACTTTTCAAAGGACTCCAGAATTCTCTTGATTGCGCCGACCTCGGAGGACATGCCCACCTTGTAAACCGTGATAACGGAGAAGCCCTTCTTGCCCGCAACACCGGTAATGAAGCGGTCGGACTGCACCTCGTCCTCAAAGCTTTCCATGATAACCGTGCCCGGATGCTCAGGAGCATTGGTGTTTCGGATGTTCACGGGGATGTTCTTCTCGGTTACGGGGAAAATGGTTGCCTCGTGGAGCACCTGCGCGCCCATATAGCTGAGCTCGCGAAGCTCGTTATAGGTTATTCTCTCGATTGAGTCGGGGTTTTCGACTATTCTCGGGTCCGCCATGAGAATGCCCGAAACGTCGGTCCAGTTCTCATAAACGTCGGCGTCCAGTGCCGCCGCCGCAAGAGCACCCGTCACGTCACTGCCGCCTCGGGTCAGCACCTTGATTGTGCCGTTGGGCAGTACGCCGTAAAAGCCGGGGATAACCGCTCTTCTGCCTGCGGCAAGCTCACGGAGTGCTTCGTAGGACTCAGCCTCATTAATTGTGCCGTCAAAATCGAACTTAAGCCATTTTTCGGCATCGATGAAATCATAGCCGAGGAAGTCCGCCATAAGCAGTGCGGAGAAGTATTCGCCGCGGGAAACGAGCTTATCCTTGCTGATGCCCTCGTCAATCTCGGCTCTCAGCGCCGCAAGCTCCTTTTCGATATCAACCTTGAGCTCAAGCTCGCGGCATATATCGCGGTAGCGCTCGGCTATCATATTGAAAACCGGCTCGCAGTCAACGCCGTACTTATTATGTGCGTGGCACAGATACAGGAGGTCTGTGAGCTTGTGGTCGTCCTTAAATCTCTTGCCCGCCGCGGAAACGACTATTATCTTTCTCGCGGGGTCAGCTTCTATTATTGACTTGACCTTTCTGAACTGGCCTGCGTCCGCCATGGACGAGCCGCCGAATTTTGCAACCTTTAACATTATACAATACCTGCCATAAAGAATTTTGCATCAACTGCGGATGCTTTTTTTGCCCAGTCGTGAGCTTCCTTTACGGAAACGGGCTTAGTCAGAACGCCGCCTGAGAGCTCGGATTCCTTAACGCTGTCGAGCCATGCGTCCTCGCCTGCAAAGCGGATGTAGTAAACATGCTTCTCGGCGGAATTGTCGGGAGCTTTATCCTCCATGACGTCGGTGTAGAAGCTCTTAACGCCGTTTAAGATATCAAGGCAGTCTGCAACTGCGTTGTATGCGGTGGGATAGCGGCCTGCACCCTGACCGTAGAAGCTTTCCTTGCCGGTATACTCGGTTTCAAAGGAAATAACGTTGCGGTTGGTGGAAACTGCGGCCTCAAGCTCGCCCTTGGGGACGAAGCTGGGCTCAACGTATGCGGAAAGCTTGCCGTTTTCCTCCTTGCCGAATGCCAGCATCTTGCAGATGCAGCCCAGCTGTTCGGCGGCGGCAATGTCGCAGGCCTTGATGTTTCTGATACCGAATACGGGAACAGCCTCTTCCTTAAGACATGCGCCGAAGGCAACGTTTGCGGTGATGATGCATTTGCGCTGAATGTCAAGACCGTCGATATCGGCGGAGGGGTCAGCCTCTGCATAGCCCAGGTTCTGCGCCTCCTTAAGGACTTCGTCAAAGTCGCTCTGATTGGTGTGCATTGCGTCGAGGATAAAGTTCGTGGTGCCGTTCATTATGCCGCAGAAGCTCTGAACCTTATCCAGCTGCATAACGCGCTCAAGATTTACCAGCCAGGGAATGCCGCCGCCGACTGCGGGAGTGCAGCGGAACGCCACATTGTTTTCCTTTGCCAGCGCAACCAGCTCCTTGTAATAATGAGCAACGAGGTGCTTGTTTGCAGTAACGACGTTTTTGCCTGCCTTCATAGCGGCGGAAACGTACTCAAAGGAGGGGGAAAGTCCGCCCATAACCTCGACTACTGTATCAACCTCTTTATCATTTAAAATAGTATTGATGTCCTTGACGGCTTTGTCGCCAAGCTCGGGCTTATCCCGACGCACCAATACATACTTAATTTCCATATCGTTTCTTTTGTTGATGATGTCCAGGACACCGCCGCCGACAACGCCGATGCCGAGTAATGCAATTTTCATTGTAAACGCCTTTCTTGTCTTTTTCCCGAGAACATTTGTTTTTGGGATGCAAACAATATAACATAAGCGGCGGGAGATTTCAAGGCTAAAGCCCGTCGATTTATGTAGAAAACCTCTAAGTTTTGAATTGAATAATTGTGCAAAAAGGCAAAAAGTCCAAAATTATTCTCATTTTTCGCGAAAAATTGCAAAAATGCATAGTCTTTTCATGCAAACTTGCAGAATTGTTCCACAATTTGTAAATTTATACTCCAAATCGACGCAAACAGGTCATAAATCGCATTAACTTGCCAAA
Source organism: Oscillospiraceae bacterium (assembly GCA_045615725.1). Classification (GTDB taxonomy): domain Bacteria; phylum Bacillota; class Clostridia; order Oscillospirales; family Oscillospiraceae; genus F23-B02. The sequence goes on from JAZLFI010000223.1 coordinate 10,530, forward strand.
ATGTTTGCAAGCTTTCTTTCTCGATTATGCATTTTAGACTTGAAATGTATAGTTAAATAGTGTATAATTCAAGCACATTGAATTTTCAGCAATGATATTATTCAAAACATATTATGCAAATTCAGGAGGAAAACCCAATGAAAAAGTATTTGGCACTGCTTCTGGCAGTAATGATGGTCTTTGCTCTGTGCGCATGCGGCAATGGCGGCGAAGCCGGCGATGATTCCGCAAAGGCAGAGGATCTGACCTTCGTAACCGGCGGCGAAAGCGGCACCTATTACGCATTCGGCACCGTTCTTGCACAGCACGTTTCCGACAAGACCGACGCAAACGTCACCGCAGTCGTAGGTAACGGCTCTCAGGCAAACGTTGAAGACCTCGATGCAGGCGCAGCACAGCTTGCATTCTGCCAGTCCGACGTTATGAGCTATGCTTACCAGGGCAAAAACATCTTTGAAGAAACCGGCGCAGTTGACAGCTTCTCTGTCGTTGCCGCTCTCTACATGGAGCAGGTTCAGATTGTTACCATGAACCCCGACATCAAGTCTGTTGCTGACCTCAAGGGCAAGTCCGTTTCCATCGGCGCATCCGGCTCCGGCGTTTACTTCAACGCACTTGACATTCTCGGCGCATACGGCCTCGGCGAGGACGATATCGACGCTCAGTACCTGAACTTCGCTGACTCCGCAGACGGCCTGAAGGACGGCAAGATTGACGCAGCATTCATCGTTGCAGGCGCACCCACCACCGCAATCACCGACCTTGCAACCGGCGGCGACGTATATCTCGTCTCCCTCGATGAAGAACACCTCGACGGTCTGCTCGAGAGCTCTCCCTACTACACCAAGAACGTCATTGCAAAGGACGTATACGGCACTGACGAAGACGTCATCACCGTAGCAGTCGGCGCAGTTGTCCTCGCACGCGACGACGTTTCCGACGCAGCGGTTTACGGCTTCGTATCCTCCATCTTCGACAATCTGGACGAAGTTACCGCAGCACACGCAAAGGGAGCAGAATGCAGCGTAGAGTTTGCATCCTCCATCACTGACGTTCCCTACCATCCCGGCGCAGCACAGTACTTTGCAGAGCAGGGTATCACTGTCGCAACCAAGTAATCTTTAACGCAAACTTAATATGAAATTCGACTACGGTGCCCTTTTGGGCACCGTAGTCAACGCACTTTTAAAAGGGCTGAATTTGTTTTGGTATTTGCCTGAGCCGCAAATATTTTGCCGTTAAGGCAAGCACCAGAACTCAGCAGAAAGGATTGGCATCATGTCCAAGAAAAAGAAAAATCCCGCCGCCCCGGCTAAGGAGCCCGAGATTAAGGTTGACGCAGTCTCCGATGAGCTTGAGGTAGTCACCGAAGACCAGATCAACGACGTTATGAAGAAATATGACCGCGAGTCAAACACCCGTATATGGACGGGCGTACCGCAGAAGATAGTCAGCACCGTCATGGCGCTGTTCTCCCTCTACTGCATCTGGTCAACTCTGTTCAACAAGGCCGCTTTGGAAATCCGACTCACCATGTTCCTCGGCTGTGTTGTTATCATGGGCTTCCTGTACTATCCCGCGAGCAAGAAGAACGTAAAGCCCAACCACATGCCCTGGTATGACTGGATTATCATGCTGGCAGGCGCAGGCTGTTTCTTCTACTACTGCTTCTCCTACCCCGTTCTCTGCCGCACTCTTACCAGTGCCGCAAGAATGACCGACCTGCAAATTGTTATCGGCATCGTTGGCATACTCGTTGTGCTTGAGCTTTGCCGCCGCTGTGTCGGCGTTCCCATTCTCTGCGTCCTCGGCGCACTGCTTATCTACGCATTCGCAAGCGGTCTGCCCCTCAACCGCCTTATCTACACTCTGTTCTTCTCGACAGGCGGCGTTATCGGCACTCCTGCTCAGGTCTGCGCAAAGTTCATTGTCGTATTCATTGTCTTCGGCTCGTTCCTGGAACGAACGGGCATATCGAAGTTCTTCATTGACCTTGCAAACCGCATCGCAGGCTGGTCCTCCGGCGGTCCGGCAAAGGTTGCGGTTATCTCCTCCGCTCTCTGCGGCATGGTTTCCGGCTCCTCCGTCGGCAACACCGTTACCACCGGCTCGGTCACCATCCCCATGATGAAGAAACCCGGCTACAAGCCCGAATTTGCAGGCGCAGTCGAAGCCGCGGCATCCACCGGCGGTCAGATCATGCCTCCTATCATGGGCGCCGCCGCATTCCTCATGGCAGAGTATATGGGCATCCCCTACGGTCAGGTTGCTCTTAAAGCAATCCTCCCCGCAGTTCTGTACTTCACCGGCATATTCATCGCCGTCCACCTCGAAGCAAAGAAGCTGGGTCTTGAAGGTATCTCCCGCTCACAGATGGAGCCCTGGGGCGCTCTTCTCAAGAAGATTTATCTGCTTGCTCCCATCGTAGTTCTTGTATGGCTTGTTTCCGCAAACCTGAAGACCATGGCTTACGCAGCAGCAGTTTCCATCATTATCGCAATCGTCGTCGGTATCCCCGACATGATTTCCCAGAGCGTCAGCGAGCATAAGGAAAACGGTGCAAAAACCGTTCCCACCTTCGGCAAGAAGCTCTTCGGCATGATCGGCTCCTCCCTTGAAGCTGGCGGCAGAGGCACCATCACCGTCGCCGTTGCATGTGCGGTCGCAGGCTGTATCGCCGGTGTTATCACCGCAACCGGTCTTGCATCCAAGCTCATCACCGGCATCGTTGCAATCAGCCAGAACAGCGTATTCTTCGCACTGTTCCTCACCATGCTCTGCTGCATTGTTCTCGGCATGGGCGTTCCCACCACCGCGAACTACTGCATCATGGCGGCAACCTGCGCACCCATCCTCATCCGCATGGGTCTGCCCGCAGTATCCGCCCACTTCTTCGTATTCTACTTCGGCATCGTCGCCGATATCACTCCCCCCGTTGCATTGGCGGCATACGCAGGCTCGGCAATCGCAAAGTCCAACCCCATGAAGACCGGCGTAAACGCAACCAAGCTTGCAATCGCGGCATTCATAGTTCCTTACATATTCGCATTCAACCCCGCCCTGCTGTTTGAGAACATTTCAGGCGCATGGGAAGTCATTCAGATTGCACTGACCTCCGTCATCGGTATCTTCGGCGTTGCAACCTGCCTCAACGGCTTCCTGTTTAAGAAGATTCCTCTCGTTTTACGCATAGCAATTCTCGCAGGCGGTCTGTGCCTCATGTATCCCGGCACCCTCACCGACATTATCGGTATTGCAGTCGTCGCACTTGTAGTTGCTTTCCAGAAGATAAGCTCCAAGCGCAACACTCCCACCGCCGCATAAAAACAGAAAAAATTTCTAAAAAGGCTATTCTTAGGAATAGCCTTTTTTCATGCCAAATTCTGTTGAAAATATCGGATTATGTGGTATAATATAAATTCATATAAGTATGTAAAATAATACGGAGGTATTTTAAATATGGGTAAAAAACAGTTTAAGGCCGAGTCCAAGCGTCTTCTCGACCTTATGATCAACTCAATCTACACGAACAAGGAAATTTTCCTTCGTGAGATTATCTCAAACGCATCCGACGCAATCGACAAGCTCTGGTATCAGTCTCTGACCGATGACAGCGTCGGCCTCAACCGCGATGACTACCGCATCCGCATTTACATCGACAAGGATGCACGCACCATCACCGTCCGCGACAACGGCATCGGCATGACCAAGGAAGAAGCTGAAGCCAACCTCGGCGTTATCGCAAAGAGCGGCTCATATAAGTTCAAGGGCGAGATGGATTCCGCTCAGGCGGAAAACGAGGACATCTCCATTATCGGCCAGTTCGGTGTCGGCTTCTATTCCGCATTCATGATTGCGGACAAGGTCACCGTTCTCACCAGGAAGTTCGGCGAGGAGCAGGGCATCAAGTGGGAAAGCACCGGCGCTGACGGCTACACCGTAACCGAAATCGACAAGGCCGAAACCGGTACCGACGTCATTATGCACGTTAAGGAAGACACCGATGAGGAAATCTACGGCTCCTACCTCGAGGTATGGAAGCTTAAGGCCCTCATCAAGAAATATTCCGACTATGTCCGCTGGCCTATCGTCATGGACATCACACGCCAGGAGCAGCAGGAAACCGAGGAGAAGGACAAGGACGGCAATCCCGTTATGCAGACCGTCACCATCACCGCTCCCGAAACCGTAAACTCCATGATTCCCATCTGGCAGCGCAGCAAGGCTGACGTTACCGATGAGGATTGCGCAGAGTGGTACAAGGAATCTTACCGCGATGTCAACGACCCCTCTATCGTTCTCCGCGTAAACGCAGAGGGCACCGTTTCCTACAAGGCACTGCTCTTTGTTCCCGGCAAGGACGTTGACAATGCTCTCAACTCCGTCGCTGACAAGAAGGGCATCAAGCTCTACTGCAACGGCGTTCTCATCATGGAAAACTGCGACAAGCTTGTTCACAACTACTTTGAGTTCGTCCGCGGCGTTGTCGACTCCCCCGACCTGAGCCTGAACATCTCCCGTGAGATACTTCAGCACAACCGTCAGCTGAAGGTCATCGGCCAGAATCTTGAGAAGAAGATTAAGGGCGAGATGGAAAAGATGATGAAGGACGACCGTCCCAAGTACGAGGAAATGTGGAAGAACTTCGGCATCCACATCAAGTGCGGCATCTGCGACGAATACGGCCGCTACACCGATTTCCTCAAGGATCTGCTCATCTTCCATTGCTCCGACGATACTCAGAAATCCCTCAAGGAATACGTTGACAATATGCCCGAGAGCCAGAAAGCGATCTACTATGCTCCCTCCGACTCTCTCCAGCACGCAAAGAACCTGCCTCAGTGCGAGGAGGTCATCTCCCGCGGCTATGAGATCCTCTATCTCACCCAGCCCGTTGACGAAATGGTGCTCGAGCAGATTAAGATGTTCGAGGGCAAGGGCTTCTGCAACATCGTAACCGAGGATCTGGGCTTCCAGACCGAAGAGGAAAAGAAGGAAGCAGAGGAAAAGACCGAGGAAGCAAAGGACCTTCTCGAGTTCATCAGAGAAAGCGTGGGTGACGAGAACCTCAAGCAGGTAACCTTGTCTTCCAAGCTCGTTTCCTCCTCCTGCTGTCTCACCACCGCAGGCGGCATCTCCCTCGAGATGGAAAAATACTTCCGCAACGGTCCTTCCGAGGAGATGAGAAAGGTACGCGCAAACCGCGTACTTGAGCTCAACGGCTCCCACCACGCATACACCGCGCTCAAGGAAGCATTCGACAGCGGCGACAAGGACAAGGCCGCCGCAATGAGCAAGATTCTCTACGCACAGGCAGAGCTTATCGCCGGCGTTGAGATTGAAGATCCCGCAACTTACGCAGAGCTGGTCTGCCAGCTGTTCTGATTGGAGATAATTAATGGGTAAGCGATTAGGAATTTACATTCATATACCGTTCTGCGCCAGCAAATGCGGCTACTGCGATTTCTATTCGCTCGCGGGCTGTGAGCGGAAGATGCCGGAATATCAGTCCGCGCTTCTGTCCCATATAAGCGAATCAGCCGAGGCAATGCAGTCGTTTGAAATAGACACAATCTATTTCGGTGGCGGCACCCCCAGCTACTACGGTGCAAAGAAAATCGTCGAAATTCTCGACGAATTAAAGCGCACGGGCAGAGTCCGTCTCGACTGCGAGATTACCCTCGAGGCAAACCCCGACTCGATTAAGCTCAGCGACCTGAAGCTTCTGCGGAAAGAGGGCGTAAACCGCCTTTCCATCGGCGTGCAGTCGGCAAACAACGACCTGCTCAAGATAATCGGACGCCGCCACAATTTCCGTCAGGCAATCACCGCGGTGGACACCGCCCGCAGAGCAGGCTTTGACAATGTCAGCCTCGACCTCATCTACGGTCTGCCGAGTCAGACCAAGGGCGACTGGGCGGAAACCCTGTCCAAAGCGCTGGAGCTTCACCCCGAACATCTTTCCTGCTACGGCTTAAAGCTTGAGGAAGGCACTCCCATGTACCGCTATGCCGACTCTCCGCTGATTCCCACGGATGACGAGCAGGCGGATATGTATCTCTATACCTGTGAAACTCTTGAGCGCTACGGTTATCCCCAGTATGAGATTTCGAACTTCTCCGTCCCCGGATATGAGTCAAGACACAATCTCAAATACTGGACGCTTGGGGACTATATGGGCTTCGGCCCGGGCGCCCATTCCTGCGTGAACAATGTGCGCTACAGCTTCGTAAAAGATCTGGATAAATACATTGCCGCGGTAAACGGCGATAAGATGATTATCGACGAGTATGAGCAGATTGTCCCCATACAGAGAGCGGCGGAGTATATGATGCTGGGTCTGCGCACCGTTAACGGCATATCCAGAGAAGAATATCATAAAATATATCTCAGTGACTGGGAGCCGATTGAGGACTCCTTCAACACATTTGAGAAAAAGGGCTGGGCCATGAAAAACGGCGAACGCTGGCGGCTCACCCCGCAGGGATTTCTTGTATCCAACCAGCTTATCGGCATAATTCTCGACAAGCAGATCGGTGCCAAGGCTGAAAACAGCCCCTGGATGAAAGAAATCTACGAAAAAGAAGAAAAACCTGAAGTACCCGTAGGCTATGACGAGCTGTTCGAGTCCTTCTATCTCGACAAGACCGGCCAGAGCTGATTGGGAGAAATTAAGATATGGCAGACAAAGGTAAGCATATAAGAAAAGAAAAAGTCAAAAGAAGACTGACTTCAAAAAAATCCAAAAAGTCCGCTGCGGCAAAAACTAACGGCTCCAAAGCAAAGAAAGCCGCAATAATTGCCGCCGTTTCCGTTGCCTCGGTTATAGTACTTGGCATCGGCGGAGGCGCATTAGCGGGTCACAGCAAAACCATCCATCCCGGCATGGCGCTGGATGATGTCGAGCTGGGCGGCATGACAAAAACCGAAGCCGCAGCCGCGCTTGCCGCGTCAGGCTGGGAAAACCGCGATTTCGGTTCGGTAGAGGTTCAGCTTCCGGCAGGATACAGCTTCACCGTGAGCGCAGAGGACGCAGGTCTTACCATGGACTGCACCGAGGCCGCTGAAGCGGCATATGCATTCGGTCACAGCGGCAATCCCGTAAGCGACCTTTTTGCATATTTTAAATGCATAGGCGGAAAAGCTACTGTCAAGGACCTTGTCGTGGCAGGCGATAACGAAAATCTGCTCAAGATAATCGACAAGGAAGCCAAGGGCTTAAACAAGCTTCTCGAGAACGGCTATGTCGTCAACGACAAGAAAGGCACTCTGTCCCTGATAAAAAACGCAGACGATGAAAAGCTTAACGACGAAAAGCTCTGCAGTATGATAATCAACGCGCTCGAAACAGGCAAAGAGAGCATCACTTACGAGCTCAACTGTACCGAAGCGGAAAGCTACGACTTTGAAGCTCTCCACAAGGAAGTCTGCACCGATCCGCAGGATGCCCGCTACGACGCGAAAACCGACAAGGTTGTGGAGAGCGTCAAGGGTATAAAGTTTAACGTCAAGGAAGCCCAGAAGCTCTGGACAAAGGCAAAGACAGGCGAGCTCGTTGTCATTCATCTTGAGATAACCCTCCCCAAGTGCAACTTGGAGAACTTTAACGGAGATCTTTACGCCGATCTTCTCGGTTCTCAGAAGAGCAACTACGCAAGCTCTTCGGCAAGCCGTGCAACCAACGTTGAGCTTGCCGCATCAAAGATAAACGGCGTCATTTTAAAGCCGGGCGAAAGCTTCTCCTATAATGAAGTTGTAGGCAAGCGCACCGAGGCTGCAGGCTTCAAGCCCGCAGGCGCATATGCAAACGGCAAAAACGTCACCGAAATCGGCGGCGGCATCTGTCAGGTATCCTCCACCCTTTACTGCGCGGTGCTCTATGCAAACCTCAATGTCACCGCAAGAACCTGCCACTACTTCCCCGTAAGCTATCTCCCCGCAGGTCTTGACGCAACAGTCAGCTGGGGCGGTCCCGAATTCACATTCACGAATAACCGCAGCTTCCCCGTTAAGATTGTCGCCAAGTGCGCAAACCGCGAGCTGACAGTTGAAATCTGGGGTCTCGATACCGACGGCAGCTATGTTAAAATCGAATACTACACGGGCAGTGCCAACAACGGCTTCAGTGCGGACACCTACCGCAGTGTATATGACAAGGATGACAACCTCATAAGCCGCACCCACGAGGCTCACAGTGTTTACCACAATCACGAAGAGGAAAAGAAACCCAGTCCGTCTCCGAAGCCTGAGGCAAGCAAGAAGCCCGAGGCAACTGCCACACCGGAGCCGACTCCCACACCGACTCCCGATCCCATAACCCCCATTGACATTATCGAGGAGATAATCGATAACACACCCTTTGAATAATTCAGATAAAACCAATTTACATACATGAGAGGAGAAAGAGAAACATGAGCAAGGGTACATTCTATATCACAACCCCTATCTACTACCCGTCTGACAAACTTCATATCGGCCACACCTACTGCACCGTCGCAACCGACTCTATTGCGAGGTACAAGCGAATGTGCGGCTATGATGTAATGTTTCTCACCGGCACTGACGAGCACGGTCAGAAAATCGAGGAGAAGGCAAAGGAAGCCGGTTTAACTCCTCAGGAATTCGTTGACAGAATCGTTGAAGGCGACCACGGCGTTCTCGACCTGTGGAAGCTGATGAACATCTCCAACGACCGCTTCATCCGCACCACCGACGATTATCATGTCGAGTCCATTCAGCGCATCTTCAAGAAGATGTACGACAAGGGCGACATTTATAAGGGTGCATACAAGGGTATGTACTGCACTCCCTGCGAAAGCTTCTGGACCGAAAGCCAGCTGGTCGACGGCAAATGCCCCGACTGCGGCAGAGAAGTTCACTACGCAGAAGAGGAAGCATATTTCTTCAAGCTCTCCAAGTACGCAAAGCCCGTTCAGGATCTGCTGGAAAGCGGCACCTTCCTCGAGCCCGCTTCCCGCGTTAATGAGATGATAAATAACTTCATCAAGCCCGGTCTTGAAGACCTCTGCGTTTCCCGTACAAGCTTCAGCTGGGGTATCCCCGTTGACTTTGACCCGGGTCACGTCGTCTACGTCTGGGTTGACGCACTTTCAAACTACATCACCGCTCTGGGCTACCTCAACGACAAGTACGACGACTTTGAAAAGTACTGGCCGGCACACCACATCGTTGGCAAAGAAATCGTCCGTTTCCATTCCATCATCTGGCCCGCAATGCTCATGAGCATGGAACTTCCCCTGCCCAAGAAGGTTTACGGCCACGGCTGGCTCGTAATCGACGGCGGCAAGATGAGTAAGTCCAAGGGCAACGTCGTTGACCCCTATGTCCTTGCGGACATGTTCGGCGTTGACGCACTGCGTTTCTTCCTGCTGCGCACCTTCCCCTTCGGCTCTGACGGCAACTTCTCCAACGAGCTTCTTATTTCCACCATCAACACCGACCTTGCAAACGACCTGGGCAACCTTGTTTCCCGTACCACCGCAATGGCTGAAAAGTATTTCGGCGGCACCCTCATCCCCGAGCGCGAATCCGACGATGTCGATAACGAGCTCGTCGAGATGATTAAGACCACATCCGCGAAGTATGCCGAGCAGATGGATAAGTTCCAGCTCCACGTTGCACTTGAGGACACCTTTAAGCTTATCCAGCGCGCGAACAAGTACATCGACGAAACCGCACCCTGGGTGCTGGCAAAGGACGAGGCAAAGAAGCCCCGTCTGGCAACCGTTCTGTACAATCTCCTCGAGGCTCTGCGCGTAGCGCTCACCCTGCTCAAGCCCTTCATTCCCGAGAGCTGCGACAAGGCACTGGAGCAGATCGGTGCAACCGAATTTGCAACATGGGATAACGCTGATAAATACGGTGTTCTGCCCGCAGACATCACCGTCCGCAAGGGCGAAACCCTCTTCCCCCGCCTTGACATGGCAAAGGCTCTTGAAGAGCTCGAGGCAAAGACGGCAAAGAAGCCTGAGGGCCCCACTTTCCCGCCCGTACTTCCCGAAGTCACAATTGACGACTTTGCAAAGTGCGACATGCGCGTGTGCAAGGTTCTCTCCTGCGAGGCTGTTAAGAAGTCCGATAAGCTTCTCAAGTTCCAGCTTGACGACGGCTCCGGCACTCCCCGTCAGATTCTCTCCGGCATCCATAAGTTCTATGAGCCCGAGGATCTGGTCGGCAAGACTGTTGTCGCAATTCTGAATCTGCCCAACCGCAAGATGATGGGACAGGATTCCTGCGGCATGCTTCTCTCCGCAGTCCACGAGGAAAACGGCAAGGAAGAGCTTCATCTTCTCATGCTGGATGACTCCGTACCCGCAGGCTTCCAGCTCTGCTGAAATAAATAACAAAACCCCGGAAGTTTAAACTTCCCGGGTTTTGTCTTTATTTACTTTCTCCAGGTTTCAGGAGCAAAGATTATTAACAGTGGGAAGAACTCGAGTCTGCCGAGGAACATATCGAAGCAGAGCACAAGCTTGCTCAGAACGGAAAGTCCCGCGGCACCGAATGGGAACACGGATGCATCCATATTCGCGCCTATGTTGCCGAGGCTTGATATGGCAACCGCCATACCATCGGCAAAGGAAACTCCGTCAAGGGACAGCACAAGGCCCGTGAGAACCATCGCCATGAGATATACAACCGCGAAGCTGTTAACGGTGGACACGGTCTCCTCGTCGACTATCTCGTTTTCGTGGTGAATGAGATGAACGGAGCCGGGGGTAATGGTCTTTGCGATAGCGCGGTAAGTGCTCTTTCCGAGAATCATAACGCGGCTCAGCTTCATGCCGCCGCCGGTTGAGCCCGCCATGGGTCCCGTTATCATGAGGATAATAAGCACCGCCCAGGCAAACTGCGACCATATACCGCTTTCAACGGACTGGAATGCCGTCGTGCTGATAATGGATATGACCTGGAATATTGTGTGGTGCGCTCCCTCGCCGAAGCTATCGAAGCTTCCGTTGGTGTTAAAGCCGACAAGCACCGCCGCGATTATGACGAAGATAAGGAAAACGCGAAGCTCTCTGCTTTCCTTAACCCTCGCAAATTCGCGGATGACAAGGCAGTAGAATATGCTGAAGCTAACACTGCACATTGTCATGAAAACGAGCGTGACGGTCTGTGCATAGTGGCTGTAGGATATGAGGCTGTCGTTTTTAATGCAGAAGCCGCCCGTGCTGACGGTGCTGAGTGAAATATTCACGGCATCGAACAGAGGCACACTGCCGATAAGGAGCAGAATAATCTGCAGCAACGTCATGAGAATATACATCTCATAAAGTATCTTGGAGGATTTCTGCATTCTGGGAACAAGCTTACCCGTCATAGGTCCGGGGAACTCCGCCCTCAGCAGGAACATCGAGCCTCCCTCGCGGGCGACTGGTGCAACCGCCATGACGAATACCAGAACGCCCATGCCGCCAATCCAGTTTGTAATGCTGCGCCAGAGCAGAATGCCGCGAGGCACGCTTTCAACGTCGGTAAGTATGGTTGCTCCCGTAGTGGAAAAACCGGATACAGTTTCATATATGGCTCCGAAAACGCTTCCTATAACGCCGCTGGCATAGAACGGGATAGCACCGAAAAGCGATATGGTCAGCCATGCCATAGCAACCGTGACACAGCCGTCGCGGGAGTCCAGCGATTCGGTAGAGCCTCGTCGCAGATACATTGGCAGACCGAATGCCAGAACTGCGGCTATGGCGATAAGGAAGCCGAATACCACGTTTCTGTCGCCGTCAACCAGCGCCAGCAGAAGCGGCGGTACCATGAACGCGGCTTCAACACAGAGGATGATGCCCGCTGTTTTTCTGATTGATTTATAATTCATCGCCGAGGATTACTCCTTCGCAAATATGTCGTTGAGGTCGAGAATATCTCTGCCCGCGGTGGTGACGATAACAACGGTATCACCCTTGCAGAGCTTGTCACTGCCGCCGGGGATAATGACCTTGCCCATGTGGTTTATGCAGGAAATAAGTATGCCGGGTTTGAGCTTCAGTTCAAAGAGAGGAACGCCCAGATTCTTAGTCGAGTCGGTTACCGCAAATTCAAGAGCCTCGGCCTGGTCGCCTGCCAGCTTGTGAATTGTGATAACCGCACTGCCGCCGGTGTTTTCCATTGCGCGCACGTAACGGACAATGGCGTGGGAGCTTATCTGCTTGGGGCTTATGAGGCTGTCCGCACCGCGGTCGCCCAGAATTTCGCCGTATTCGGTGCGGTTAATCTTTGTAAGCACCTGAGGTACACCCAGCTTACGGGCAAACATGGCGATTATAATGTTTTCCTCGTCCATATTCGTCAGAGGAAGCACAGCATCCATGTGCGCAATATTGTGCATTTTCAGCACCGACTGGCTCGAGCCGTCAGAGCAGATAATGTTCGCACCGGGCATTTTTTCGGCAAGATAGTTGCATCTTGCTCTGTCCTTTTCTATAAGCTTGACCTTTGTTCCGGACTTTAACAGCATGGGAGTGAGATACTCGGCTATGCGTCCGCCGCCGACAATGAGGACATTCTTTGTTTTGCGGTGGCGAAGATTGAGCTCGTGTGTGAGTGCAACAAGGTCTGCGGCGGGTGCTGTGACGAAAATATTGTCGCCCTCCTGCAGTACGGAATTGCCGTCGGGGATAAACACCTTGCCCTCACGCTCAATAGCGCAAACAAGAACCTTTACCTTGAGCTTATTCGACATTTCCGCAAGGCTCAGACCCTTCAGCGGACTGTCGGCTGCAATATCAATCTCAACGATTTCCGCCCTGCCCTTTGCAAAGGTATCGCGCTTAATGAAGGCGGGAATCTGCAGAAGATGATAAATTTCTTTCGCGGAGAGCAGCTCGGGGTTAATGACCATGGAAAGTCCCAGGTCGTCCTTGAGCACATATAGCTGTTCCCCGTATTCAAGGTTGCGGACTCGGGCGATGGTATTTTCACAGCCCAGCTTACGCGCAACAATGCACGCGAGAAGGTTAAGCTCGTCCTCCGCAGTAACCGCAATCATAAGGTCTGCATCGGGGACACCTGCCTCGCGCTGAACGTTGATAGCCGCGCCGTTGCCGTGAAGCGTCATAACGTCCAGAGTTTCGGAGAAGAAATTGACTTTCTCTTTATCGTTATCAACGATGACTATATCGTGGTTTTCGTTTGCCAGCTCCTCCGCCAGCGAAGAGCCGATTTTGCCGCCGCCGATTATTACAATCTTCATATCGAAAGTTCCTTTCAGGCAAAAAAACTTCACAATTTATTAATATAGTATTGTACCATAGAAGTCAACATCTTTCAATATAAGAAAAATCCCGCCCAAAGGGCGGGATTTCCCTATTTTGCGATGGCTTTACCGTTTTATACAGCAGATTTTTTCATCATTAATGATTCTCTATATTGTTCTGCTTCCGGTATTTTAACAAATTCTACAGTTTTATCAAAGTTTGCTTTTACAACACTTTCGATTTCATCAAGGGTTACATTGAAGAACTCTTTTCTGCCATTTACCATATTTACTTTCTTATCATCAAAAGCCTTATGCAATGCACTCTCAAGCGCAGGGGCATCTTCGGCAAATATCATAGCATGAACATCAAATCTAAACGGAACAGATGCATCTCCAAGTTCGTCTACTCGATCCTGAGGATCAAGACGTCTTGTCATGCCAATTTTATATACATTTTCACCAAACGAACCGATGTTTGAAATAACATATACATATCCTGCTTTTTGATTAGCTTCTCGGTAATCGACATCTTTGATCTCTTCTTCAAGTTTATCAAGCTGTTTCTGTATTTCTATTTGCTTGGCCAGAAGTGCAGGTCTATCTTCATCCGTTGCCAATTCAAGTTGCTTTTCAATGCTCTTCATTGCATTCGCATAGTGAGTCTGTTCTTTTTCAATCAGCTTTCTTGCGGCTTCAATTTCTTTTAGAAGCTTCTGGGCTTCTTTCTGCTCTTCGCGGATTCTGCGTGCTTCCTCTTTTTCTTCTTCTTTTTTCACTTGATATTCATAGGCAAGATTAAGTTCATCAAGCTTCAAGGATAAATATTGCGGTTTTAGAGCTATTTGAAGCTTCGAATTCATCTTATTTAACTGCTCATATGATTTCTCTATTTTCTTTCTTATTGACTCAATATTATTGAACTTCACTTTTGCAATTGCAGAATCACATTCATTATTAAAAGATCTTACAATTTGCTTAACGTTATCTTTTATCATTTTCTTTCCTTGCGACAAGCTACCATCCAGTGTCATATTCTTTGGATAACTGCAAACTGTGTCATCTTGAATCATGTCTTTTTGCTTCTGCCGAACAACTAAAAGTCTGTCCTTATACATCTCAGAATTTGCGAAGTCATACATCGGTGCATAAACTCCAAAATCCTGTAATAGAATTTCGTTATCTAACTGCACTATTTCGCTCTTTTTATTCTCAATAACCGATTCTATCTCTTTCAGTTCTTTATTTTTTGTTTCAAGATTCTTCTGAAGAGCTATTAGTTCTTTTTCCTTTTGTATTACATGGTCGTCACATTCTGCAACAATTTTAGCTTTCTCAGCATCTCTGTTGCAAATCAACGAATCAAGTTCCTTTTTCTTAATTTCAATTTCTTCATTAACCTGCTCTAAGGTAACCATATTGAGCCTTTCAGCTCGTAATTCAACCTCAGCTTTTTCTTCTGCAAGTTTAGTTTTCTCTTCGTTGAATAATTTGTTATTGCTTTTATACTGCTTAACCAAAAGTATTATTCCCACAATCAGTGGAAGAATCAGAAACCATAGAGCAAAACAAATCGCTATCAACCATGTTTGTAAATACCATTTCTGTTTCATATTTTTCCCTTCCTTATTATGTAATTTGTTATTGGTATAATTATACATCATAAGAATACTAAACTCAACTAAACACTTAAAAATATGTAAAAAGAAAAACCTCCGATCTCTCGGAGGTTTTCCCTATTTTGCGATGGCTTTACCGTTTTCCAACCTGAGTATAACACCGTTTTTGTTTGCAACGTCGTTGAGACTTGCGCAGAGGCTGTCCATGTTCTTATTTAAAAACTTAACCGTCAGCGCCTCCTTCTGACTCTGAGTCATGGCGGAGAGGATTGTTTTTACAATCGCCTTTGCCGCATCGGGAGAAGCGGTCAGTGCCATTCGTATAAGGGGATTAACACTGTCGTTCTCCTGGAGCAGACTGATTATGTCCGGGAGGAATCTCTCCAGCGTTTCGGAATAGTCGAAATCGCTGACCTGCATCGTAAGCTCTATCATAATGAGCCCTCCGTTATTTCAAATTTTTGAAGCGTTTTTATTATACTCTGAATTATTCCCCGATGCAACTGTTTTTCAGACATCCGGACATTTTAATGCATGAAAAATGTATTGACAGACTACGATTTTAATGGTATTATCTTAAGGCTGAATATAGGGAGCGGCCATGCGGGCGTAGTTCAATGGTAGAACACCAGCCTTCCAAGCTGGATACGTGGGTTCGATTCCCATCGCCCGCTCCATGTAAAAATGGTCGAGCGAGATATGCGCCAATAGCTCAGCAGGATAGAGCAACTGCCTTCTAAGCAGTAGGTCGGGGGTTCGAATCCCTCTTGGCGTGCCAAACGATTAATATGGTGGGTGTAGCTCAGTTGGTTAGAGCACCGGATTGTGGTTCCGGGTGTCGAGGGTTCGAGTCCCTTTACCCACCCCATATAAATCAGAGGCCGGATTTAGGTCCGGCCTCTGCACATAAAAAGATCTTGGGATGTAGTGTAATGGTAACACACCGGACTTTGACTCCGATATAGTGGGTTCGAGTCCCGCCATCCCAGCCA